>NZ_CP034170.1:3051970-3377955 GCF_003860405.1 Nakamurella antarctica | reverse complement strand
CAAGTTGGAGGGTCTCTCCACAAGTCCCCACTCAGATCAGTCGTCGAATAACAAGCACCGCAGACAGCGTGTTGGGGCCCATATGCCCTCGGATTGAGGGATTTAGTCCTTTCCGGGCAAGAGAAGGTCCGCCCTTCGGGATGGGGAGTCTGTTACCCAGGTTGACCAGCCGCTCCAGAGTCCGTAATCTCGACAAGTGCTTGGTTTCGGCCGAGCCACTGCGTGCTGCCTACCATGAGATACCGGTAGCGACAGCTTTCCTCGTCAGCTATTCAGAAGAACTACCTTTGGAGAAATACCGTGAGCAAGCGCACCTTCCAGCCGAACAACCGCCGCCGGTCCAAGACCCACGGCTTCCGGCTGCGGATGCACACCCGCGCGGGCCGCGTGATCCTGGCTGCACGTCGGGCCAAGGGTCGCAAGGCTATCTCCGCTTAATTCGCGCCCCCGGGCACTGACGTGTTACCGACCGAGTCCCGCCTCCACACAGCGGCCGAGTTCAGTGCCGTCATGAGGTCCGGCGTTCGTGTCGGCTCCCGGCACGTGGCAGTCCACCTGCAGAGGTCTGGCAGGGATGGAGTGCCGCGGGCCGGTTTCGTCGTTTCGTCGAAAGTAGGGAACTCGGTAGTACGGCACGGTGTGACTCGAAAACTGCGCCACCAGATTCGTCCCTTACTGCTGGACTTGGCGCCGGGAACCGATGTCGTCGTTCGTGCTCTCCCTGCCTCCATTTCCGCTACCAGCGCTGAGTTGAGGAGCGATTTAGTTTCCAGTATCTCTCGGGCGCTCTCGAAGGTCGCTGGGTCCCCGCGGTCAACACACGCTGCTCGCGCCCGAAAGGACAAGCGCGGATGAACTGGTTCGCCAAAGCGCTGGTCGCCCCGATTAAGGTCTACCAACGCTTTATCTCGCCCGCTCTTCCGCCGAACTGCCGCTTCACCCCCAGTTGCTCCGCATACATGGTCGGTGCCATCACTGAGCACGGTCCCGGGAAAGGTCTGTGGTTGGGAGTGCGGCGCATTGGAAGGTGTCATCCGTGGAACGCTGGCGGTTATGACCCCGTTCCGCAAGGATCCGGTCATATCGAAGAACCTGGGAGAAAAGGCGACGCCTCAGGCGTTGACACCACAGCAAGCGGATCGTCAGATGTTAACTCCCCTACCCGTGGCTTGCTCGGATCAGGTGCTCGCAGCTCCGATTCGTTAAGTTCGGATGTACGCGGTGAGAACATCCGGTCGAATTCTGGTTCAGACGATTTATCCACAGATCAGCACAGCAGCAGTCTTGGCCTGGTTGCCTCGACGAAGGTAATTGGAAGAGGCAACGCGTGAAAACGTTCGATTTTTGGTCGCTCGACTATATCTATTTCCCCGTATCGGGGTTGATGTGGCTGTGGCACAAGGTGTTCGGCGCCGTGTTGGGATCCAACAACCCGTGGGCGTGGGTGCTGTCGGTGATATTCCTCGTCTTCACCCTTCGCGCGGTCTTGTTTAAGCCGTTCATGAAGCAAATGAACTCGTCGCTGCGGATGCAAGAGCTTCAACCGCAGATGAAGAAGATCCGCGAGAAGTACAAGGACGACAAACAGCGGATGTCCGAAGAGATTATGAAGCTCAACAAAGAGGCGGGTGTCAACCCCATCGGCGGTTGTCTGCCGGCGCTGATCCAAGCCCCAGTGTTCATCGGGCTCTTCCACGTGCTGCGAACTTTCAACCCCGCCGCCAACGGCAACTATTTCTTCTCCAAGGCCGAAGTCATTTCGTTTGTTGACGCCAAGCTTTTCAACGGTGCTCCGCTGTCATCGTTTATGACAATGCCCAATGCGGACCTGCTGAAGCTGGGAGCCGACCGGCCGACCATCGTCGCGGTCGGTATCCCGCTGACTATTCTGGCCGGCATCGCCACCCACCTCACCTCCCGGCGTAGCGTGGCCCGTCAAAGTGAAGCCGCCGCTGGCGCTCCTCAGACGGCCATCATGAACAAACTGATGCTGTACGTTTTTCCGCTATTCGTGATCCTTGGTGGTCCGTTTTTCCCACTTGCAATTCTCATTTACTGGCTGTCGAATAACTCATGGACCTTCGGGCAGCTGTATTTTGCTCATCGGATCCAGGACCGACAGAAGAATGAACTCCTGCAGGTAGTGGAAGAGGAAAAACAGGCAGCGGCGTTCAGCAAGCCGAGACCAGGAGCGCGGCCGATAGACCCCAGAAAGCCCGTGGTCAGGCCTAGCAAAATTGACGGGTCGGTGTCGCTGTCGAAGGATCCCCACACCCCTTCCCATTCCGATTCCGCAGGATCAGCCGGGTCCACGTCGCAGCGGCCAGCCGGGTCCACGTCGCAGCGGCCAGCTGGGGGAAATGCCAGCGCGGGAGCGCGTCCCCAGTCCGCCGGCGGTAAGAAAAAGCCACGCAAGCCGTAATCGGTTTAATTTGATGAAGAGGGATTGACATGACAGAGAACACTGGTGCGTCCGACGAAGTGGTTGTGGGCGCTCCCGAAGTACACGAAGGTGCCGACAGTGCTGTCGTTGGCCGCGGTGACGATTCGAATAGCGGGACAGAGGGTGCCGTGGAAGGGTCATCCGAGGATGCCGTAGAAAAGCGCGCACCCCGTAGCCGCAAGGCAGCAACCGGAGAACTGCTGGTCGAAGAGGGCGATGCTGCTGGTGATTACTTAGAGCGTTTGCTGGACATCTTGGACTACGACGGCGATATCGATCTGGATGTCGAGGGTGAACGCGCCGTGGTTTCGATTATCGGCGGGGACGACCTCGACAAGCTAGTGGGCGACCGTGGTGTCGTCCTTGACGCTTTACAGGAATTGACCCGGCTCGCAGCAGCTCAGGAAACAGATGTGCGCTCGCGGTTAATGCTAGACATCGCTGGTTTCCGAGCCCAGCGTCGTCTGGAATTGTCCGCTTTGGGTCAGGAAACAGCTGCAAAGGTTTTAGCCGACGGTGAAGAGATCAAGCTCGCGTCGATGAATCCGTTCGAACGCAAGATCGTCCATGATGCGGTTGGTCTTGTTGAAGGCGTGGTGTCGTCCAGCGAGGGTGAAGAGCCCCGACGTCGGGTCGTTGTCAGTCTGGCTTCTTAATGAAAGATGGGTCGGAGCTGGATTCAGTTGGCGCCGAAGAGGAATCTGAAGTTGAGGTTACGCCCACTGCGGAGGTTGAACCAGACGCGGCCGCCACTATCTTTGGCGACCAAATCGGTGTAGCCCGACGGTACGTTGACTGGCTGCTCGGTGACGGTGTGGTGCGAGGACTAATCGGACCGCGCGAAGCTGGCCGAATTTGGACGCGGCATATGCTGAACTGCGCCATAGTAGGGCAACTGCTGCCACCCCAAGCGCGACTGGTCGATATCGGCAGCGGCGCGGGCCTCCCCGGAATACCACTTGCCATCGCCCGGCCTGACTGCAACGTAGTGCTTGTCGAGCCATTGGAGCGCCGGACGGTGTTTCTCGACATGGTCATCGAAGAACTGGGCCTGACCAATGTGCGGGTTTTCCGAGGGCGCGCGGAACAAGCTATCTCAGAAGCTGGTGGGGCAGACGTGGTGACCTCGCGCGCAGTGGCGCCGCTGGCCAAACTGGCGGGATGGTCGGTTCCGTTGGCCCGGCACGGCGGGGAGATTATTGCGCTGAAGGGCTCGAGTGCCGTGGACGAAATTGCTCGCGACGGGGCGGCGGCTGCAAAAGCTGGCCTGACCGATCTACGTGCCGAAGAAATTGGCGCCGGCCTGTTGGAGCAGACCACTTTCGTCATTCGCGGGACTGCGGACCAGGCTGTACTCGACCATGGCAAGGTTGCGCAGCGACGTAAGGCCGCCAAACGATCCCGCCGCTCGTAAATTGAGCCCCACCACCCCGTCGTCTATTTGTCACCGTGACTTATCTGGGTGATCGTCCTGGGTAGGTCGCCTTCAAGACTTTTTGGTGCTTACGAGCCCGCTGAGACATGCATGGCGGTGGGCTCGGGCCACCGGGGAAGCGCAGTATGGTCTGGACTTCTCGTCAGCTGTCGCGCTAGAGGTCGCAGTCTCTTTACCCATCGGCGGGGCATGCGCTTACGGGGGCGAGGTGTGAGAACGGCGAGGCGGGTATGCGGAGTAAACGGCTCACCCAGTCGCGACCCTCTTCCCTGTACGGTGCATCGGTGTCACGCGGTACCCGGCGCATCATGCCCGTGAGGATCGCGGCTGAATTCGCACAGTAGTCAAGCCTTTCGGTGCGTGGGTCATTTGCTTCGGGTGGGAAAACTCACTCGCCCGCGGGAGCGGCCACCACCATCTTTCGGCTCTAGGTCGGGATGGAGAATGACGCTAGGACAAGCGGATTACCCGGAGTTCGAGTCTCAGTTTTTTCTTTGCCGCGCTGTTCTGCCTTGTAAGTGCTGCGCAGCTCGTAGTGACGCCCAATAATAGTGTGTTCGATATAGCTCGGCTCCGGAGTGCGCACACCTTGCCGGCCAGCGCAGGTTGTGCCCTCCCCCACCGCTCAGCCTCTTCGGCGAGATGGCTGGGCTTGGGCGAGCCCTGGTGGTTAGCTAACACGGCCTGCACCACAGAGCGGATGGATGCTTTCGGGTGGGTTTGGCCCACCGTACGTCGTGGGACGCTGCCCCCGTATCGCATGATGTGGGCGGCCGCGCTCGTGGTGGCCTTGGCGGGGTGGTCGTCAAGTGGCGGCTGTTTTGTCCCCCAGCCACCGAGAGTGGTTGAGTGTTTCACGTGAAACATCGACTGTGAGTCGCGCCTTCTTGACTATTGGGCAGGCGTCTGCATGCGAGCTGTAGAACCCCTTGACTCGGCAGGCAACGGGTCTTGGTCAATCGCTGGTGACGCTCCCCCGACGGCCATCGTATTGATCGATGCGGATAGGTAGTTCGCATAACGGCGTGCGGACCTCGATGCTGGGATGGGCTTTGCGGAACCAGCCGAGCTGGGCCGGCGCGGGCTCGACATGCTGAGCTGGGTCGGCGCGGGCTCGACATGCTGAGCTGGGCCGGCGCGGGCTCGACATGCTGAGGTCGGTCGGCCGTGCCTGACCCGACTGGGGGGATCGGCATCCGGACCACGAGCGCCAGCCCGACCAGTCTGGCCTATAGGCGCCATTCCTACGGCCGCGCGCAGCCTCAGATCCGTTGTGTTCCTGATCCCGGGCGACCTGCTGTTCATGGAGACGCAACGCTGGTCGGCAAGCGACGCTGCGATTACGGGCTATTAGGCGACTTGGGGAGGCCCAAGGGCCAATAGGCAGCCACGGCACCGCACGAGGCGCCGGGCAGCCAACGCGGCGCACAAGCGCAACCGGGCGACCAAGGCACCGCAGTCCATGAGTTGCGCCTTGGTCTAGGACAGGAATAATGCAGCACGTGGTGACGGCCCGGCGCCCTCGCCCAGGGTTTGCCGTTTCCGCAGACGCGTGCGCCTCGGGTAGATACCTCAGTGGGTTATCGTCCGGCTGACCCAGCGGCCCGCCAATGCATTAGGGTCAGTCATCTCTCACGTCGCCAGCGAAACGTCGGTTTCGCAGGGAGGGCCACGGTTCGGCACTCGATCGGACGCGAGGTGGGCTCGGCGGCTTGATGCAATGAGTTTTACTAACCATCCATTCTGCACACTGTGCGGGCAGCAAGGACGTGGGTGAACGACGGGCCAAGCAAGGGCAGTGCTCCCGCCCCCGCGGGCACACCAGCCTAGATCTGGTTATGTTTCACGTGAAACACCGCATCTGGCACGATGAGAATTTTGGCGATGTGCTGGCGGTTGTCTGAGAGGTTGCTATCAGGCGTCTCCGAGTCCTGTGAGCTTGCTGTGCCAGGTGTCCGGCCCACACCACGCCCCCGAGCTGTTAGCGGCAAGCTGACATCCCTGGGGGCTACCTGCAGATGCTGACTGCGCCCCTTGATGTCCTCGCTAGGCGCGGTGTTCAGAGCAATCAGGTCAGCAGCAACGTACGTGTGGGGGCCGCACGGTAGGAGCTTGTCAGCCATCGCCCCGCTGTTCAACGCTGGATCGGCTAAGCCCTGCGCGCCTTGATGGCCTTAGAGTAGTGAGATCGTACGAATACCGCCCAGTCAGGCGACCTGTCGAGGTTGGAGTGCCGTTGAGGCGTTGGTGTGTCGCCATACCTAGCGGTTGCTTGTCCTGACCGAGGTCCGGACGTAAATCCCCGTCACCGGCTTGGCGGGGAGCCTTTGTAATGAGCGGCGCTTGAGTGACCGCGCCCTGCTTGGTCCTCAGGGGACGTCCGGTGAGGGTCGGACGCGAGCGACTCGGCTCGCCAGCAGAGGGAATGTACGTGGCGAAACGGTAGCCGGTCAGCTGGGTCAGGTGTGTGCTTCGTGTCACCCGAAATGATAGGGCTTGGGGCCAGCGCCAGACGAGGAGACGATCGCGTGAGCGCCATGTTTCACGTGGAACAAGAACCTAGACCGACAGAGCCTGGTTGCCGGTCGGTGAAGCGACCCTCTACAAACGTCACGTTTCACGTGAAACATGAACTTGGGCCAACAGGGGGCGGGCCCCGGTGGGTGAAGCGACCCTCTACAAACGTCACGTTTCACGTGAAACATGAACATGGGCCAACAGGGGGCGGGCCCCGGTGGGTGAAGCGACCCTCTACAAACGTCGCGTTTCACGTGAAACATGAACCTAGACCAACAGAGCATGGTTGGCGGTCGTTGAAGCGATCCTCTACACATGTGAGGTCTCACGTGAATAACCACGCCAATGATTTTGGTCAAGCTCTTGCCGGGGACTGAGAGCTGCCCGAACGCCATGTTTCATGTGAAACACGAAAGAAAGGGCTACGTTGCCAGCGCTGTAGGTAAAAGCACTGCAGACGAGAGTCGGTCCATCAAGAGGATGTCCAGAGGAACGTCGTCCAGCGCTCGGGCTGGGCCGTGTGACACCGGCGAACCGGGTCGCGTGCTTTCCGTGCGCTTGAGCCAGGCAGGCCTCGGGCCGGGAAGACAAAGGGGGCGAGGCCTCCCTCGTGGCCGCATACAGCGACGGGCGGCGCCGCTGCTACATCAATCACGCCTGTTGGTCGACCACTTCCCCGGCAGCACGACATGCGTCTGCGCGTAGTTCAGGTGTAGGGGAGGCGGCTCTCGAGGTCGTCGTGTAGCCAAGGGGCACCCGGCGTCCCGCTCGGTCGGTAACCTGCACCATTAGCGTCTTTGCACTGTAGTAACGCTCCCCATCCTTGCTTTTGCGAGCGCTCAGGCCGACCCGAATTCTGGAGGTTGGAGCGGAGGTGCCATCAGCGCAGGAAGGGCGCGTTCCGGACCGCAAAACTTTCACTGTTGCAGCACATTCTCACCGAAGGCCGCAGCTAGATTCGCGGCGAGGCATCCACGCAAGTCTCCTGCTGTAGGACCATGGGCGCCCGACCAGGAGCCGCAGCTGGGTAAGGAGTGCAGACGACACGGGCTCACCCCTCACGCTCCGGCCGGCTCCCTGTTGCACCTGCAGTTCAACGCGTTACTCCGACCACTCGGGCGCTGCCCAGAAAGGTTGCCGGACCCCCGAACTCCGGCCAGAGCTTTCGCGGTCGCCCCAACCTGATGGACCCAACCTGGCGGACCCAACCTGGTGGACCAGGATCCGGTGCGGCGGATCCAGGCTTTCCCGGTCAGCACAGTTCTCGGCAGCATCGCAGCACGAGCCGCGCACCATTGGTCCCGCTGTCAGATGTGACGTAGTCTCAATAAGCCGCGTGTGGGCCGTCCGAACTGCCCCACCCGGCTCCTGGGCCGTAGAACAATCCGGCTTCCACCCGCAGTCTCCTGGAGGATTTGTGGAGTCACAACCCGCTGTTTCACGTGAAACATCGGCCGGTCTGGAAGACACGCCTCTGAGTCGCGCCTCTGCACGCGCCATGGAAGTTCGCAGCGGCGAGCTCACGCTGCCCCGTCCGCGCAGGCGCCGTGTCATCACCGTCTCTAACCAAAAGGGCGGCGTTGGGAAGACCACCACCACAGTAAACATCGGAGTCGCCCTGGCCCTTTCAGGGCTCAATGTGCTCGTGATCGACCTCGATCCTCAGGGCAATACCAGCACGGCGCTGGGCGCTGTTCGCATCGCAGGAACCCCGTCGATCTACGACGTTCTTCTGGGAGAGATCAGCATTGCCGAGGCGGTGCAGACATGCCCCGATGCCCCCCGCTTGGGCTGCGTGCCGGCGACTATCGACCTCGCTGGGGCAGAAATCGAACTGGTCAATATGTCGGAGCGTGAGTTTCGGTTGCGCGGCGCCATCGAAGCGATTGACGGCGACTTCGACTACGTCCTCATCGACTGCCCCCCGTCGCTAGGCTTGCTCACGATCAATGCCATGGTGGCGGCCGCAGAAGTCATGATCCCGATCCAGTGCGAGTATTACGCGCTCGAAGGTTTGGGACAGCTACTGGGCAACATCGAGCGCATTAAGCAGCACCTCAATCCGACACTCGCGGTTTCCACCATCCTGCTCACGATGTACGACGCCCGTACCAAACTGGCTGAGGCCGTCGCAGACGAGGTGCGTAAGCATTTTGGCGACACCGTTCTTAAGACGCTTATCCCCCGCTCTGTAAAGGTGTCCGAAGCCCCCAGCTACGGCCAGTCAGTGATCACGTACGACCCGGGTTCCCGGGGTGCCACCAGCTATCTGGATGCTGCAAAGGAAATCGCCCACCGCGGCGCGAAGGAGCAAAAGGCATGAGTAAGTCCCGAGGAGGGTTGGGTCGTGGCCTGGCCTCACTTATCCCCAGCGGTCCGGCCAGCCCCATCAACGACGTCATTATCGGGGGCACCTCCAGGGCGACGGAGCAGCCAGCCGCGGTACCTGACAAGCAGCCAGAAGAGCCGCACGAGGTGAGGAACGAGGCGCGGGCCGATGCGCCGCAGGGTCCCCATTACCGGGAGATTCCTGTCGGGAGTATCCGCCCCAACCCTGTCAACCCTCGGACCATATTTGACGAGGAAGCCCTCGCGGAACTCGAACATTCCATTCGTGAATTCGGCCTCTTGCAGCCCATCGTGGTCCGAGAAGCCGAGGACGGCTACGAGTTGATCATGGGTGAGCGGCGATGGCGGGCGGCCGGGCGCGCTGGGCTCGAGGTGATTCCTGCGATCGTTCGGCGCACCGAAGACGCTGACCTTCTGCGCGACGCGCTGCTGGAAAACATCCACCGCGCGAATCTCAATCCGCTTGAAGAGGCTGCGGCGTACCAACAGTTACTCGAAGAATTCAACGTCACCCACGAGGAGTTGGCCACTAAACTCGGGCGGAGCAGGCCGGTTATCTCGAATACGATCCGCCTGCTGAAACTACCGGTCCCGGTACAACGTAGAGTGGCGGCAGGTATTTTGTCTGCGGGTCATGCCCGAGCGTTGCTTTCCTTGGAGGAAGCGGAAGCGCAAGAGGAGCTCGCAATCCGGATCGTCGCGGAGGGACTATCAGTCCGCGGCACGGAAGAAGCCGTCACGATGATGGCTGGGCGGAAGGCTCCCCCGAAGCGCCCGGCTCCGAAAAAGCTCATCATGCCCGCCCTCAAGGAACTCGCCTCCAACCTATCGGACACGTTTGACACCCGAGTCCTTGTCGAACTGGGCCGGAAAAAAGGCCGGATCGTTGTCGAGTTCGCGACAGTGGACGATCTCGAACGCATCGTCTCGATCATGGCGCCGAAATCTGCTCGCCGATCCGCCAAACCAAAAACGACTGAATAGATCGGTATCCGAGAACCAAGGCGAGTTATGTCACGGTGACACAAACCCTGAAAATCCGCTTGAGACCGGTGATATCTGTTGCACCGCAGCGGATGTCAGAAATTCCGCCAGCGGTGGCTCGCGTGGCTGACTTTTACTGCGAACGAGAGCCGACTGAGGGTGCCTTCGGACCGCTACGAGGCTACTTGCAGCGACGTATAGCCGTTTCGATTAAACGGGAGTACAGAACTCCGAGGTCCTCCCCCGCTTCGGCAATGGCCATGGGCATCATTGACGTTTCGGTCAACCCGGGCGAGACGTTGACTTCCAGAAAATGGACGGTGCCATCGGCGTCGACGATCGCATCGGTCCTGGACAGGTCGCGAAGGCCCAAGGTCATGTGCGCCGCTACCGCCAACTCCGCAGCCGCTGTCGCTGAAACCTCGGACAGCCTGGCTGGTGTGTAGTAGGTCGTGAGTCCTGCGGTGTACCGAGCCTCGTAGTCGAAGATGTCTCCCGGGTATTCGATCTCTACGGCTGGCAACGCGATGGGACCAGCATCACCATCAACCACTGACACCGCGATCTCGGTGCCGGCGATGTACTGCTCGACAATGACAACGGAGCCGTAAGCAAATGCTCCTACCAACACCTCGGGAAGTTGTTCCGGTGTCCGCACCACACCCACCCCGAGGGCCGAACCGCCCTGGTGTGGTTTAACCACTAGCGGGATGCCCAGTGAGCCCACCACAAGTTCGATCATCCCGGCGGCACCCAGATCGCGAAAAGTGTCGTGAGACAACGTTATCCACGAGGGGGTGTGGTACCCGGCGCGGTCGATGAGGGTTTTGGCGGTTGCCTTATCCCACGCCAATCGGCAGTTGCTGGCCGGCGTACCGAGATACGGTATGCCCATCATCCCCACAACGCTTTGTACAGCGCCATTCTCGCCGCGACCGCCGTGCAACGTGATGACGGCCGCGTCTGGCTTGTTGGTGCGAAGCCACGGCAGAAGTTCCGCGCCGACATCGCGGACGTGTACCTCGTGACCCTGGCGACGAAGGGCTTCGGCGACCCTCGACCCAGAGCGCAGCGACACTTCGCGTTCGTGGGTAAGGCCGCCAGCAAGCACGACGATTCGACGATCCGTCATCAATTCACACTCCGAAACTTGTTGTGGTGCAGGGGAATCCGACAGAGCAGTTCACGCTGTGTCGGGAGAAGGTGACTGGGGTCCGGATACCGCGCGGTAGGCATGGGAACCGAATGTCTTCATCACCTCTAGCTCTCCATTGACGACACCGGCTAAGCGTCGAACACCTTCCACAATGCGGTCAGCCGTGGGGAAACAATACGACAAGCGCATCTGGCGTGAGCCGAAACCGTCTGCGTAGAAGGCGGTCCCGGGCACGTAGGCAACCCGGGCACTGACCGCCCGCGGCAACATCGCCGCGGTGTCGAAGCCCTCGGGGAGTGTCACCCAGACGTAGAACCCACCCGTGGGCACGGTCCACGTGGTGCCGGCGGGCATCATTGTTTCCAAGGCACCTAACATCGCATCCCGCCGCTCGGCGTAGGTGACTTGGTAGGCCTTGATCTGACTCTGCCAGTCGTACTTGGCCAGATACATCGAGATAAGCATCTGATTGAACACGGGCGGGTTGAGGGTCGCAGACTCGTTAGCCATCACCAACTTCTCCCGCACCGCGTGCGGGGCCAAGACCCACCCCACGCGCAGGCCGGGCGCGAATGTTTTCGAGAACGAGCCGAGATACACCACGTTGTCGGCGTCGTCGGCGCGGATGGCCCGGTGCACCGTGTCGTCGAAACCCAAAAGTCCGTAGGGATTATCCTCCAACAAGGTTATGTCGGCGTCCCGGCAGATCTGCGCAATAATCGGGCGTCGCTCAGCGGAAAGTGTTGTGCCAGCAGGATTGTGGTAGTTCGGTATCACGTAGAGCATTTTGATTCGTCGTTTAGCCGCGCGGCACGCCTCGATTGCGACCACCAGAGCGCTTGGTACCAAACCATTCTCGTCAGATGCGACATGCACCACATCAGCCTGGTAGGAGGCAAACGTCGTCAACGCACCTACATACGAGGGGGCTTCGGCAAGAATGACGTCACCCGGGTCAATAAAGATACGAGTTGTCAGGTCCAGAGCCATTTGGGAGCCCACGGTGACCACCACATCATCCGGGTGCGCTCGGATACCCTCGAGAGCCATCACCTCGCAGATCTGCTCCCGCAGTTCAAGGATGCCTTGGCCGGAACCGTACTGGAAGGCGACGAGGCCCTGTTCCGCGATCATTGCGGCGGTGTCTGCCGCCAATGCCTCGAGCGGAAGGGATTGCAGGAAGGGCATTCCGCCAGCGAGTGAAACGACCTCGGGCCGGTTCGCCACCGAAAACAATGCCCGGATCGCCGACGCCTTCATGCTCGACGTGCGCTGGGCGTATCGCTGCAGATGGTGATCCAGGCTGTTGCCGGTCATGGCGCGTTCCTCGTTGCTTGGCTTTCAGGGAGTATTCGCAGTCTACGGCGGAGACCACTTATCCTGGACAGGGCGGCGCAAGCGCACCAACAGTCCAATCCAGGCAAGGGGTACCGTGGCACGAGCTTTGGTGGCGCTTGGGCTCGACACCATCTCCCGATTGCCGGCGCCATGCCGCTCATGCATTCGCTGGGAAGTGGGACCGCAGCACTCAGGCAAGGTCGCCGGGACGGGTCATGCGGATTTTGAAAAAGAAGTGTGGCTGTCCGGAATGATGCTGACCTGGGGTAGCTGTGGCCAACTCCTCACCGTGGACGATGAAGTTGCCGGGTTCGCCATCTTTGCGCCCCCCTCGGCGGTTCCTACTACGACGGCTTTCCCCACAGCTCCGGTGAGCTCTGATGCGGTGCTGCTGATGACGGCAAAGGTCTTGCCGCAGTTTGCCGGTCAAGGGCACGCCCGATACTTGATCCAAGGGGTCGCGAAACACCTGGCGGGTCGCGGCGTCCGGGCAATTGAAGTGTTCGGCTACCGGCCCGACGCCGGGGACTTAGCCAACACCGCCGGGGACTTAGCCAACACCGCCGGGGACTTAGCCAACACCGCCGGGGACTTGACCACTGACGCAAGTGACGACGCGATCCCGCCGTGTTTGATTCCGGCGGAGTTCGCGCTCGGCTTGGGATTCACCGAGATCCGGCCACATCATCGATACCCACGGCTCCGCATGGAACTGGACTCAGCCATTTCGTGGAAAGCCGATGTTGAGGCAGCTATCGAACAGCTCTTCTCGGTGATCACCATTCCAGCTTCGCCGCGCCCCTCGGCGGCTCTGGTGGGAAACCGCGCAGCGATTCCGCCCAGGGGTTATGAGAGTCCGGTCCGGGATTGTTCGTAGGCCAGCAGGTCCTTGAACGTGAAAGTACCGGTGTGCGGTTCGTCGCGGCCATCCAAGTACAAGCGTTTTACGGCGACCAAGATGCCATCGGCGACAGTGTCGCGGAAGTCTTCGCGTATCAGAGCCTCCCGATCAACCGGATTGGTGAGATATCCCAGTTCGATGCGGACCGCGGGCATCTGAGTGAGCCGCAGGAGGTCCCAGGGCCGGTGGTGCACCCGGCAATCGACCATTTTGGTCCGGGCCAGTAGTTCGCGATGAACCAGCTGGGCAAGGGTCTCACCCAGAGTTGAGCTACTGCCGCTGTCCGTACCGAAATGGAACGTGGCCAGGCCCTGGCCGAGCGCCGACGACGAGCCATCAATATGCAAGCTCAGGACGATGTCGGCGTCAATCCGGTTCGCTACATTCGCCCGCTGCGCCTGGCTGGGGTTATCAGACTCACCGCGGGTGAGGAAAGTTTCCATGCCGGTGGCCGCCATCCGGCCCTCTAGGCGGTGCGCGATATCAAAGATGAGGTCGCTGGCACGCACGCCGTCGACGACCCAGCCATAATCGTCGCCGCCCAGGGAGGGATCGATGACGATCCGTTTACCGCGTAGCCCTGGACCGCGCTGGCGGGCGATTTCCTTCTCCCGAAGGAAGTTGGGTCTTCCCCCGGTAACCATGCGCCCCATGCGGCGCAGATCTTCGAGGGTTTGGCGGCCAAAAACGCCGTCATCGGGCAGGCCGCGGTTGCGTTGGTATTCGCGAAGCGCCTCGTCTGTTTTGGCGCCGAAGACGCCGTCCGTTTGTCCCGTGTCGTAGCCCAGCTCCGCGAGCCGCTCCTGCAGCGCCATGACATCGTCGCCCGTCATCTGCGCGGATAAGGCGTAGGCAAGCGTGCGGTCGCCGAGGGTGTAGCGAGCGTCGGTCAAGGAAGCCAGCGTCATAGAGCCGACGACTCCGTCGACGATTAATCCACGGTTTTGCTGAAAGCTCCGCACCGCGTCGTACAGGTCGGCGGTATAGACGGCATCCGCGTCAGGGGTGGTGAGGTCGGCCGGGATATAGCCCAACGAGGACAGAATCGAGCGGACTGCTGCAACGGACGGACCGTGGTCTCCCCGTCTCAGCAACATCGACTCCCCTTTCGGCGCGGGCCCCACACCGGACGCGGGGCACAACCAATCCATTGTGCAATGCTTTCAGGCCGCGCGGAACCATTTCCGTAGTCACGACAGAAGAAACCCCCCACCCCGCGGCTAGGCGCCGCGGATTGAGGGGCCTGTCACCCTGATTGCTTACAGATATTCGGCGAATTCGGCGAGCAGAGCGGCCTTCGGCTTTGCGCCGATGACCTGCTTAACGGGCTTGCCGCCCTGAAAAACCATCATCGTGGGCAGAGACAGGATTTTGTAATCCTGGGCGGTCTGCGGGTTTGCGTCGACGTCGATCTTGACGACGTTGATCTTGGCGCTGTGCGCATCGGAGATCTCCTCGAGGATCGGGGAGACCATGCGACACGGTCCGCACCACGTCGCCCAGAAATCGACGATGACGGGCTTATCCGACATCAATACGTCGTCAGCGAAGCTGGCGTCGGTTACATCTTTGGTGGCCATGGTGGTCCTCATTTCTCAGGGATTAAAACTTTAGAATGGAAACTGCAAAGTGCTGACTCTTGGTCGAAACCTGATCCTAGGAAACGAGTTCAGGTTCCGGATCCGACACCGCGCTACCGTGCAGAGCCAGATAATGCTGTGCGTCCAGCGCCGCTGCGCACCCGGAACCAGCAGCTGTAATAGCCTGCCGATAGGTGTGGTCCACTAAGTCGCCGGCGGCAAAGACGCCGGGCAGGTTGGTGGCCGTGGACCGGCCTTCGACGAGCACGTACCCTTCGTCGTCCACGTCGATTTGGCCACGGATGATTTCCGACCGCGGATCGTGCCCGATGGCGACAAACATAGCCGTCACCACCAGCGTGCTTATCTCGCCCGTCACGGTATCGGTCAGCGTCAGGGACTCGACGGTGTCGGCGCCGTTGACGCCCGTGACGGCCTTATTCTTAGCCCAGCGGATCTTCTCGTTGGCCTTGGCCCGGTCGTACATGATGGCGCTAGCCCGGAAATCCGCACGACGATGAACAATGGTGACGCTGCGTGCGAACCTTGCGAGGAAGGTCGCCTCTTCCATGGCGGAATCACCACCGCCGATCACCGCGATGTCGTGGTTGCGGAAGAAAAAGCCGTCACAGGTGGCGCAGGAGGAGACGCCGCGGCCGATGAGCCGCTGCTCGTCCGGAAGGTTTAAATAACGAGCCGCACTCCCCGTGGCCAACACCACAGCCTTCGCCAAGTGCACGGTTCCATCTACTGACACCGTTTTGATGGGTCCGGTGAGGTCAACAGTTTCAACATCTTGGGGACGCAGGTCCGCGCCAAACCGTGCGGCCTGCTCGCGCATTTTGGCCATCAGATCCGGGCCGAGGATTCCGTCGGTAAAACCGGGGAAGTTCTCCACCTCCGTGGTCGTCATCAGCGCCCCTCCGTACTGGGACCCTTCAAAGACCAAAGGCTTCAAGTCGGCTCTCGCCAGGTAGGTGGCTGCGGTATAGCCCGCGGGACCGGAACCGATGACGATGACGTCATGTACCTGCGACACGAAACACCCCTCCATGCGCGCCCGAATCTTCGGGCATCTGTTGATGGAACATCAGGCTGCTGACATTCATTCCTGCTAAAAATCAAGGGCTGGGCTTACCCAACGCCCAGCCGCGCCCTGCCACGGCTCGTGCAGTGATCAGGCCGCCGGCAGAGCCTGCACCGTTATTTCGCTCAGTGTGCCCTCAAATTGATTGCCACCCTGTTCCTTCACCAGACCTGTTACGAAGACGATGATGAACTTCGACGTCGGCGCGTTGACGAGGTTGATGGCAGCGGGCGCGTCGCCCACATCGGAGGATGCGAGAACCTTCGTCGGGTCGAGCGGCGCATTGACGTTGCCGTCGGAGGCGATGATCTCGATCTTGATGCCGGGGGTGATCGTCGACACCACGATTTGGGTGGGGCTGGCCGGTGCCTGCAACTCCAACATCAGGCCAACGCCGGTTTTGAAGGCGCTGGGGAAGGCCTGCTTGTAGGTGAAAGTCTGCCAATACGTGGCCGGGTCGCCGTCCCACACGCGGTCCACCTTTGAGGTGTAGTCCTTGTTGCCATCACCCTGCGGGTCGTACACCTGCCCACTGACAATAGGAACGGCTACCGGCGTGGGGGCGGCCGGCGCAGGTGCGGGGCCGCTCGTGGCGGTCGGAGCGGCCGTTTCGGTCGGCACCGGCGCGGGCGCCGCGGCAGCAGAGGTGGGCTCCTCCGTACTGGGCAGCACCGTCGGCTGGGTGGTGACGAGAGCGACCGGATCCTGAACATCATTGACGATCTGTTTGACGACGCTCCCGATGACGATGCACAGCAACGCCGTCAACGCCGTCAACATGACGCCGGCAACTGCCAGCTTGACGCGCCGCTCATTACGGAGGCGCCTCTCGGCGAGTATCGAGGCGGAGACGGGCGTAGCTAGGCGCACGGGTTGATTGACGGCTTCTACGCCGAGCGCGGTCGCGGTCGAAACCTGCAGCAACGCAGCAATGGCGCCCGGCGAACGAACGCCGCTGGGCCCCTCCGGGTGGAGTGTTCGTTCGGCTAACGCGGTCAGTGATGGGGCGGCCTCGGCGCGCACCTCGGAGGCGGGAACTTCACGACCGCCACTCGTCGGGGCCGGCGGCAACGCCGGCGACATGCCGGCCAACGCCGGCGACATGCCGGCCTGCGGCAGCGGCCACGTCCCCGTCAGCATCAGGTAGAGCAAAGCGCCTATTGCACGGATATCTTGATCAGGGGTTGCGCCAGATTGCGCGATGACATGGCTCAACCGCACTTGGCCGTCGAAGTTGACCCGAACCAGCGACGGGTGCACGGCGCCCAGCGAGATGCCGTTGCGGTGCGCCTCCGCGACCGCGTCGGCGACCTTCGCGGTGATCGAGCTGGCGACTTCGTCCTCGAGTGGCCCACCCGCAAGCAGGTCCGTCAGCGTTGCGCCGTCCACCCATTGCCCGACCACGTAGGACTGGCCGTATTCGGTACCCAAGTCCAGCGTCTGTGGCAGGCCGATGTGGTGCAGCCGGCCAGCGCGCAGCGTGCGAGCGACCGTTGCTGCGGTGTTAGGGCCCTCGGGGAGAAGTGTGATGGCCATGTCCCGAGGGAGCACGGTGTCTTTGGCGCGCCAGAACCGGTTGCTCGAACCGTCGACGGCGATCAGGTTGACCAGCCGGTAGCGGCCACCCACCATGGCGCCGGGGGTGAGCATCACGAAGTTGTCGCTGCCACTCAGCCCGTCCACCGCGACAACCGTCGAAGCCTCGGAGGCGGGGGGCACCCCGGGTGTGATTCCGTCGCCGTTCACGGTGGCGCTCACCTGCTTTCTGGGGACGACGTGCTGAAAATTCACTGCTGGGGTCACGCTACCGGGCACGGCGAGAATCTGTGAGCTTTCGGAATTCCTCGCGCGCAGACCCAGGAGTGCGCGGAGTTTGCGGGTGACGGGATCGAGTTCTTCCACTCGCAGGGCAAGCGCAGCGACACCGATCACCAGCAGTCCGACGATTCCGCCGATCACCACCTGACCCAGGGCCTCCACTACCCCGGTGGGGCTACCGCGCCACACCTGACGCACGATGAGCCATGCCGCGGCGCCGCCCACGGCTGACGCCACCGTCATTTTGGTGATGGTGACGAGTACCCGCCTGCTCCCCATGACGCCGAACCGCGCGCGCAGCCAGATTTCGCCCACCACCGCGCCGACGATGTAAGAAATCGCCGTGGCCAGCGCCAGGCCGGGCAGGAGCAGATCCTCATTCACGGTGGTCGCCAGGTACAGCAACGGAATCCGGACCGCGACCATGATCGCGTTGATGATGACGGGAGTGCGGCCATCTTTCATGGCGTAGAACACGCGCATCTGAACGAGGGACATAGCCAACGGGAGGAGCCCGACTGCAAGACCGGCGCAGGTCGCGCCAATTCGCAGCGCTGCTTCTGCGTTGTCGGGGTTCCACGCAAAAGCTAGGACGCCAATGGCGCCGCCGATGGCGATGATCGCCGCGGAGACTGGGAGCAACGCCACCGCGGACAGCCTGTTTGCCAAGGAAACGTCTGCCTTGACCGAATCCATTTCGCCGGCGGCGGCGTGCCGGCTCATCCGCGGCATGATCGCCGTGAGGATCGACACCCCCAGGATGCCGTAGGGCATCTGGAACAGCAGCGATGCATACGCGAACGTGGTGATACCGCCCTCGGCGGTGCTGGCGATGTTGGTGGCGATGATGTAGCCGACCTGCGAGACGAGGACGTAGGCAACAGCCCAGCCAGCCAACCCGCTGGCCTCCCCCATGCGCTTGTCCCAGCCGATGCGCCATTTAAACCGGAATCCGGACTTGCGCAGCGAGGGCAGCATGATGACGGCTTGCAGCACAATCCCGGCGGTGGTGCCGACTCCGAGCAGGAGGAACTGGGTGGTGCTCAGGCCCAGGCCTTCTGTGGGGCCGTCCACAAAAAACAGCAGGGTGGCGACGAGGATGACGAGAACGTTGTTGGCAACCGGCGCCCACGCGGGCGCAAGGAAGCGCTCCTTCGTGTTGAGGATGGCGCCGAACAGCGCCGCCATCCCGTAGAAAAAAATCTGTGGCAGCAGAAGGTACGCCAAATGCGTTGTCAGCACCGCATCGGCTTTGGACGCGGGGGAAAGGTAGAGCTTTGTCAGCAGTGGAGCTGCCGCCACAGCGAGCACTGTTGCGCTGAGCAGCCCCACGAGTGCCAGTGTCACGAGGCGTTGGGTGTATTCCTGGCCACCATCGGCGTCGCCGCGTTGGGCCCGCGTCAGCAGCGGAATTGCCACCGACGTCAACACCCCGCCGATCAACAACTCGAAGACGATATTGGGCAACGTGTTCGCCAGGGTGTACGAGTCGTTCACGACCCCGATGAGCAGCACACCACCGATGACGATCTTTGCCAGGAACCCCGTGAGGCGCGAGGCGATGGACGCGATCGCAATCAGACTCCCGGTTCGGACCACCCCGCTGGTTTTGCCGGTGGGGGTCTGTTGGGTGGGGATCTGCGCAGCGGCGGGTTGCGGTTCCGCCAGCTCCCACTGACCCAACTTCGCGGGGGGGTCCGTGGCCGGCGGGACGTGCTCGGCAGGCCGCGCGCTGCGCTCGGGGGCATCTTCTTTGACCGGCGCCGTGATCTTCGGGATGTGACCCGTTTCGGCCGTCACGACTTCGAGGTATTCAGAGGGTGCGGGACCGTCGGTCGAAAAGGTCGACCCGAAGGAAGGCGGCACCGGCGCCATGATGAGTGTGGGGGCGTCTTCGGAGTGACGGCTGCTGGGCACGCCCTGGTGCGGCACTGGCGGCTCTGGAGATGGTGGCTCTGGAGACGGTGGCACTGGTGGTTGCGGGGGTGGCGTCATGAGGCGCCCTCCGTGGTGGCGGCCTCGGTTCCGGCTACTTCAGGGGCGGCGGCTGTGTCAGGGGCCGGGTGGTTTGGTGCGGGAGTGATCGCCGCATCGCGGGCACGCTGCGCCGCCCTGGAATGACGGTCGCGCCAGCGCCGGCGCAGACGCATGACGAGACCGATGAACAGCACCGACGCCGCTGACACGATCAAAATCAAGGTGAAGCTGCCGATCGCGGTAGAGCGCAGTACGAGCACCACCGGGGAACCCCACTTTGCCGAGTCTGCGCCGGTCAGCTGTACTCCTACCTTGAAGACGCCGGATCGCGTAATTTCCGACGGAATAGTAAGCGTGAGGCTGCGGCCAGCCGCCACGGTCTGGATCCCGATGTTTTGCGGGCTCAGGCCCGCGCGGGCAGCGTCGAGGGCGTTGATGTTCACGGCAAGCCGGACAGGGAAGGGCAGGTTGTTGTGGAGTGAGATGAATAGGGGTGACGTTTCTGACGTTAACGTGAACGATCCGGCAGGTTTCACGATGTAGGCGCCGTCGCGCACCTCCCGCACCAATTGGCCGGTGGCGGACAAGAGCTGCGCAGAAATCGTGGGCTTGCCTCGCAAGCCGGCCGAAAACTGTCGGGATAGCCCGGCGATGAAGGGGTCAAAGAGACCAGCAGGTGCAGGCGGGCCGAACTCGGCCCTGTCGGCTTCGCTGATTTGAACGGCCAAGGAGTCGGAGATTCCAGCGAATCCGGCGATTACGGATTTGACGTTATTCAACGTCGCGGGCTGTAGCTCTAGGGCGGCCCCGGTGTCGGGATAGGTCAGTTCTGCGGACGAAGTGGCCTGCGCAGCCACTTCGGGCAGGCTGATTCCGGTGACCAGGCCGTTGGCGCTGAGCGCGTTCAGGAGGGCGCACAGGGTGGAAAACCCAGCGCCGGACGGTAGATAGTCGCGACTGGGCGCGAAAACAGCCGCGATGCCCTGGCTGGTGCTCGCGCGCAGCACCAAGTTCGCAGCCAGCCGGTTAAGTCGGCCAGCTTGGCCTTCGACGTCGCCGCTGATTACTTCCCGGACGTCGCCGGAGAGCGACACGTCGCTGACCGCAGCGTTGATGGGGCCGGCCGCGGTGGTCAGAGTGAGGGCGGTGGGCTGGTTCGCGCTCGTTGCCTGGACTGCACTCGAGGTGAGAAGCGCACTGGTGTATCCCTGTGATTGGTATTGGGCGAGCGCGGCGGTGTCCACTACGCCGCCTGCTGGCCAAGCAACATCCATCATGAGTTTCGCGTCTGCGCCTAATACTCGGGCCGCAATAGCGCGCCCGTCACTGACGGCGCTGGCCACGTACCCCGTCATCCCGGCCTTGGTGAGAGCCACCACGTCGGCGTCGGCGTAGGGAAGCACCAACACCGAGTGCGTCTGGGCAATCGCCCGGAGGCGGGTGAGGAAGTCGCGGGCAGCGGGCGTGCCGCTTCCGGTGACCGCTCCCGGTGCGGGAACCATCGATGGTGGCGGCATGACGGTTGTGTCCGGCGCTGCGGGCGGGGTTGATGGTGGGGTGGCTGTGCTGGGAGCGACAGTTGCCTGAGCGGACGAGAACATCGACGCACTTGCGCTGGTGGTGGCGCTCGTAGGGGCAGTATCCGCTGTCCCAATGGAGCCGCTTTCTGCGCTGCTGGCGCTGGCCGTATCGGTAACGCGGGAGCCCGTTGTGGCCGCACCTGACGTCATCGCGGGCGAAGCGGACACCGTATCGCCGGACGCGCTTGCCGCAGTATCAGTGGGGGCAGTTTCAGTGGGGGCTGAACCGACGGGCGCTGAACCGACGGGCGCTGAACCGACGGGCGCTGAACTGACGGGCGCTGAACCGACGGGCGTGGAGCTAGCCACTTCTGGCGCCTGGGTCGGCGCTGCACTCGCCGTGAAGATGTCTGGTTGCAACTGGACGGCGCGCGCGCTGATATCGAACACCATGGGGCCGATGGCATAGCCATCCTTCATCAGGTCCAACTCTTCGAGCAGCTCCGGGTCGACAGCCAGGGTGATGGAACCGGTTGGTGCATCGGTGTTTTCGACTTGTTGAAGCACGCCCCAGAGGTGGCCGCCGGGCGAGATCAGCTTCGCGAGTTCGTCATCGACAAAGGCGCCCGTCGCGTCTCGGTGCGGGCGGTCGACGAGAGGAAGGACGAAGTTGACGTGGTTAGGCGCCAACGGGGTGGGTGCGAGAGGCGGCGGTGCCGCAAATGCCGGCGCGACCGAGACCACGGTGAGCAGCAGGTGCAGGACGCCAACGCGGGCGCCACCGGCAGGGGAAATGTCGGGGATTATCCCGTTGACGTTGAGCATGATGGGGTAAACGCCGGGCGTAGTGACGGCGAGGGTGTCCTTGACGACCCCGTAGAGCGGCGCCGACACCGAGAACGGCGTACTGGCACCCGCGGCGAGCGCTGGCATCAAGGGTGCAAAGTCCGACCACGTCTCGATGGGCTCGGAGGGCGCGGTGAGCTCCTGCGCCAACGCTGGCAGCGAGGAGAGCGCTGGCCCCCGCTGCACGCGAGCGACCAGCGATTCGATGGGCTCCGCGCGATTGTTGGTAATGGCGCCGCTGATGGTGACCTGGGGCGGGCCCTCGGCGCTGATCACGGTGGGTGTCACAGACGTGAGGGTGAAGGAGAGGCTGGCGGGGAAGTCGAGGTCGCCGGGGGGAAGCGGCGCGGCAGGGGCGCTGGTAACTCGCAACGCGCTGGGCGCGAGAGTCACTGCACGTTCTAGTCCGGAGGAGGCGACGGGTAGTTCTACCGCGGCGGCGCTGGGGCCGGCGATCGAGCCCAGTGACAGCGCGGCGCCAAGAATGACGGCTGCACACCCGGCGCTGCTTCGACGTAACCTCACACGTTCTCCGCGAGGATCTCTGCCGCCCGGGCGACGAGGCGGCGCTCCCCCGCGTATGCCAGTCGGCCTGGCAGCTCCGTTAGGCGAACCCACGCCACTTCGGACACTTCGATGTCGGCGTCAGAGAGCTCACCGGACACCATCTCCATCAAAAAATGGTGCACGCATTTGTGGATTCTGCGGCCGGATGCGGCAAATGAATACTCGACGCTCCCGAGTCGAGCAGTGATGCGACCGGAGATACCAGTTTCTTCCTCGACTTCCCGGATCGCGGCTTCTTCCTCGGTCTCCCCCGCCTCCAAGTGGCCTTTGGGCAGGGACCAGCGCAGCCGTCCTCGACGATCGAGCCGTCCGATTATCGCCGCGGACGCGACACCATCCTCCGTGCGCACCACCAGCCCGCCCGCGGAGGTCTCGTCCATCCGCTGCGGACGGAGTCCGGGCACGAGCGGAAGTGGGGTGGGCATCATCTGATCGTAGTGCGGTGGCATGGGACGGGACGAGCCTGATCAGGATTGACCTGGCGCGCCGCCCCGACGAACTAGAGTCAATCCCTGTGTCAGCAGCTCAGATGAACCCATGTGATCCACAAATGGCCGGGAAGTTGCTGGCCGCTACCCCCGTGGCGGTGGAGCTCGGGAGCATATTCGCGGCCGCGGGCCACCAGCTCTACCTGGTGGGTGGCTCGGTGCGCGATTTCCTCTTGGGCCGGCTGAGCTCCGACCTGGATTTCACGACGGATGCCAGGCCAGAGCGTGTGCTGGAGCTGGTTCACGGGTGGGCAGAGACCACCTGGGACACGGGCATCGCCTTCGGCACCGTCGGGGTGGCCAAGCGCGGTGTGCAGTTGGAAATCACCACCTTTCGGTCCGACGTGTATGACGGTGAGTCCCGCAACCCCCAGGTCAGCTACGGGGAGACCCTGGAGCAGGACTTGGTGCGTCGCGATTTCGCCATCAACGCGATGGCCGTATCGCTACCCGGCGGCGCATTTACCGACCTTTTTGGTGGGCGCGAGCAGCTCGAAGCGGCCATCATCGATACCCCCGGCACTCCCGAACAGTCGTTCGGCGATGACCCGCTGCGGATGTTGCGCGCGGCGCGCTTTGCCTCCCAGTTGGGGTTTACGCCCGCTCCCCGGGTGGTCGCGGCGATGACGGCGATGTCGGGGGAACTGGCCCGCATCACGGTGGAGCGGATTCAGGCGGAATTCAACAAGTTGATCCTGGGCGATAATCCTCGGCTGGGGTTGGCGCTGCTGACCGACTCCGGCCTCGCCCAGGTGATGCTGCCCGAGTTGCCGGCGCTGCGCCTGGAACGCGACGAGCATCATCAGCACAAGGACGTGTACGAGCACTCGCTGCAGGTGTTGGAGCGGGCCATCTCGTTCGAAACAGGCGGCCCCGATCTGGTGCTGCGCCTCGCGGCGCTGCTGCACGATATTGGCAAACCCCCGACGAGGCGCTACGAGGAGGCCGGCGGCGTCAGCTTCCATCACCACGAGGTGGTGGGCGCGAAGATGGTCCGCAACAGACTCCGGGCGCTGAAGTATCCGAAGGTTCTGACCGAACAGGTGAGGACACTGACGTTCCTGCACCTGCGGTTCCACGGGTACGGATCCGGGGCATGGACAGATTCGGCCGTTCGCCGTTACGTGACGGATGCGGGTCCGCTGCTGGACCGTTTGCACCTGTTGGTGCGGGCCGATTGCACCACCCGCAACCGGCGGCGCGAGGTAATGCTGCAAAACTCTTATGACGAGTTGGAGCAGCGGATCGCTCTGATCGCCCAAGCCGAAGACCTCGCGCGGGTGCGTCCCGACCTCGACGGCAACGCCATCATGGAGTTGCTGGGCGTTGGTCCTGGCCCGATCGTTGGTCAGGCGTGGGCATTCCTGAAGGAGCTTCGGCTCGAGATGGGACCGCTGGATCGGGATGCGGCGCAGGCGCACCTGTACCGGTGGGCGGTCGAGAACAAGATCCTGACCCCCGACACCGCTTCCTAGTGGTGCGGCCGGACGGTCGCCTTTCGGCCGCAACGGTGCATCAGGACCGGATATCCGACCGCTGCCAACACGTAGACGAACGCGACCACGAGGACCATGGCGGGGCTGTTGCCATCGGGGGTAGCAGGATAGCGCCGAGAACAAAGGCGGCCACGAAGAGGATGTTGTTGGTGGTGTCGTAGAGCGCGTACACCCGGCCGATGTGGGCGTCATCTGCGTCTCGTTGCACAATCGCGTCGGCACAAATCTTGGTGGACTGATAGGAAAAGCCGAGCACGAAGGCGGTGATCATCGTCAGCGGCGACGTCATGTGGGTGGACAGAACGACCGACATGATGGCTCCGCCGCCGAGGACGGACACGACCCAGCGGGTTCGGGTCATCCACCGAACCGCGGGAGCAGTAACGACGGCGCCGACAAACAATCCGGCCGCTGCGAAGCCCAAGGCCTGCACGATGCCCGCTTGCCCAGCGCGCCAGAAGCCGGTGGCTTCGAAGTAGTTGCGGAAGAGCAGCAGCACCAGCATCGTTCCGAGGCCGTAACAAAAACGCACCAGCATCACCATAGAAATGGCCACCGCGATGGTGGGGCGTTGCCGCATGTGGGTGAAACCGGCTGTCAACCCGCCGATGATGGCTTTGGTCGTTTGTGCGGGCTCGTCGGTTTCGGACGGGCCGAGGGCGAATTTGGTATAGCCCAGTGCTAGGTAGGAGGCAGCGAGAAAGAACGGTATGACGCCCGCGGTGACCAGCGCGGTGGAAATGGCCTGGTCGCCGAAGATGGTTCCCAAACCCACCGTCGCGGCGCCGCCGGCAGCTCCGCTGATGGCGCCCGCCGTGGTGGCCAACGAGTTGGCCCCCACCAACGAATCTGCCGCGACGGTGTGCGGCATCGCCGCCGATAGTCCGGAACCAATAAACCGGCCAGCCCCCATAACGAGCAGCGCGGTCGAGAATTCCAGCCAGAGCGGCGCCCCGGCGGCAATTTCGGCAGCCACGGCGAGGACGAAAATAGATCGCAAGAGGTTGGACCACACCAGCACTTGACGGCGACTCCAGCGATCCAGCAGGGAACCGAGGAAGGGTCCGATCAGCGAATACGGCAGCAAGATAATAGCGAACCCCGCGGCAATGGCGGCAGGGCTCGCTTGTTTTTGCGGGTTGAACAGCACCGCCCCCACGAGGGCGCCCTGAAAGCCTCCCTCGCCCAACGAGTTAACGACTCGGATGCCGACGAGCCGGCGAAGGCCAGCCAAGCGCAGCAGCGGGACAAGTCCGCGAACTGAGGGCGGGGGCGGCTCGTGATGAAGGGTGCTCGTGTCGCTACTCGATGGCCCAGGGGCTGCGGGGCGCAGACCGGTCGGCTGCATCTTGTTGTGGACACTCACCTCCCCCACGTTACGCAAGCTCGATCGCATGCGCAGCACCGGTTCGGCCAACACTTATCGGGCGGCAGCGCAGCAGCTTCGAGGAACGTGCGGCAGCCGGACTCGATCAATCGGGGCACAATAGCGGGTTATGAGCGAGCACAGTGGGGTGAAGTCGGGCTCGCTGCTCGTGGCGTCCCCGGAGCTGCGGGGTCCGGACTTTGGGCGCACGGTTGTCTACATGATCACGCATGGCGAGGAGGGCAGCCTCGGCGTGGTGCTGAATAAGCCCAGTGAAATTCCGGTACAGAATGTTCTCCCCCAGTGGACGGAGCTCGCGGCGAAGTCGAAGGTGGTTTTTGTCGGTGGTCCGATGGAACTCAGCTCGGCGATGTGCGTCGGGGTCTGCCGGCCGGGGGTTGACGCCAGCGACATCGAGGGTCTCGCTCCGATTGCTGGCCCGGTGTGCCTGGTAAGTGTCGATTCTGCGGCGGGCCCGAAGGGATTGTATTTGAAGGGCGTGCGGATTTTTGGCGGTCACGCCGGTTGGGCGCCGGGCCAGCTGGTCGACGAGGTCGCCGAGGGTGCGTGGTCTGTCGTGGCGAGCAGTCCGCAGGACGTGCTGGCGGGGCCGAAGGTGGATGTGTGGTTCGAAGTACTGCGGCGCCAGCGCTTTCCGTTGCGCTGGCAGGCGTGGCATCCAGGGGACCTGGAGCGCAACTAGCTGCTAGTGGGGGGCGCGCTGCGGGTAATACCCGCTTTTGCCAGGCCGCTGCAGCCGCCGTCGCCACAGGCGCAGGTTTCGCAGCCGCCGCCAGATCCTGGCTTGGAAGCGGGCTTTGGGACGGTTGCCGCAGCGCGATCGCCGAGCGAACCAGCAGCGACAAGCAGCGCAACGACGCCGACAAACCCGATGACGGCGACGATGACGATGCTCACCGTACCGAGGCGGTTGGTTGCAATCAGCATTGCGAGGGCGATCAACCCGGCTAGTCCTGCGGCGGCCAGCACGATGGGGGCTGCGACCCGGTTGGCAAGCTCGAAGGCCTTGGTGCTGCGCAGCGATGCGGCACTGCGAATCCCCAGGCGGCCATCGGCGTCGAGCGTGCCTTGCTTACCTTTCAGCCCCGTCACCAGGGCAACAACGGCGATAACGGCCATCACCGCGGCGAGCGGCGCGGTCAGGGCAAGCGGTGCTTCGGACATGGGTTAAGTCTAAACCTTGCGCCCGGTGCGCGGCGCGAATGGCGATCGCCGCGGGGGTGCGGCTGGGGAGTAGAGTCTCCTCAATGACCAGCCCGCCGTTTTCCACTTCGCAGCTCCTTATTTCGCTGCGCTGACGGGGACTTTTGCCGCCGGTGCAGCTTCCCTCCTGACGCCAGGAGGGTTTTTTTATGTCTGAAACGTGTGCCGCCGCAACGCACTTTATGCTTTTCCGTCATGGCGGCAGGTATCCGAACTAGCCAGGAGATTTTTGCAATGAGCACCGACACCGCCGACACCCACGCTTTCGAGGCTAGCCCGCCGCAGCGGTACACCGCGGCGTTCGCGGGCGAGATCGAGGCCAAGTGGCAGGATTTTTGGGAGCAGAACCACACGTTCTATGCCGCCAACCCGTCTGGGCCCCTGGCTGCCGAAGACCCCACGCAGATACCGGGTGAGAAGCTCTATGTGCTCGATATGTTCCCCTACCCCTCCGGCGCGGGCCTGCATGTTGGCCATCCGCTGGGCTACATCGGCACCGATGTGCTGGGACGCTTTCGCCGGATGACGGGCGCGAACGTGTTGCACACCCTGGGGTACGACTCCTTTGGGCTGCCCGCGGAGCAGTACGCGGTCAAGACCGGAACCCACCCGCGGGCAACGACCGAGGCCAACGTGGCTCGCTACCGGGAACAGCTGCGGCGCTTGGGGTTTGGGCACGACTCGCGTCGTAGCGTAGCCACCACCGACGTGGAATTTTACAAGTGGACGCAGTGGATCTTCCTGCAGCTCTTTGACGCCTTCTATGACGAGAAGGCGCGGAAGGCTCGTCCGATTGCGGAGTTGGTCGAAGAATTCGCCGCTGGGGCCCGCGAGGTGCCGGGCGGGCTGGACTGGGCGTCGATGGACGCTGACGATCAGCAGCGCGTGCTCGCCGGTTTCCGGTTGGCCTACATCGGGCAGGCCCCGGTCAATTGGTGCCCCGGACTCGGCACCGTGTTGAGCAACGAAGAAGTGACGGCGGACGGTAAGTCGGCCATCGGCAATTTCCCCGTGTTCCGTCGTAACCTGCGCCAGTGGATGATGCGGATCACCGCGTACTGCGACCGGTTGATCGAGGATCTGGATCGCCTGGACTGGCCGGAATCGGTCAAAGCCATGCAGCGCAACTGGATTGGCCGCAGCGTCGGTGCGCAGGTGGCTTTCGCCGTTACTGTGCCCGGGTCCGCACTCCCTGCGGAAAACGTGATCGAGGTCTACACCACTCGGCCCGATACCCTCTTCGGCGCAACCTATGTCGTGCTCGCGCCCGAGCACCCGTTGGTCGACTCCATCACCGCTCCCGCGTGGCCGCAAGAAGTGAACCCGCGCTGGACCGGCGGGGCCGACTCCCCCGCCTCCGCCGTGCAGGCTTACCGCGAGGAGGCGGCCAACAAGACCGATCTTGATCGGCAGGAGAACAAGGAGAAGACCGGCGTCTTCACCGGCGCGTATGCGGTCAACCCCGCCAACGGCGCCCAGCTGCCGGTTTTCATCGCCGATTACGTGCTGATGGGTTATGGCACGGGCGCCATTATGGCTGTTCCGGCGCAGGACACCCGAGACTATGAATTCGCTGTGAGCTTCGAGCTGCCTATTGTGCGGACGGTGCAGCCGCCCGCCGATCACGACGACAACGAGGCGTACACCGGCGACGGGCCGGCCATTAATAGCGCCAATGACGAAATCTCCCTCAATGGAATGGATGTTGCCGCTGCGAAGGCCGTGATGACGCAGTGGTTGCAGGCCAGGGGATCTGGAACTCCCCGCACCCAGTACAAGCTGCGCGACTGGCTGTTCAGTCGGCAACGGTATTGGGGCGAGCCGTTCCCGATCGTTTACGCCATCGACGAGAACGGCGCGGTGTCGGATGTCCCGATCGCGTTGCCGGAATCCATGCTGCCGCTCGAACTGCCGGAGGTGGCAAACTACGCCCCGCAGTCGTTCGACTCGTTGGACGCGAACTCCACCCCCACTCCCCCACTGGGCCGCGCCACCGAGTGGGCCACCGTCACGCTGGATCTCGGCGACGGGCCGAGGCCCTACCGCCGTGAACTGAACGTGATGCCGCAGTGGGCCGGATCGTGCTGGTACGAGATGCGGTATCTGGATCCCACCAACACAGAGCGTTTCGTTGACCCAGGGGTTGAGAAATACTGGATGGGGCCGAAAGAAACAGGCGCCGACGGGGTGAAAGATACTGGTGGCGTTGATCTTTACGTCGGTGGCGTCGAGCATGCGGTGCTGCATTTGCTCTATTCGCGGTTCTGGCACAAGGCGATGTTTGACCTGGGCCACGTCAGCAGCGAGGAGCCGTTCCGCAAGCTGTTCAACCAGGGCTACATCCAGGCGTTCGCCTACACCGACAGCCGCGGCGTGTACGTTCCGGCGGAAGAGGTCGTCTCCGAGCCAGACGGCACCTTCACCCACGACGGCGCACTGGTGCAGCGCGAGTACGGCAAAATGGGCAAGTCGCTCAACAACGTGGTGACGCCGGACGAGATGTGCGCCAAGTACGGCGCCGACACGTTCCGGCTGTACGAGATGGGTATGGGGCCGCTGGACATTTCGCGGCCCTGGCAGACCCAGGACGCCGTCGGATCCCAGCGGTACCTGCAAAGGCTGTGGCGCAACATCGTTTCCGAGACCGACGGTTCGTTGGTGGTGACCGACGACGAACCCGACTTGGAGACTTTGAAGCTGATGCATAAGACCATTGACGGGGTGCGCTCGGATCTGACCGGGATGCTGTTCAACACCGCCATCGCGAAGCTGATCGTGTTGAACAACCATTTGACAAAGTCCACTGCGCCGACCCCTCGGCTGGTGGCGGAAGCGCTGGTCTTGATGACGGCGCCGCTAGCCCCGCACATCGCCGAAGAGCTCTGGGAGCGATTGGGCCACAACGGCTCTCTGGCTCGCGGCCCGTTCCCGGAAGTAGATGCCAGCTACCTGGTGGAAGACACGTTCGAGTACCCGATTCAGATTAAGGGCAAGGTGCGCTCGCGCGTCACCGTGCCGGCAAACGCCACGATTGCCGAGGTGGAACAAGCTGCGCTGGCCGACCCGAAGATCGTCGAAGAGCTGGCTGGCGCCGCGCCGCGCAAGGTTGTGGTGATCGGCGGGAAGATGGTCTCGATCGTTCCGTAAGGGGTGACCCAACGGGTTGTGGGTTGTCCGGGAATGTTGACGGTGTGGCTCGCTCGAAATGTTGAAAGGAATGCACATGCTGAAGATTGCGGTAGCGCAGTTCGAACCCGATGCTGATCCGTCGACGAACCTGCACACCCTGATCGGAATGGCCAAGGATGCCGCAGGGCAGGGGGCGCAACTGTTGCTGGCCCCCGAAGGCAGCCTGGTGCGCTTCCTCGATGACCCGTCGGCGCCCACCCGGTGCGCCGAGCCGCTGGACGGCCCCTTCGTTGCGGGCCTGCGCCGAGCCAGTGCTGATCACGACATCACTATTGCAGCAGGCACTTTCACCACAGACGGTAGCAACGGCAGGGTGCACAACACCCTCGTTGTCGCCCAGGGCGGTCAGCTGGTTGGCGCTTACCGAAAGGTCCACTTGTATGACGCCTTCGCGTTTGTAGAGTCCGATTCTGTGGCTCCCGGGGATGCTGCGCCGCCCGTGGTCGAGATTGCCGGTGTGGCAGTCGGTTTCGCCACCTGTTACGACCTGCGCTTCCCCGAGCTCTTCCGGGTGTTGCAGGCAGGCGGCGCCCAGGTATTGGCGCTGGCATCTGCGTGGGTGGCGGGTCCGTTGAAAGAGGAACACTGGCTCACGCTACTCAAAGCCCGGGCGATCGAGAACACCTGCTACACCATCGCTTCCGACCAGGTGGGAGCCAAAAGCATCGGCAGGTCCGCGGCCTTCGACCCGATGGGCCTGCCGCTCCTGGATATGGGAACCGTGGACGGCGCACTCGCCTACGTCACTGTGGATCCAGCCCGAGTGGCGGGGGTCCGGGAGATGTTGCCGGCGGTGTCGCATATTCGCTTCGCCGTCAATCCAAGACCGGCTGAGCCCACGCCGGGTCATCCACCTCTGGGGAGCGTGGCGCTGTGAAGTTACTTGGAACAATTGTTCGGCTTCAGGTGCAGCGAGAACCGTTAAAGGTGGGGAAGGCTCCGCTGCGGGAATTTCGGACTGATTCGCTCGTTCCGGTTGCTCGGCTGCTGGCGACCACCGCCGGGGTAGTCGGGGTGACGTTAGACGGCGAGCACGTACTGGACGTGCATCACCAAGACCACCCTCGCACCCGCGACCGCCGGGGCACCGCTGGGTTCACCATCATGAGCGTGGGGGACTATCGGTGGTTGGAGTCGGCTTACGGTCTTCAGCAGGCGGACCAAGCGGCGGGCAACACTATCTTGATTGATGCCGAGGAGCCGCTGGCGTTCCGAGACTTTTCGGCCGGGCTGATCGTCCGCACCGAGGGTGGCGATCTCGACCTTGACCAGGTTCGGGTAGCTGACCCGTGTGTGGAATTCAGTCGGTTCTGTATGGGCCTTCGCCCCGACTCCGTGATCGACGGGCCCGTGCTGCACACGCTGTCCGAGTTGGACCATGGCAGGCGTGGGTACCGGGGGCAGGTGGCGGGCGAGGGCCTGATCGCAGTGGGGGACAGGGTTTTCGCCCGCTGACCCGTCCAACAGGTGGGTTTGTGGCAGTGCCTATGGGCGCAGTTGGGTGCGTAAGTCCGCGTTGACCGCTTCCAGGTCCAGGACGAGAGCTATTCCGGCGAGATTGAGACCGGCTACGAGCAGCTGACCTATTCGCTGCAGTCGGACTACGTCGTCGGGCGAATAGAGCCGGGTGCCTCCGCCAGTGCGGCCGGGTGTGAGAAGTCCGCGTTTCTCGTACTGGCGGATGTTTTGCACTCCGAGGCCTGTGAGTTCTGCTGCGACGGAGATTCCGTAAAGACCCCGAGTGGGATCGAGAGCCTCGTACGGCGTCATGTGGTCTACCTCACCTCGATGTGCTGCTTGCGAACTATTCTGGTCTGCGATATAAACAATCTATCACCGCTGACACAGATTGTTGGTGGTGGAGCCACAGGGAAATAGCCCGTTGACCTCTACAGAAGGAGAGAATCATGCTGATGCGCACTGAACCGTACCGCGAACTCGACCGGCTGACCCAGCAGGTCTTCGGTACGTTCGGCACTCTGGCCCGCCCGTCGGCAATGCCGATGGATGCGTGGAAAGATGGCCACGAATTCGTCGTGGAAATGGACCTGCCCGGAGTGGATCCGGCCTCGATTGACTTGGATGTTGAGCGCAACGTTCTGACTGTGAAGGCTGAACGCAAGCCGCTGCAGGAGCGGGAGTTCGTCGCTTCGGAGCGACCGCGAGGTTTGTTTAGTCGGCAGTTGATCTTGGGCGACACGCTGGACATCGACAACGTCAAAGCGGGTTATGACGCTGGGGTTCTGACCCTGCGGATTCCGGTCGCGGAAAAGGCGAAGCCTCGGAAGATCCAGATCCGCCAGGCCAGCGAGCACACCAGCCAGCGACAACTCGTGGACGCCTGACCAAGAGCCCGATTCGGTGGAGGCGGAAGATGACGACTTCGACAGCTGAGCCTGGATTGGTTGCCCAAATAGTCTGCGATCAGGATCTCGTTGACGCTGAGTTCGCGGCCATCATTTCCGCGAACTGGGAGCAGCCCAACGGCCAGCCGCCGAACCACGTTGCTATCAGCCCCTGGCCGGAACCGTGGCGGGGATCGGGGCTGGGGAGGGCGGAACGCCGGGTGCAACTGCCGCCGCCGCGCCTGAGCAGTTCGGTGGTCTCGGATCAGTCAGAGCGGCAGCGATCACCTCCGTACGATCACCCGCCTACGACCCCGCAGGCACGATGGAGGCACTGGACATTGGCACTCTGCAGCGCTGGAGGTGGCTATCGCACTTGAAAAAACCGATCCCCTAGCCGTCAATTCACGGAGGGCCCCGATGTAGCACTTGGACAGGGGTCCTCCGTGGCAATCGGTTGGCACGGTTTGCAGAGGGTAGCCGAGTTACACCAAGGCAAGCGCGGACATCGGCGTCAGGTCTTGGGCGAGGGTGTGATCGCCCCGGGAGGGCAGGCTCTTCGCCAGCAGCTAGGGCGGCGCAGCTGAAATAGGATGGGCTCCATGCGCACCGACGGGAAGAAGAGCTGGCGCATCCTGCTGGACGACCCGGAGATTTTGCAGATCGCTCTCTACATCCGGGATATCGCCGGACTGTGCACCCCGGGTCCTGTGTCGCTGCCTGGCCTGTCTGTGCCCGCTGGGATGCAGCCTGCTGTGTTTCCCCCCGATATGTTGCTGCCTGCTGTGGCGCTGCCCGCGATGGAACCGGCGCTGCCACCACTGGAGCCGTCCGTTCGGGTCTGGCCGAGTTGGGTCCGTCGTCCGTCCGGCCATCCCGCTCCGCTCCCCGCTGGGTTTGATATCGGCGCCGCGCGCGTGCAGTGGCAGCGTTGGTGGAACCACGCTTTGATGCATCCCGACATCGCTCGCAGGGCGGTGGCCGCACCGCGGCACAGCGCGTTCAATGCCTACCCGGAGCTGCGGTGGCTGTTGCGCACGCACTACGAAGACGCTGCCGCGTGGACGAAAGCGCGCCACGAAGACCCGCGTTATGTGCAGAATATGTCCGTGCCGTGGTCGGCCCTCACGGAACTGGTGCGGGAGATCGAGGATGAAAAGAAGCGTGCCGCCAACGGTTTTGAGCTACACATCACCATCGTTCCGGTGAACATTCGGCATGCGTGGGTGCTGGGGCCGGGGCACCTGCTGATCAGCCGGCAGCTCATGATCGATTTGGACAACCTCACGGATTGGATCCGGCCGCGCCTGCGCGTCATGGTCTGACTGTTCCGGAGCGATCCGTCTGGCCTACCCGCTAACATTCGCGGAGTGGAAACCTGGGTGTGGGTCGTCATCGGCGTCGTGGTCGTATTTTTGGTATTGGGGGCGCTAGGACGCAGCCAGGGGGCGACGCGGTTGGATCCTACGCACATGACGTTCGATCCCGACCTGATGGCCCGGGTGCGGGAGCTGTCCGTGAACCAGAAGATCGCGGCGATCAGACTACTGCGCGACGGCGCGCCCGGGTTGGGGCTGGCTGATGCCAAAAATATGGTGGAGCGGCTCGCCCGCTCGTCGCCGCCCCCAACGTCGCCGCCACCAGATTTGCTGCAGGGTTACGCAGCTCAGTCACCGAGCGAGTCAGCGGTTCGGCTGGAAGTGGAGCTTGAGGCGCGATCGCTTGTTGCCGCGGGGAAGAAGATCCACGCGATCAAGGTAGTGCGGGAAGAGACCGGGTGGTCTCTGTTGGACGCAAAAGAATACGTCGACACGCTGTAGAAGCTGCACGCTCGTCAGCGGTGTCGTCACTCACGCCTGCGCCGCTAGGCAAATGCACCGTATCCGGCGAAAGCGGCGCCGAGGCCAGCGACGACGGTGACCAGTGCATACATGACGGCCATCCGTTGCTGGCGGGTAGCTAGTAGCTCGGCGTTTTCCAGTGCGAAGGTGGAGTAGGTGGTGAGGGCGCCGCAGAATCCGGTGCCAGCCAACAGCGTCACAGTGGGGTTAGCAGGCCCAGCAAGAACTGCGCCAAGGATGAAGCTGCCTACGATATTGACGAGAAGCGTGCCCACGGGGACCCGGCCGGGGAAGAAGTTGCGCATCCAGCGGTCGGTCAAATACCGCGTGGGAGCGCCGACTGCCGCACCTAGCGCTACCCACAAGTAGGCCGTCATGCGCGCAGTGCCCTGCGCATCAATGCGATCCCGAGCAGCGCCGCGACTACAGCGCACGCCAACGTTCCCGCCAGGTAAAGGACAGCTGTTACGGCATGCCCGACGCGCAGCAGCGATTGCGCCTCGACTGCGTAGGTGGAGAACGTCGTGAAACCGCCGAGCAGTCCCGTGCCGAGAAACGGGCGCCAGAGTGGATGCCGAAAACGTCGCTGCGTGAGATAGCTAATGAGGGCGCCCAAGGCGAACGAGCCCAGCACATTGATGGCGAACGTGGTCCAGTCAAAACTGCCCGCCGCAATCGGCGCGGCGGTGGCGACCGTGTACCGCAGCCAGGCCCCTATTACGCCGCCGGCTGCTACCGCTGCGACGGCTTGCGCGACGGTGGGGGCAGGGAGTGCGGCGGGGGAGTGCGGACTGCTCACCCCGCGAACCTACTCGCCCCGCGCGCAAATCTCTGAACCTGGCAAAACCCCGACTGGGATATCCGCCTCCGGAATGAGCGCCGGAATCATCGATTCGGCCGGGTTGTATCTACGAGAAGGTCTCCCCGTTCGCTTTCCTCCCTCACCGTGCGGCTGTCCTTTCACCACACCGCAGGCCTGGCGGGGGTCGGGGGTCAACCGGCACGACCGGACGACCGAAGAGTATTTCGCGGCGATTGCGCCAACCGGCTTGACGTTCACCTCGCGGCTTCTCCTGCGCCACGCGACCCGGCGTTACGGAAGCGCCACGACCCGGCGTTACGGAAGCGGCGCGAGAGTCCGATGTCGATGACCGACGTGAGCGAGAGAGCAAACAGCGGCCGTGTGAGCGTCATCTTCTGGCGGGAGTTTTATTGACGGAGTGGGATCCGAATGGCGTCGCAGGGTGGCTGGAGGCCGCCGATCAGCACTACTTCCTTGGCGGTGCACGGTTGCGCCGTCTGTGCCTACAGCTGCCTTTGCAAGCCCACGAATAGCGCGAACCTGTCAGGGTTTGTGACCATGTCGGCACAGGTTGCCTCTGGTAGGCGTGATTTTCCCGACGTAAGAGCTTTTTCCATTCGCCCCCGAAGCTAGAGCCTCAACCGGCACTATTTGTGTAGTCCCGGATGGGACACGTCGGCCGCCTCGGCCGTCTTGCGAGCCGCTGACCCGGCACCTAACTTGGAGGACCCTGTGAAGATTTCCCGCATGCGCATTTCTGCCATCGTCGCTGCAGCTGGTATCACGCTGCTACTGGCCGGATGCGGCGCCAAAGACGACGCTTCCGCGTCCGCCAACGCTGCTGCAGCTGCTGCGTCCAGCGCGTTTGTGGCGGCGTCCAACGGCGCCGAAGCCGCTGTCAATAGCGTTAACGCGGCCGCAGCGAGCGCCGGAGCGGCGGCGGATGCTCTATCGGAGAGCGCGATGGCCGCCGCCACAGCTGCTCAGAGCGCATCTGCAGGAGCAGCAGCCGGGACCGGCGACGTCGCGCCGTCGGGCGCACCGCTGGACGAGGCCACCACCACATGGTTCGCAACTTTCTGCACCGGCATTACGCCGCTGGCCTCCGTGGGACTGCTTGCGGCCAAAGCCGATCCAGCTGACCAGGCGGCTAACAAGGCTCTAGCTGGGCCGATCGGTGAGGCTGGGGTTGCCATGAGCAACGCTGCCACCACATTGGCCTCTGCGCCCGTCCCGACGTTTGACGGCGGTGACAAGTTTGCCAGCAGTGTGGTCCCGAAGATCCAGAAATTGGGTGCTGCTTTCACCACCATCAGTGGGAAAATTGCTGCTGCCGATGGAACAGGTATTGCAGACCTGGAGACCGCGGTGAAGGGGAACAACCCCGCCATGGATCTGAGTGGGCTTCCTGCAAACGTTCAGGCCGGCTTCAATGCCATTCCTGAATGCATGGCGCTGCAGGGCTGACCTGGGAGCCTGCCTAGTTGTCCGATTTGACGAAGCCTTCTATCGTGGGGGATCACTCGTTGTACACGGATGATCACTAGAGCCGGCAACCTGATCGGCTGCGACGATATTTGGAGGGGTAATGATTACTTCACGACTTCGTATTTCCGCGGTGGCGAGCCTTGCCGCCCTCACTTTGCTGACCACCGCGTGTGGCACTGAAGAGGCGGGCAAGGCCGTAGCTGCTAGCTCGTCGTCCTCCGCGCCTGTTGCCACAGCGACCTCCGCGGAGCCGACCAGCACTTCGGCGTCTAGTTCTTCAGCGTCTAGCTCGACAGCGTCTAGCTCGACAGCGTCTAGCTCGACAGCTTCGCCGACCACCAGCAGCAGTTCCGCCACCCTCGATCCGAGCGCCGGCGACGGAACCTTGGACGCGCCGACCGCGCAGTGGTTCGATACGTTCTGCAGCGGAATTCTCCCGCTCTCCACTCTGCAGGACTCGCTCGGCGGCATCACCGGCGACGCTGCGGGTATCGCGAAAGTCGCTACTGCGATCGGCGATGCGGGTACGGCATTGACGACAACCGCAGCCGCGCTGTCTGCGCTGCCGCCGCCGACCATCCCCGGCGGGGAAGAGCTCGCTAGCAAGGTTGTTCCCACGTTTACTCAATTGGGGACCACTTTCACCACGATCGGCACTCAGCTCGCCACCGGCGACATGGAAGGACTATCTGGACTGAGCGCCTCCATGATGGCTGACAACCCGATGTCCGACTTGTCGGGCTTCAAGATTTCGCCGGAGACGACAGCGGCGATTGGCAAGATTCCGTCGTGCTCAACGATCGTTCGCTAACACCCCAGAACGAAAAGCCGCTAACACCCCAGAACGAAAAGCGGGGCCCCGAGACAATCTCGGGGCCCCGCTTATCGTTTCGGCGGAATTCGCCGTTCCCGCTGATCTTAGAAGTCAACTTCCCCGTTGATGAACTTCTCGACGTTGTCGCGTGCCTGGTCGTCCGGGTACTGCACCGGCGGCGACTTCATGAAGTACGAGGAAGCCGAGAGGATTGGGCCACCGACGCCGCGATCGAGGGCGATCTTGGCAGCACGAACCGCGTCAATGATGACGCCTGCTGAGTTGGGGGAGTCCCACACCTCAAGCTTGTATTCCAGGCTCAGTGGCACGTCGCCGAATGCGCGGCCTTCGAGGCGGACGTAGGCCCACTTGCGGTCATCGAGCCATGCAACGTAGTCGGACGGGCCGATGTGTACGTTATCGGCGCCCAAATCGCGATCCACCTGCGAGGTGACGGACTGGGTCTTGGAGATCTTCTTGGATTCGAGGCGATCGCGCTCGAGCATGTTCTTGAAGTCCATGTTGCCGCCGACGTTGAGCTGCATAGTGCGGTCCAGCTGCACGCCGCGATCTTCGAACAACTTGGCCAACACGCGGTGCGTGATGGTGGCGCCAACCTGGCTCTTGATGTCGTCGCCGACGATGGGAACCCCTGCGGCGCGGAACTTCTCGGCCCATTCGGGGTGCCAGCGATAAAGACGGGCAGTGCGTTCACGAACGCGACATGAGCGTCGATGGCGCACTGGGCGTAGAACTTCGCGGCGGCTTCGGAGCCGACGGGGAGGTAGCAAATGAGTACGTCGACCTTGGCGTCCTTGAGGGCCTGGACAACGTCGACGGCTTCGGCGTCAGATTCGGTGATCGTCTCGCGGTAGTACTTGCCGAGGCCATCGAGGGTGTTACCGCGCTGGACGATAATGCCGGTGGGCGGCACGTCGGCAAGCTTGATCGTGTTGTTCTCGCTGGCCAGGATCGCCTCGGAGAGGTCGAAGCCGACCTTCTTGGCGTCAACGTCGAATGCGGCAACGAACTGCAGATCAGAGACGTGGTAATCGCCGAACTGGACATGCATCAAGCCGGGGACCTTGGTGCCGGGGGTGGCGTTGCGGTAGTACTCGACGCCCTGGACGAGCGAGGCGGCGCAGTTTCCGACGCCGACAATGGCGACGCGAATGGGGTGGTTACCCATGGACGGGCTCCTTTGTATATGGGGTACAGCTGGATGTTGCGTGCTGTTAGTTAAAAGAATGCCCATTTTTCACTGACTTTACAAGTGCGCACTTTGTGAAGTTGGCCCAGAGGTGTCTCAGGCGCGCTCAACTGGCCCGCGTAGCCTGAGAAGCGTGCAAAACCTGCCAACCCAACGGGGGGTTGTGGATTACGCCCTGCGGCGCCGGTCCGTCCTGTCTGCGGTGACAAGCGGACGTACGGCCGTCAAAGAAGTGTGCGATGCAGACCCCTATCTCGTTCGGGCCGCCAAATTCCACGGTGTGGCGACCGACCAGCCGTGCCCGTTGTGCCGCAAAGAGACAGTGACAAACGTGTACTGGGTGTACGGCGACGAGTTGGCCCACGCGGCCGGGACCGCGCGCGACCCAGCAGAATTGACTCGGATGGCGGGGGAGTACTCGGAGTTCAGCGTCTACATGGTGGAAATCTGCCTCACGTGCTCGTGGAATCACCTCGTGCAGTCGTTCGTGCTGGGTCATGAGGGCCAGCGCACCCCGAAACGGCGCAGCGGGTCAGTGAAGTAGTGGCCCCCACCTCCGGCGCGCACGGTGAGCCGCGTCATTCGTCATTTGGCTATTCGACGTCGACGCTGCAACGGCTGTTGGCCTGTGCGAGCTTTGGGGTGGTAGGGGGACTAACAGTGGGGCTGCTGTCCCGGTGGCAGTACGGGTTGCTCTCGGGATGGATGGTGGGCGCCGCCGCGTTCATTCTGTGGACCTGGCTGACGCTGTGGCCGTTGGACGCCGAGGCTACCTCCGACCACGCGCTGCGGGAAGATCCAGGCCGCGCCAAGCTCGACGTCGTGGTGGTCGCCGCGTCGGTGGCAAGCCTCGGTGCGGTGGGAATCCTCTTGGCAGAGCAACAGACCAGCGGATCCGACATTGCGATCGGGGTGATCAGCGTCGCCCTCGCGTGGGCCTTGGTGCACACCGTCTACGCCACCAGATACGCGGCGATCTATTACAGCGATACGCCCGGGGGCATCGACTTCAACGAGAAGGATCCTCCGCAGTACAGCGACTTCGCGTACCTTTCGTTCACCATCGGTATGACCTACCAAGTGTCGGACACCGCGTTCAACACCAAAGCAATCCGGGCCACCGCGCTGCGACATGCGTTGCTGTCGTTTGTGTTCGGCGCCATTATTTTGGCCACGACGATCAACCTTGTCGCGAGCGTCATTAAGTAGCCGGTGTGTGGTGTCTATTCGCCGTCGCGCACCGTGCTGATAACGATGACCGGCACCGACACTTCATGCACTACCTGCTGTGCGACCGAGCCCACCACGAAGCGGGCGAACGCCCCGGAGCCGTCCGCGCCCACAATCACCAGATCCGCCGCCGCAGCTTCATCCACCAGAGCCGCTGCGGGTGCACCGAATTCGACCAACGTCGAAACTCGAACCTGCGGGTACTCCTCCTGAAACGGCGCGACCATAGCGTGCACAGCGGATTCGACCTGTGCGGTGATGTCGGCCGTGGCCACTGCAGCGGCGCCGAAAGTGGTCAAGATCTGGCTTTCCCAGGTTGACACCACACGTAATTCGCAACCGCGCAATGCAGCTTCCGTGAAGGCAAACCCCAACACCTGGTCCCCCGTGTGCTCGTCCACGCCGACGACGATGCGGCCGGTGCCGGGGCTCGCCGGGTCGCGGACCAACGCGAGCGGTGCGTGAGTGTGCCCCATCAGCTCTGGGGCGACGGAGTCGTGGACGAAAGCGTGCAGACGCGAGAGGCCGGCGCTACCTACCACCACCAGGTCCGCGTCGCGCCCGGCCGCAATCAATGCTCGAGTGGGATTACCCTCGACGATTTGCACTATCGCTTCAGGGTCGCGCTCGCGGGCCTGGTGAGCAATGGATTCGACGGTGGCCGACGGCGCCTCGGGGCCATCTTCGGGCACGTCGGGTTCCTCCTCCGCGATGATCACTTCTACGGTCATACCCCGGAGCGCAGCTTCCTGTCGCGCCCAAGTCAGTGCGGCCCAGCTGTGCGAAGACCCATCGACGCCGACAACCACTGACATGGCTCACCTTTTTCGCTTGTCGTGCGCGCTGCCGTGTGATAACCGGCACCTAAGGACCTTACCGGCGCTCACCTGACGCCGACGAGGGGCGTCCCGGTGCGTGCCTGTCGAGGCGGGCAAGGTCAGCGATGGGAGCGGCTTTTGCACCTGACGGGGGCGGTCTCCCAGGGTGGCAGAATCACGGAAGTGAATGAACTGGTGGTTGAACAGGTTGAGTGGTATGACGCGCGCGCCGTGGCCCTGCGACAGGCGATGGCGGTGGAAATGGATGAGCGATACTCGTCCCATAGATCCGACGATCCCGAAAAGCGCGCGGCGGTGGACGCGGCTTTGCATATCCCGACCGAAAAGGTGCTTGCGACTGTCTTGGTAGTCGACAGCGAAGCCCACGCGGTTGCGCACGCGGTGCTCCGCGACCTTGCCGGGGAGTGGGAGGTGAAGCGCGTCATCGTCGATGCTTCGGTTCGTGGTCGCGGTGTCGGGCGATTGCTAATGAATAGCCTCGCCGATATCGCCCGTGCGCGCGGTGCGCGCCGGCTGATACTGCAGACAGGTAACAGACAACCCGACGCAGTGGCGTTGTACGAGCGGCTCGGCTATCAATCGATCCCGGTCTACGAGCCCTACATCGAGGCCATTCCGTTCTCGCTGTGCTACGAGCTTCCCCTTCGCTGACGCCGGGGATCTTGCAGTAGGAGCCTGATGGGCAACACCCAGCCCGTAACATCTGGGCAGTGAGCAACGCCCCGGAACCCGATTCCGATACCGCGGTCGAACCAGCGTTCCCCGGCCCGAACGACGCAGAGCGACCGAAGCTGGAGCGCACTGTGGGTGATTCCCAATGTGGTGATCCCGCTTTCGGTGAAAGGCTATCGGGTGGCGAGGAAGATGCAGACGTACTTGTTTCGGTGGGTGCACCTGCCGCAGTAGCGGAAGCCGGAGCGGCCCCTAGCGCGGGCAGCACACCTGCAGCACCCACAACCTCACACAGCGCGGGTTTGACGCCCTTCGAGCGAGTGATCCCAACTTGGACGGACGCGACTGTTCGCCGAGCCGCCGATGCTATCGGTGGACCACTCGGACGCCATGCGTTGGTCGGTCGCTCGCCCATTTTGACGCCGCTCCGAGTTGCGCTGCTGATGGCCATCCTGTTCCTGATCTTCGGATGGCTCGCGAAATCCCCGTGCATCCAGCAGACCGGCGGTCCGAACGGCACCCAGGTGTTGGATTCGAGTGGCAACCGGCAGTGGATTACCGGCTGCTACAACGACATCGTTCCGACGTACCAAATAAACGGGTTGGCGTCGTCGGACTTCCCCTACGCCCCGCACTACGCGGATGACGGCACAGCGCTTGAGCCGATCAAATACCCCGTGGTGGTGGCCAGCTTTATGTGGGCGGTGTCGCAGGCGACCAACGGCTACCAGGCACTCGCGGACAGTTCCGGGCTCCTTCCGAAATCGCTCGATGTCGCCGTGTACTTCACCCTAGGCGCGATCGCCTTGGCGCTGCTGTATCTCTGGGCCGTAGCCAGTACCCTCAAAATCTCCCGGCGCCGCCCGTGGGACGTAGCGATCATGTGCTTGTCGCCGCTTTTGGTAGTGCAGGCGTTTAGCAACTGGGACATCATCCCGGTCGCTTTGCTCGCCGCCGCCATGCTCGCGTGGTCTCGAAGTCGGCCGCTCGTCGCGGGGGTGTTGCTGGGGGTGGCTATTGCCGCCAAGCTCTATCCGGTGCTGCTTCTCCTGGCGCTCTTCATTCTGTGCTTTCGGGCCGGGAAATTGCGGTCGTGGGTGGTAACGGCGACCGCGGCGGTGATCACCTTTGCGGTGATCAACGTGCCGGTGGCGCTGTCCTACCCGGATGCGTGGCGGGAGTTTTTTGTCGCTAACATCGATCGCAAAGACGGTTCCACCAGCTGGTATTCCATTTACAGCGACTGGTCCGGGTTTAACATTTTCAATCCGGAGTTGGCTACCGGCCAAGCTCCAACCGCGTTGAACGCGGTCTCCGCACTCCTGTTCTTGGCGGCGTGCATCGGCATTGGGTGGCTTGGCCTGTCTGCCGCACGCAGACCCCGTGTCGCGCAGCTGATGTTCTTGGTTGTGGCTGCCTTCTTACTGACGAGCAAGCTGTGGAACCCGCAGTTCTCGTTGTGGCTGTTGCCGTTGGTGGTGTTGGCGTTGCCGCGGTGGCGGATCGCGCTGTTGTGGCAGTTGTCCGAAGCAGCGATGTGGTTCCTGCTGATGCTGAGCTACGCCACCAAGGGCAGCGACGGGAATCGGTACGCACTGCTTCCGCAATACCCGTTCCAAGTGATGGCATTAATCCGTGACGTGCTCGTAATCATGATGGTCGTCATGGTGGTTCGTGAGATTCTGCGACCTGCATCTGACCTTGTTCGGCAAGCTGGCGACGATGATCCCACCGGAGGCGTTCTGGCGAACGCGCCTGATACCCGCACTATGGTTTCGCTCCCGTCGATGTTTCGCGGATGGGCCGCCCGACGGGCGCGGGCAGCCGGAGCTCGCGATCCGTTGGACGCGGAACAAGATTTTCCTAATTCGACCGAGCCCGGCTGGGACGGGCAGACTGTGGCAGTGATGACTGCAGCGACACCGGAAGCGATGGGTCCGAGCATGAGCAGGGGCGAGAAATTCGAGTACGTGGGGTACGAGATGGCCCCCGAGCAGAACCAGCTCACCTGCCGCTACCGCTTGGACGGTCGCGATTTCACCGAGGTGGTGGTGTTCCCGGGTGGTGGCGACTGGACCCACCCCGCTGTGGCTGAAGCGGCGCGTCTCGTGTTCTTGCTGACAGCCGTGTCCTATTACAAGGCGTCGGCGCCGCCCATCATCGACCTCGGCAAGACCGCCATCACTGACAACGAACGCGCCTTCCTCTACGAGTTCTTCGTGGAAGGTCTTGGCGAGTTTGCCTTCCGCAACAACCCGCCGCTTGACCTCTCCGATGTGCGCATTGTTGCCCCCGCACTGGAGCGCACCAGGCCGGTGGGCTTTACCCCGCGCGATCGCACACCGCTGCTGCCCTTCGGCGGCGGCGTGGATTCGATCGTCAGCGTCGAGATTATTAAGCCGCTGGCACCCGGCGCATCCCTGTTCGTGGTGAACCGGCCCGGCGACACCTTCGAGGCGATCGAAAAGCCCGCACTGGTCACAGGCTTGCCGGTGGTGCGCGCCGAACGGCTGTTGGACGAGCAAATTCTGCGATCGCGTGAGCTGGGTTTCTTCAACGGCCACGTGCCCGTGACGGGAATTATCTCGGCAATCGGTGTCATGGCAGCAACGCTTGGCGGGCACGATGCCGTCGTGATGAGCAACGAATGGTCGGCCTCCGTCGGAACCGTGGAGGTCGACGGCAAGTCGATTAACCACCAATACTCCAAGAGCGAATCTTTCGAGGCCGGCTTCCGCTCTCTGATCGCGGACGCCATCGGAGGTGAGCCCGACTACTTCTCGCTGCTCCGCCCGTATACCGAGTTGTGGATTGCGCGTAACTTCGCCAGCCTCGAGCAGTACTTCCCCACCTTCCGCAGCTGCAACCGTTCGTTCCACATCGACAAGGCGCACCGGCTCGACCACTGGTGCGGGGTATGTGACAAGTGTTGCTTTATCGACCTGATCCTGTCGCCATTTGTGGACGCAACCGTGCTGCGACGGGTCTTTGACGCGGGACACCTGGATCGCCAGGAGCCCTTGGATAATCCGATTTTGCTGCCGAAATTCCGCACGTTGCTGGGCCTCTCGCCGGACACCAAGCCGTGGGAGTGCGTCGGCGACATCCATGAATGCCAGGTCGCCACTCGCATTGCCGTCTCCCGGCCCGACCGCGCGGGCTCACCGATCCTTCAGGCGTTGGTTGCCGAAATGGGCGAGGGTGCGGATGAGATGGCTCCGGACAGTCTGCTCAGCCCCGTCGGCCGCCACTTCATCCCGGAGCGTTATGCGCCCGCAGATCTCCTTCGCTGACCTCCCCGGCCGCCGCGTCGGGATTTACGGACTCGGCACTGAGGGAAAGGCCAACGTGCGGGCATGTCTAGCCCTGGGCGTAGAGCCGGTGCTCGTCGCCGACACCGCCCCGCAAACGGAAGACCCGGAGCTGGACGGACGTGCAGTTTTAGCATTTTCTAGCGGCGCCTTGCTCGGTTGCGACACCGTCATCAAGTCGCCGGGAATCTCCCGGTACAGCGCCGGCGTCCGAGAGTTGGAAGCCGCGGGGGTACAGGTGGTGGGCGGCCTAGGATTGTGGCTGCAGGACGCCGACCGCAGCAAGGTTGTGGTGATCACTGGCACGAAAGGTAAGTCGACCACGACCGCGATCACCGGCCACCTGCTGGAGCGCCTCGGCTATCGCTGCCTGATCGGCGGCAACATCGGAGTCCCGCCATGGGACCCAGCCCTGCCTTCCGGCGACGTGGACTTCTGGGTCATCGAAGCGTCCAGCTATCAGGCCACTGACTTGAGTTGTTCCCCGGCGGTGGTTGCCGTGACGTCTCTGCACCCGGACCACCTGCCGTGGCATGCGGGAGATCCCGAGCTGTACTACCGAGACAAGCTTTCCGCGGCAGCCCAGCCCGGCGCGCAGCTGACGGTGGCCAATGGTGACAGCGACCTGATCGCCGCCCGGCAGCAACTACTTGGTCCCCGAGTGCAGTGGATCCACGCCGATGACGATCCAGATGCCCACTGGATGGATGGCCTCGGGCTGCTCGGTGCGCACAACCGCCGGAACGCACTTATCGCCCGTGCCTGCCTGGTCGCGTTGGGGGTGCCGGAGGCTTCGGATGATGAATTGTTGGCAGCAGCCGCCCAGGGTTTCGCGGGGCTGGACAGCAGGCTGAAGGTGGTGGGCGTCATCAACGGCGTGACCTTCATCGACGACAACTTGTCGACCAATGTGCTGCCGACGCTGGCAGCGGTGGATTCCTTCCCCGCCCAGCGGGTAGCGTTGATCGTCGGCGGGCAGAGTCGGGGTATCGAATACGGTTCGCTGGCAACGGGTTTGCGCGCTCGCACCGAGAAGCTGCTGATGCTCACGGTGCCGGACAACGGGACCGCCATTCGCGCGCAAGTCGAGGCGGTCGGCGCTGGGGATCAGGTAGAAATCGTGGACACGGCGGGGCTGCGAGCTGCGGTCCGGGCGGGCTACGAGTGGGTGGGCCCTGGCGGGGTGGTGCTGCTTTCGCCAGCGGCGCCCAGCTTCGGTATCTTCCGGGACTACAAGGAGCGCGGTGAAGTTTTCGTCGCTGCGATGCACGAGATCACGGGCTGATCTCGTGCAGGGCGTTGGTGGCTAGCCGCTAGTGTTTCGAACCTTCGCTGAGCCCCGTGGTTGTAATAAACGACGGGGCTCAGCGAAGGTTCGGCGAATGATCAACGCTCAGACCGTGCGGGTCAACCGATCTGCCAGCAGCTTGGCGAACTTCGCCGGGTCCAGCAGATCGCCGCCCTCCGCCAAAAGCGCCGTGCCGTACAGCAACTCGGCTGTTTCAGCCAAGTTCGGGTCGTCAGCGCGTTCGGACTGGGCCGTGCGCAGACCGGTGATCAGCGGATGGTCGGGGTTCACTTCCAGGATGCGCTTGGTGGGCGGAATCTGCTGGCCCATCGCGCGATACATTCGCTCCAATGCTGGGGTGAGGCTACCGGCGTCCCCGACGATGCATGCCGGGGAGGTCGTCAAACGCGTGGAAAGCCTTACCTGGCTGACGTTCTCGCTTAATTTCTCGGTGAGCCAGGTCAGGAGGGAGGCGAAATCCTTGCCGCGCTCTTCCTTCTCGGCGGAATCCTCGCTGTCGAGATCGACCTCGCCCTTGGCGATGGACTGGAACATCTTCCCGTCAAAGCCCGGAACCGCGTCGACCCACACCTCATCAACCGGGTCGGTGAGCAGGAGCACCTCGAGGCCTTTAGCCTTGAAAGCCTCCATGTGCGGCGAGCTTTCGATCTGCTGCCGGGAATCGCCGGTGACGTAGTAAATCTTGTCCTGCGACTCCGGCATCCGCTCGACGTAGCTGGCCAAACTCGTGAGGTCCTCGTCATTGGCAGTCGAGGCGAAAAGCGATATCCCCAAGAGGGTTTCCTGGTTGTCGTGGTCGGAGAGCAGGCCCTCTTTGAGTGCGCGGCCGAACTCGGTCCAGATGGTGCCGAACTTTTCGGTATCACTGGTCTGCAGGTCCTTGATGGTGGACAGCACCTTTTTGGTCAGGCGCCGGCGGATCGCGCCGATCTGCCGGTCCTGCTGCAGGATCTCACGGGAAACATTGAGCGAAAGATCCTGCGCATCAACAACTCCCTTGACGAAGCGAAGGTACTCGGGGATCAGGTCGTCGCAGTCGTCCATGATGAAGACGCGCTTGACGTACAACGCGATACCAACCTTGCTCTCGCGCTGGAAAAGGTCGAACGGGGCACGCGATGGGATGAACAGCAGCGCTTGGTATTCGAACGTGCCTTCGGCTTTGAGGCTGATTACCTCGAGCGGCTCGTCCCAGGCGTGGCTGACGTGCCGGTAGAACTCGGTGTATTCCTCGGTCGACACATCATCTTTTGACCGGGTCCAGAGTGCCTTCATCGAGTTGACGGTTTCGACCGAAGTGCTTACCTCGCCGTCGGTTTCGGTGACGGTTTCCACTCGGATGGGCCAGGCAATGAAATCGGAGTATCGCTTGATGAGTTCCTTGAGCTTGCGCTCGGAGGTGTAATCAAAGAGGTGATCGTCGTCATCGGCGGGCTTGAGCGTCAACGTGACAGCGCTGCCCTGTGGTGCGTCGGCTACCTCTTCGATCGTGTAGGTGCCGCTACCGCTGGAAACCCAACGGGTGGCGGTGCTTTCGCCCGCTTTGCGAGTCAGCAGGGTGACGGTTTCAGCCACCATGAACGTCGAGTAGAAGCCAATGCCGAACTGGCCGATCAATTCCCCGGACGCGGATTCGGCGGCGGCACTCTTCTGCGCTTCCTTCAACTTCGCCCGTACCTCGGCGGTCCCGGACTTGGCGAGAGTGCCGATCAAATCGATCACCTCGGCGCGGGTCATTCCGATGCCGTTATCGGAGATGGTGACGGTGCGGGCTTCGTGGTCGACGGCGATATCGATGTGTAGGTCGGAGGTGTCGACCGCCAAGTCCTTGTCGCGATACGCCTCGAGCCGGAGCTTGTCGAGTGCATCGGAGGAGTTGGAGATCAGTTCCCGCAGGAACGAATCCTTGTTGGAGTAGATGGAGTGGATCATCAGATCCAGCAGCTGCCGGGTTTCGGCTTGGAATTCGAGTTCTTCGACGTGCGCAGTCACAGTAGTGCCCTTCGGGAATGAGCTTCGGTGCAGGAATTTCGGTGCCAGAAAGATTCTAGTGAGGCAGCACCGCGTTGGGGTTCAGAATGCCCGCGGGGTCGAACGCTGCCTTGATCGCCCGGAATAAGGCCAACTCGGCGGGGGAGCGGTTGAGCCGGAGCCAGTCCTTCTTCGCCACACCCACGCCGTGCTCGGAGGCGATGCTGCCGCCAAGCCGCGCGACGAGCTGTAGTACCGCGTCCTCCACCGCATGCGCGTGGCCGAGCCCGCCGGTGACGTTGACGTGGGCGTTCCCATCGGCAATGTGGCCGAATGTCCATACTCGAGCGTCGGGGGAGATCGCGGAGACCGCGGCGGGCGATTCGCGCAAAAATTGGGGCATTGAATGCATCGGCAGGGTGACGTCCAACTTGATCGGGGAGCCCACGGTGGCGATGGCTTCCGCCTGACGTTCCCGGTAGGCCCAGAGTGCGGCGCGCCCGGCGGCGTCATCCGCGGCGGCCGCGTCCTGGACGCCGGCTACGGTTTCGACCACTCTCATAAGTTCGGCCAGCGGCTCGGAGCCATCGCACTCGACGAGCAAGTAGGCGCCATGCTCATCGCCGGATCCTGAAAAGGCGGGTCGCAGTCCGAGCGCCGCGGTGACGAGCTCCATCCCCGCCGGCAGCACCAATTCAACCGCGCTGACGCCCGCCAGCTCGCGCCGAAAGGTACCGGCAGCTTTGACCGCGGCTTCCACGTCCGTCATCGCCAGCAACGCCACGGCCGTTTGACGAAATGCGGGGACTAACCGCAGCCTGGCTGCCGTCACGATGGCCAGGGTTCCTTCGCTCCCGGTGAGGAGCGAGGGCAGGTGGTACCCGGTGTTGTCCCTGGTCAACCCGTCCAGGTGGGAGATAATGGTGCCGTCGCCCAGCACTGCTTCGACGCCGATTACTTGCCGCCGGGTATCCCCATGTCGCAATACGCGCAGACCGCCCGCATTGGTGCCGATGGTGCCTCCGACGGTCGCCGAGTCGCGGCTCGCCAGGTCGACCCCGTACGTCATTCCGTGGGCATTCGCCGCAGTGCGAAGCGCCGCAATCGTGACGCCGGCTTGCGCCAGGACCTGCGAAGAGTCCACGTCGACCTCGGGAGGCGCGGCTAGTCGCCGCAAGCTCAGCACCACTTCGCCCCGGTGCGGAACGCCGCCCCCGACAAGTCCGGTGTTTCCGCCCTGCGGAACCACTGCGGTACCCGTGCTAGCGCATAACCCCACGACCGCTGCCACCTCTGCCGTGCAGGACGGCCGTACCACCGTTCCGCTCGCAGCCGAGAACCTACCGGTCCAGTCCGTCACGTAGGCGGCAGTGACGTCTTGATCGGTCAGCACGTGGTCGGCGCCAACGATGGCGGTCAGATCGGCGATGATCGCGGGCGAGGTCATAAGACGATTATCGCAGGCCCAGCGCCGAGGGGTGGCGCTGTTCGGCTCGCGGGAAACCGATCCCAGGCCCCCTGAGTTCCGCGCGGAAAAAGTTTCTCAACTAAATTCCGTTACGGCGTGATGATCGTGGGGTTCGCGCGTCTCTCATCCGGACGAAAGAAGCGAATGAGGGTTGACAAGATGACGATGAGTGCCGCAGCGCCCGCACACAGCGGGTGGTGCACGGCTGTTGCTGCGCGCGCGGGCGGGCTTTTTCGTCGCCCGAAGGCGAAGGCCGAGTCGGCCCAGGCCACGCCGCAAGCAACCACCGTGACCATCGTGACGGCTTCCGACGCCGCGCAAGCCACCGCAGAGATGCAGTTAAATCCCGAGCGGATCAGTCGGTCCCAGAAGGCTGTGCCATTCGCCGGGCCGCAATTCACCGTCACCAGCACGGCTGGCCTGTCGATCTCGCGCACTTCGGTGGAGCAGACGGTGCAGGCTCTCACCCGACACCTGGAGCAAGCCCACGGAACTTCACACGTCGGTTGGCTGTTGATGACTCCGGACGGTTTGAGCTACTCCGGTCGCGTTGACACCGGTTCGGTTGCAGACGGTGCGCAGGCGTATCTGGCGGCGCTGACCGATCACGTCGAGCGCCTCACCACCGTGTTGATCAGGGATCACATCAACGACAACCTCGGGCGCTTGCAGGCGGCCGACAGCACCAGGCTCATCACCTGATTTCTGGGCGGCGCCCACCCGGGGAGGAAGAGGCGCCACCGGGGAAGGGCCCGCCCAAAAGTATGCTGACCTGGTGCCTGGTTTCGATTACGAACTCGATTACGACAGCCTGGACCTACGTCAACATCCGGAGCTTTATCGAGTCGGCCGCGGCGAACAGGGCGTGTTGCTCGTCCAGCCCTACAAGTCGGAAATCCTGCCCCACTGGCGTTTTAAAGACGCAGAGCTCGCCCGCGAAAGTGCGGATGCAATCCGAGAGATGTTCGATGCGTTCTTGGCCAGCGGCGATTTCGTCGGAATGGACATGGCACGCAAGTTCCTGCAGATGGGCTTCACCCGCGCCCGTCGGTATGCCAACCACCGGGGCGGCAAGAAGTATGACGGTCCAATTCCCAGCGATCAACGCGGTCGAAGCGGCGCCCACGGACGCACCGAATTACCCCGACAGGAAGAGGATCCCGTCAAGGCGCAAGCGGCGGCGATCTTCAAAGCGGCCTGGGACGCCGTGGAGCAGGTGGCTGAATACACCGAGCTGCGTGCCACCCACCGGGCGAAATTTGGTTAACCGCGGCCCCCGGCGCCAGCTGGGCCACGCCGAGGCGCGCGCCAGGTACCGTGATCTCCGAATGAAAGTAGCGTGGTCGATGACGGCGAGAGGCGTGAGATGGGTTTCCTAGATTCCGTGCGTTCGAAACTGGGCAGCAAGCCAACTCAGAGTCCCGCCGTAGGCGACTCGGAGGGGCCCGAAGACGTCGAGTGGTTTAAGCCGCGGACCGACGGAATGTACGTCGGGTCGGGTGCGGACGACGCGAGTTATTTGCGTTTCACCGTCACGGGACGAGTCACCTTGTGTCGCACCGATGCGGGCGCGGCGGCGGCGAGCGAAATACTGGCCATCAAGTCGGACACACGGGCCGACGGGGAGTTCAGTCGCGGCGGTGTCATGACCGTGGTGCGCCGGTTCGAGCGCCCCATCGTCTACACGGTGATGGAAGGGAGCGTCGTGAACAACGAAACCTCTGGCCTGCACCTAAGTTTCACCGCTCGCTGCACGGATACCAACACCCGCGAGAACTCGATGGTCGACTTCAGCTTCATCCCCGACGCCTGATCCTGAAATGACCTGAGCCCCGAGTCCTGAGCTGGGACGCCTGAGCTGGAACGCCTGAGCTGGAACGCCTGAGCTGGAGCGCCTGAGCTGGAGCGCCTGAGCCGGAATGAGTTGAGCGAATAAAGCGGTTCATCTCAGCCCATTTGCGCTGGTAGTATGGAACGGTTGTCTGTTTCACCCATGGCAGTGCCGGCCAAGAGTGCCGGTGAGCCGATTCAAGCAACACCCTCCTGCTGCGGAACGACCGTGGCCCACTAGTCCATAGGAGGTGTACGTGAGCGTATCCACCGCTTTGCGTCACTACGAGCTACTGCTCATTCTCGACCCGAACCTCGACGAGCGCACTGTTGCTCCCTCGATCGACACCTTCCTCAACGTGATTCGCCAAGGCGGCGGAACTGTTGACAGTGTCGAAATCTGGGGAAAGCGCCGCCTGGCTTTCGAAATCCGCAAGAACGCGGAAGGCATTTACGCCATCATCAACGTCACGGCTCCTTCTGCTTCCGTCACCGAATTGGATCGTCAGCTCAACCTGAACGAATCCATCCTCCGCACCAAGATCATCCGTCCCGACGCCAAGTAAGGACTTTTGAATATGGCTGGCGACACGATCATCACCGTGGTGGGCAACTTAACTGCCGACCCCGAACTGCGCTTCACCGCATCCGGTGCTGCCGTTGCTAACTTCACCGTGGCTTCGACGCCGCGCACATTTGACCGCGCAAGCGGCGAGTGGAAGGACGGCGAAGCTTTGTTCCTGCGCTGCAACATCTGGCGCCAGGCTGCGGAGAACGTTGCCGAGTCCCTCACCCGAGGCAGCCGAGTGGTTGTCACGGGCAGGCTCAAGCAGCGGTCCTTCGACACCAAGGAAGGCGAGAAGCGCACGGTTATCGAGCTGGAGGTCGACGAAATCGGCCCCTCGCTGCGCTACGCCACCGCAAAGGTCAACCGGGTCAATCGCGGCTCCGACGGTGCCAGTGGCGCTGGCGGCGGCGGCGGTTATGGCGCCGGTGGCGGATCCGGAGGCGGCGCACCCGCTGAGGATCCTTGGGCCTCGGCTCCGCCGGCAGGCCAGGGTGGCTACTCCGACGAGCCACCGTTCTAAACACCCCCACTTACTTTCTTCACTTAAATTCTGGAGTTTGAACCGTTATGGCAAAGCCCCCACCCCGCAGTTCCAAGAACCTCAAGGTCGCCAGCACCAAGCCGTGTGCCTTCTGCAACAAAAAGAAGGCCCAGGCAATCGACTACAAGAACATCCCGTTGCTGCGCAGCTACATCTCCGACCGCGGCAAGATCCGCGCTCGCCGCGTCACCGGTAACTGCACCATCCACCAGCGGGATATCGCTATCGCCGTCAAAAACGCGCGCGAAGTTGCGATGCTTCCGTATGTTTCGACCGGCCGCTAAGAAAGGCTCAAGACGTGAAACTCATTCTCACCACTGACGTACCCGGCTTGGGTGCTCCTGGCGAAATCGTCGAAGTTCGTGACGGTTATGGCCGGAACTTCCTTCTCCCCCAGGGCAAGGCCATCGTCGCCACCAAGGGCGCCGAGAAGCAGATCGAAGTTATCAAGCGCATTCAGTTGGCACGCGAAATTCGTGGCACCGAACACGCCGCCGAAGTCAAGAACCACCTCGAGCAGATGAAGGTTGTCGTCAAGGCTCGCGCCAACGCCGACGGCAGCAAGCTCTTCGGTTCCGTCACCAACGCCGAAATCGCAGACGCCATCAAGGCAGCTGGTGGACCGGCTCTGGACAAGCGCACCGTCGAGACCGATGGGCACATCAAGACTGTCGGCACGCATGCTATTGCCGTCAAGTTGCACCCTGGCGTCACTGCCAAGTTCCACATTCAGGTCGTCACGTCCTGATCTGGTAGTCCAGGACTGCACCTCGTCTTGCAACACCGCGGCCCCGGCCGGTTCCCCGCAAGGGGTTCCGTCCGGGGCCGCGGTGTTTGAGCATCCAGAGGCGGTGCTGCAGCCGCCGGTGGGGGGTTTGGTGTCTCACTTGGGGATCGGTGACCGGAACGCAATCTGCCGCCGGACGGCTCAGTACACGTCACGTCGATCGCCAACACGCAGCGCCAGATGCCGGCGTGGTTTGCCGTCAATCCCTTCCCGCGCCGCCGGGGGTCGTCGAGACTTTCGACCTCGTGCAGGTACGCGAGTACGCGCCGCTGCACGGCGCGATCGAGCTTGTTGAACTCGCGGTCGAACTGGTCGGTAGTCTCAACGCTCCACCGGGATGTCACCTGTCGATCTCGGCCTCAAGCGCGGCGAGCGGACGGCTGCGGCGCCCCCCGGCCTCGAAGGCATCAATCGCTTCATCGGCGGCGTAGGCGTCTTCGAGGTCAGTCAGGTATTCATGAAGGGCCGTCTTGACGTAGAAGCTCTTCGAGCGCCCGGTGCGGCGGGCAAGGCTGTCGAGTCGTTCTTCCTCGTCCTTGGTCAGCCGAATCGAGATCGTCATGGGGCACCTTCGCCATCGGTGTAAGACATGTTTACACAGAATACATGCCTAAGACTAAACGGTGTTGAACGGTCGTCCGTTTGCCGATGGGCTCATGAGATCCTCTTGTCGGCAACCCCGGTAGAGAGGCCCTACCCATATGAGGAGCTAGTAGCACAGTGAAAGCCTACAAAATACTGATCGTTTTGCTTGTTTCCGCTTTCTGCATAACGTGCACGTGTGGAACTGCGCCCGCGCCACACGGGTCGGAGGTGATGGCAGCACAGGCCGTACACGGTCCTGAATCTCGACAGCTTGTAGCCGTTGTCTGCGCACGCCCGACGGGCCATCTCTGTCATCGGCGGCAGGGTGACTAGAGGCGACAGGTGCAGAGCCCCCTGTTCGGACGCCGCGGGGGCGGGCAGGGATGAAAACGGACGCAGATCCAATTTTATTGGGAAGCGCAGTCAAACTATGAGCCGGAGACTAAAGACTTGGAAATTGCAATGCAGATGGGCGGTGAGCTGTTGCGGTCGCTCGTTGGTGTCTGCGCACCCGTCCGACGATCCACACGACGAAGGGGAGCGCAACAGAGGCCGCTAAAAGGCCCCGGTTTGATCCTATTGGCGGCGCGCCCAAACTTCAGACGAGCGCGGTAACCGCTAGAAGGAGCGTTGAAACGGCCCGAGCACCAGCGGAATGACCGACCACTGTTTCCGCCGCTCGCTGCCCACCACACCGGCATGGCCCTTGGTTGTCCCCTCGCAGCAACACCAGGGCAGAATCAACTGCGAATCCACTGAGCAAGGCCGTTGCCGCGATACCGCCGATTAAAAGCCACGAGATCATCTCAAATGCAGTAGCGAGCTCGGCCAGGCTAGTCAGTACCACTACGATTTTGGCAATCGAATGGTGAAAAATTCCCTGCCTCACCAAGTTGGCAGCGGTCGAAGTTGCGGAGACTAGTTTGACCAACGCGGTCGAACTGAGGGTCAAGCACACAACTGATCCCAGCATGACATTTACAGCTGCCGGTATTGTCACGCCTATCTGCCTTCTAAGGCCACGGCCTCCTCAAGGGTAAAATCGATTGAGTACCCGCATATCAAGAGACTTCCCGCAGGCGCGGAACACAGGTGACCAAACGGTACTGCTATTGAGCCCCGTTCCGCGATGCGCGCGTAGCTAGGATCACCAGTTAGCTTGGTGAGCTGATTGAGCGTCTCGCGCTCCTTGGGCGCGATCTCAATCTCCAGTTCTGTCCTCCCACCAGCTGCAGCAACTAGTTCGTCATATGTTCGACCTGGCCTCCGACCGGAAGCGGCGCTCTTATCGATCCGAGCCTGGGCAATTGGCCGCAATATTTCTTCCTGTCCGACGATTTCAGCAATTGGTCTGACTACTGCCATCTTAAAACCTCCGTACATTCCGCGAAAAGTTCGACGAACGACACATCTCAGACCTCACCACCGGTCTCATCCGTGATCACTGTTCTGCAGAGCGCGCCACATCTGCGGCAGCGAATGCTCCAGCGGCACATGTACCTGTGTCTAATGGCGCCTCCATACACATAAGTCCACCAACACTCTTGTAGCGCCCAATTATGGGTGCGACCCAGTGAACCGGGTTGTAGCAGGCGGCAGCGCTCGCATCAGGCGGATTCAGCAGGTGCGCCAGCGATGGGATCGCAACAGTGATGCCACCAAGTACCATTCGCGGGAAAGTGCGCCGTCGCGGTGTTGGGTTCGACGGCGTATCTCCGAAACTCGATTCGGTCATTCGATCCGCAACCGTCAGGACAGGACGGTAGGGATAGTTTGATAATCGGTGTCTGTGGTCGACTTCCAGATTATTGCATCCTCGACCCAGCCCCCTACCGGGGGAGTCAGTGTAAGGGAAGTCGTGTGATGAGGACACTGAAAAGGAACCTCCGGTTTCATGCAGACACGGGTTGTGAGACAACAACAAGAGGGCGCAGCTAGACCACACCGGTTATGGATAGTTGAGTCTCGAGTGGACGATAGTCAAATAATCAACGCCAACTGGACTCCTGTGTGGTTGGGCATGGAACAGAAGGGGTACTCCGGGGAAGATAATTCGGCACAGATGACAGCATGGATCTGACGGGCAACGCCCGTTTGTCGGCCTGGGTCGATTTCCGATGTTGGGGAGAAGTTGTCGGTTGAGCGTCAATCAAACGAGTGTCTTGTCTGGTCTACTTGGACCATGGTCGAGAAACCGCGCACACTCGTCCGGCACGACCGGCGCGGGCGAATCTTTATGGCGCCCGGACCCATGTGGTGGTGGATTTGCGGACTTTGTCTGATAGTCGCTGCAGGCGCCGTGCCGATAATGGTTTTGTCACCTGGTGATCCGGCGCGACGCTGGATCGCGATCCTTTTCTTGGTGGTGGTTGTTGGGTACATCCTCGTGGTTCTGATGATGGCGCGCTCACGATGGCTTGGTTATAAGGCAGAACTGGCTAGGCGGGGGCTCACCCATGGTCTGCCTCCTACATCGACTGCTGAAGTCAACCCGGCTGCCCTGAAGAGAACTTGGTGGCTTTGGTGGCTTGGCGTATCTGTGGCGGCTGCAGGTGGGCTCTGCGCTTTTGCAGCTGAGACCACCCGAGACGCAACGGTTTTAATTGTGAGTGGCTTAGTCGGCGTCGTTTTTTGGGCGTTTGCTGCTTGGCCGCGGGGCTTTCGGCTGTCGATAAGAGCCAGATCTGAGCAGCCTAGGTCGATCCGTTACAAGCTTCTTGTGATGGTTCCCTGGGTTAGTGCTTTGATACTGTCGACCGCGCTGTTCTCGGATAGAGGGTTTCTTCCCAGATTCGGGGGGCTGTTGAGTATGTACGTGGCGTTCGGAGCTGTTGGCGTGGTGGTCGGGCGTACGGTTCTCAAGCGGAGGGGGCACAGCAGCCCGCCGACGGTCTCACGCGATTAGGGCAACCGCTAGATACTGGGCTGCTGGACACGACCTGCAGCATAGCTATTCCACACAGATAGCGTCGCCCCTAGTGGGACTGCTTGATGGCTGAGACTATCGCGAGCGTGCGACATACAGGGTGCGACGACGCGGCGTAAAGGAGCGACGGTGTCCAGGGTCGCTGAGGGCTAGGCGTGTCGTGGAACACCGCGAATACCGCTGTTCTGATTGTGGGGAAACAGTTGCTGTTCGACGACCTCACCCGCTTGGATGGGGTGAAAGTCGTTGGGGTGGATGAGCACGTGTGGCGGCACACCAGCAAAGGCGACAAATATGTCAGTGTGATCATCGACTTGACCCGGCCCGTGACAAAAGCGGTCCGTCCAGGCTGATGGACATGGTCGAGGGCAGATCCAAACGAGTATTCAAAGGGTGGCTCGTCGAACAGGACTAGGTATGGCGAGACCGGGTTGGAATTGTTGCTATGGATGGATTTACCGGCTTCAAAACCGTTGCCACCGAAGGACTTCCGAAAGCAACCGCCGTGCTGGACCCATTTCATGTGGTGTGGTTAGCTGGCGATGCGTTGGATGAATGCAGAAGGAAGACCAAGAACGAGATCCACGGCCACGCCGGCGACTCACTGTAATCAGCCCCTCCTGACATCGGTCTTAGCCCGCTACCGTGCGAACACTCAATCTTCGGACTTGTGCCGCCAAGCCATGATCCACATCGTCGCCCCGAGTGCGACTTGCAATACCCCAATAACCCAGCGGATGGTTTTCGCGCCGTCAGTCAATGGGGTGATAGCAAGCCAGATCGTTCCGAGCGCGACGAAGATGGGGCCGTTCCAATGATCCGCCCATTTCTGTAACGGAGACCGCGCCGGCGAGGGATACGTTTTCACTCGCACAGCTTCACACGCATCGCAGCAGTACGCCAGACTGCCAGAAAGCCTGCCAGTTGCCTGCCAGACAGCGGCTCGACCCCTGGCAGTGGCACCACGTCCATCTCGGCCGTTGCACCGATCTCGTCAGCCGCCAGCGATGCTTGACCCGTCCACACTCGACCCCGATGTGGTTGTCGAAAATGAGTGTGGTGCATTGACCGGTTGAGACCAAGATAGCCACCGCTCAATTCACGTTGTGTTGTAAGGACATTCGTGTGCGCATGACATTGGAGGTTTCCCTAGGTTATCCGCGTGGGCGGTGGGCGTGAAGCTCCGGTTGACCAAATCATCGCGGCGCTGCGCCAGCGGATCGGCGATAGTGGTGCGTTTGACCTTTCCGCGGACAGCACCGGTGAGGCCTTCACCGCGCATCAGCCGCTCCACCGTGCACCTGGCGACAGGTGTGCGTTCCCTGTTCAGGGTCAACCAAACCTTCCGCGCCCCATACACCCCGTGGTGCGCTGCGTGGACCCTGCGGATTTCGTTGATCAGCAAAGCATCCCGCCGCTCCCACTCCCACGCATCACGATTGACGTGTTCGTAATAGGTCGACGGGGCGATCCGCCAACCGCTCGCTGAGCACAGCGCAGATCGGCTCGACACCCCATCGAAGACCACCGGGTTCACGCCGGTCGGCGTGAACCCGGATGAAGTCCACGATCAGCCGTGTGGCCGGTCGAGCTCGGCCGCGAAGAAAGCCGACGCCGCCCGCAGAATCCCGTTCGCCCGCTTCAAATCAGCGTTCTCCCGGCGCAATCGACGCAATTCCTCCGACTCCGTGCTCGTAGTCCCATCCCGGGCGCCAGCATCGACCTGCGCCTGACGCACCCACTTACGCAACGTCTCCGCGACCGGAACCCCCAATAACGGCGCGATCCGCTGCATCGCCGCCCATTGATGACTCCTTCGGTTCCCGCTCGGCAACCATCTCCACCGCCCGAGCCTTCAACTCAGCCGGATACCGCCTCGTAGTGTTCCCTGGCATAACTCCAACTTTCTCAACAATCGGAGTCTCCGCACACACCGGGGCGGTTCACCTCAACAAGACACGGGGTTGACAAAACGTGGGCAGCTGACCTCGTGACAGAGCTGACCTCGACGCACCGCTTTAAAACGGTCCAGATAATCGACGGATATGCGCTTCTGCGACAAGCACGCTGAGCAGTCCACTGTGACTGAGGCAGTTCCTCGTTAGGACGTAGCGAGGACTTGGTCGTTCACGTTGGCTGCGTGTCTGGTTACCAGCCACCGGGACTGCCAATCTTATCGGAAGCTACGAAGAGGACGGTGACCTAGATGGTGGCGACTGGGCAGAGGCAGCTGGCGTTGGGGTGGCGGCTGGTGTTAGCTCCTTCTATTTAGGTAAAGGCGTCAGGGCCGTCGCGGCAGCCTTCAAATAGGTAGAATTTTAAGAGTTGGGACCCGATGTCTATATGGAAGGGAATTTGAGGTGACTAAATCTTTGAAGCTTATGGGATGGAAGGTGTATTTGGCTCTCGCATTTTTCCCGGTAATTTTTCTCGTCTTTTCGCGCACTGGATGGTGGACAGAACACCCAGATCGTATCGAGACGGTGGGGTACTGGATTGTACCGTTTAGTCTCCCTATGATGATTCTCGCTACAGTCGCCTGGCGCCGTCAACGGAAAAGCGGCTCTGCGCAAAGCACGGTGTAGTTAGGTTGGCGCGTCGGTTCCTGGGTCAGGGACGGCTGGCGCTACTTTAGTTGACCCTGATCCGACCACTTTCTGTCGGCTTGATGAGCTCGGTTAGGTCGTGGTGGGCTAGTTTATGGAACCTGACCGGCGAGCAGGTGCGGGGGATGAAGGCCGGGGCCTTGTGGCATCACTAGCCGCAGGAACGCCACTGACGATCTCAGTACCGCAAATCAGACCGGGACTCGATGTCATCAGCGGCGGCGAAGCGCTAGACGACCTTGCCGGCATCCTGTTGTCTCGTCATACTCGCGGCGGCGCGATAGCTGATGTGCTGGCACAGCCATTGGCCGAATTACTCGAAGAAGCCAACTACGACCTGGTCATCATCGACTGCCCACCAGGGGACCCAACCTACAACTCCTCGCGCTAGGCGCCGCAAGGTGGCTTGTCATACCAACAAGGGGAGACGCGGCCAGCCTCAAAGGCATGGCACGCATCGCGCAACGCCTCGTACAAGCGCGAGAGAGCAACCCCGATCTTGAGCTTCTTGGTGTGGTGCTTTTTGACCTCGCCATATCCGCCACAAGGGTTCGTCGTGAGATCACCGCCGAGATCAACGAAGCGCTCGGGGGAGTCGCGCCGCTGTTTGAAAGCACGATCAGACACAGCGTTGCAGCGATGGATTCCCGCCGCCGCGGACTCCTCGTGTACGAACATGCGGCAACGCTAGAAGGAGAACCATTCTGGCAGGCACTACGCGAAGGTAGGCGACCAACGTCAGCCGGATCTGCCCCCACATTGGCAGGCGACTACGGAGCACTAGCGCAGGAGATATTGCAACGCATCAACGAGCTCGAGCTAGCAGATGAACCAGTTGAGGAAACAGTATGAGGACAGCCAAAGCGCAGCCAATGAGTATCCCGAACCTAGCGACGGCGCTCGCGAAAAGGTCGCCCACGGCAGGGGTCGACGCAATCCAGAAGCCGACAAAACCGCAACGCGAGACACCAACTATCGAGGCCATCCCCGAGCCTGACCCCCGCCTAGATGACGAGACAGCCGAAGGCGGAGGGTTCGCGAAGCAAAGCTCATTGCCCAACACGGTGACAGCGCGCGGAGAGAGCCAAGCCGTTGCGAGGAACTACGCACGACCAATGTCGGTTTACCTTCCACGCTCAGCACACGAAACACTCGCTCGCGTAGCCGCTGATCGTAAATTGACGCATACCGCGCTTATGCTGCTGGCTATCAACGTCACTCATTCAAGGCTCGCTGAACTGTTGAACAGGGATTCGGCAAGCCCCAAGGGGGACCTGTTCGAGATTCCACAGCGCACGACGGAGTCAGAACCGTCTATTCAAACCACGATAAGAGTCACAGATGCCCAGCTCGACGCCATAGATGGGCTAGCACTGAAATTCGACAGCAACCGATCCAAGGTGACAGCAGCGGCGATTTGCCTCTACCTGGATTAATCAACAAGCGGTAACTAGGAAGAGTGATGGCGTCAACTTAGGCAGAGTTCAAAACTATGGTCCGCATCGGGCCCGTTGCTAAGCGCAATGGGCGAAAGAGCAAGCTAATTACAGGCGTTGCGGACCAAAATGTCAGCTGACTGTCCAGCCAGAGCAGGGCCCCTCTCGCCGAAGGCCGTGCAGGTCGCCGCTTGATGTTTCGACGGTTGCTCGTTGCGCGGCGCGTTAGTCGAGGAGTTGCTCGAAAGCGATTCGTTCGGTCTGAATCATGACAATCGCTGACATCAGACTTTCACTGTCGGCGGCCCCGAGGTTGCGTCGGAATCTGCGGAGCGCCTGGATTCGATCTGCCCACAGCTCCTTCTCAGATGACTCCGCAGCGGTTCGCTGTGCCCGCATGTAGGTTGCCTGGAGGTTGGAGTAAGCCTCCGCGAAAACGTCGTGGACACCCGATACGTCCGTGAGGCGGAAAATGTCGCGGAGCTGCTCAATGGTTACCGGCTCTTTTTTCACTGCGAGACTCATAGCTGCTCCTTTATTGGTTGCTGTCACCATTATGCCGCCCTGGCCTGACATTAAATCAGGAAACGGCGCACTCGCCTGCTGCGAACGGTGCCAGGCCGAACACTATGATTCGAACATGGGTACGAGAAGACGGGTAGCAGCGATGAGGTCGGATGCTGCCCTGTTGGCTCGGGCGGATTGGATGGATCTGCTTGTCGCTGTAGCTGCCGGTGAGGTGGTGCGCGGGGTTGGTGGGGATACGTCTTTCACGGCTCCGCACTTTTGGCGCGGAGTGGTTGTCACGTCCGTGGTGCGGTTTTTGGCCGATCAGGACCTTGTTCGGATGCCTATCAGTGGTCCGGCTGTTTTGGAGTCTCGCGGCCAACTGCTCGCGACCTTGTACAGCGGGAGTCCGAGCCCGTGGGAGCACGGCCTTACGTGGAAGGAAACGCTTTGACCACCGGCCGCTCCGAACGGCCGGCGCAGTATGTGAACGAGCAACCCCCACCTGACGGTCACCAAGCTGGGGGGCAGCGAATCCCGGTGATCGCTCGCTTTGTCGTTTCCGCAGGCGGTGAAGAATGGTTTCCTGCAATTGCGTCGAAGTGGACTGACAGTGTTGTTTTCCTGATTTGGCAGGCCGAGCCGGGGGAGCAGGCCAGTTCCACGTCGGGCTGGTTTCCCTCGGGTGATGTGAAGAGGGTGATCCGCCGCCCGGGCACGGAGTGAAGCTTGCGAAGTGATGCCACGGGTTGACAGCGCCCTCCGGATCCAGATTGTGTCGAAGAGGGGATGCCGGGTCGGCTTTGGGTTGAACGCCCGCAGCGTCGTTTCCAGGTAATTGCGTTTCTTGCTACTCGTTCGCTGTTTTTGGTCGTTCTCGGTTTTCAGCCAGGTATTGAAGGCGTTGTAGGGCTTCGTTATTGCGCGCACGCAGAATCGCTTGTCGAAGAGGTTTGGGGATGAGCAGAGCAGGGCCACTGACAGCGTCTTCGCTGATGGTTACTGTGCAGCCCTTCAGGTGTGGGGCGATAGCTAGTTCCACTTTGGCTTCGCCGGCTGGCCACGCTTTGGCGCTGAGAACGAGGCGCGAATTGGTGGAACAGTCCAGCACGGTGGTGGTGTCATCGGTCAGGAGAGGCCACGAGCCGACTGAGTGGTGAATGCTCGCGCCAGTTGCGGGCCAGTTCTGGTCCACATCGCGAATGCGGGACGCTCCGACCACCCAGAGAGCGTATGACCATCCGTCCGAAAGGACCGCGAATACGTCTGAGGGTTCGCAACGCATTTGTCTGGTCGTCTTGATGACGGACGGCGAGTGATGCGGTTCGTTCACCACGTGCTCATTTCTTTAGGTCCGGCCCCCGTTCGGTCCGGTGACTTATTCGCGCCGACTTTACGCTGCCAGTTTGCTGGGTTGGCAAGTAACTCGAGGGCGACACTGCGATCGGTAGCGACAAGCGGCGAGAATAGCGTGAGCATCGAGCGTTGCTCGCTCATGTACTGACGCGGGACATGTCGAATGTCCTCGTGCGTCGCGAAAGTTCGGGTGGATAATATTTGACCGGGCCGAACATGGCAGCGTCGAAGGTTCAGGTCTTCACCACAGATCGTCACCGAGATCCAACAGGTATGGGCCTGGCCGCTGAGCGGAATGCCAAATCGGGGGAGAGTGCAGGAGCCCATTGGGCGTGATGGCCATGCTGTCCGATTCTGGTCGGGACCGATACTGTGCTCCCACAGGTCAGAGCAATGGGTTGTCAGTGCAGGCCTTTTTGTTGCGTGAGCGGTCATGCGTGGATCGGGATGTTTGCTGAGCGCCGGTCGGATACTGATTGCCGAAACCGGTAAGTGGCACACTATCTCCATGAGCGGTTTTCCTAATTTTTGCCCGGAGAAGCTGATGTTGCCGTTGCAGATTCATACTCGCGCCACCGAGCTGTCAGGCTTCGCCCTGGATTTGGCTGACCAACCAGATCGGCTCTCGGTAGAAAGCCGGGCGCGAGAGTTAATGCAGGTAGCTTTCCCGGAAACCCACGTGGAGCTGAGTAGAACCCCATGCGCTCGCGAATCGCGAGCGACCGTTCTAGAGTTTGATCTACAGCGAGGCACTTACCGGTTTGGGATGCTCCGATTTAATCTTGTCGAGCAAGATCGGTGGGACCAAGACCGCGCTTCTTTGGCCCAAGCCTATGCAGAGCAAACCTGCCTTGCGATGGAACGTGCGGAACTTCGGTATCAAGCTCAGATGCTTCATGCGGCGTTGTTGAGTAACCGACTTATCGGTGCCGCGACCGGCGTCCTGATGGCAGTGAAAAAGACCTCAATCGATGCAGCATTCGCTGAGCTGACAAAGGTGTCGCAGGACAGCAATCGCAAACTTCGGGAGGTAGCGGAGGAAGTTTTGCTTACCGGGCAACTGCCAGTCTTCATCCCCGCCCGCAAACTGCCCCAGACAGAGGCCTAGCTAACGTCCTGGTCGCGTCACGTCCAGTACGTGCGCCCGAGCGGCACAACGCCATCGACGACTTGTTCGGCGATGACGTCGATTGTGGTGCTGGTGACGAACGCTTTGGCCCGCAAAAGCGCCACAGCATCTGACATGTCAATGTCGCAGGTGACGCTGAGTAAGCCGGTAGCCACCGCAATGTCATCAATTGCCGCTAATTGGTCACCACGGACAGAAATGGTCCGCGGGCGAAGGTCGGCTGGGGTTGCTTGGCCAGCGAAGATCTGGGCAACGCGGTCACGCAGCGGCGCGAGTTCATGATGTGGCAGTTGTGGGGCATCTTCTTTGCGGGAGAAGTAGAAGTCGAGTGTGCAAAACGCAAGCTCGGGTGCGAGTGAGCAGGAGATGATAGTTTGATAATCAGTTTGGCTGAGCAGCTCTTGTTTCAAAACGGGCCACTCGTTTAATGCGCCGGGCCCGGCGATGACAATCGCTCCGTTCCTGCGAGCCCGCTCGGTGGGTCCTGCGCCGATGGTGAAGAGCAATCGATCCGCGTGCGCGGCCATTTCGTCGCTCGCGCCGAGCAAATTCACCAGCGACCCACTGGCCGCACTTAAACACACCCCAGTACCCGGCAGCGCCGCAGCTACTGCTGCGACTACCAACTGGCCAAGTGTCTCCGGGGATTCGGGAGAGCAGCACAGCAGATCGTTGAAGTGGGTTGTGAATCTGCTCAATACGGTCATGAGCCTTCACATACCCCTCATCAAGGCATGCCGTACCACCCAGGAGCGAATTCTTTTACGGATCCGGCTGTGGATTGCAGCTAGACCAATAGGGGTATCGATAACCCGACGATGCCACGGGCCATGGCAAGACAAGGAGTGCAGGTGATGCAATTCTGCGCCGACCCACACCCTTCGGCCCCTTCCACAACGGAAAGAGTTACTGGCAGCGGAAACCAGTCAGATGGCCGCCGCAGCCTCGACGCTGCCACACCTTCTGCTCACCACCGATGCCTGGCTAGGCCGTCGACGACGGTGTCCATGTTCGACCGGGTCGTGGTGGTGGTGCCAGCTAAAAACGAAGCCGCTTCGCTGCCAAGTTGCCTCCGAGCTCTTTCTGCAGCTGCTGCCGAGGTGGTCATCCCTGTGTCTGTGATCGTGGTGCTCGACGACTGTACTGATAGCTCAGAGACTGTAGTGCGAGAGGCCGCGGCGCTTCCCACCATCGGAGTTGAAATGCTTACGGTGCAGGTAAGCAATGTGGGGGCGGCACGTAAAGCTGGTTTTGACAGCGCTTTAGCAAAGAAGAATGCAGATGGTTTGTGGTTGGCGACCACTGACGCCGACTCCCAGGTGCCATCCCATTGGTTCGCGGCGCAGCTTCGGCATGCGCACCTCGGGGCCGCAATCGTGATGGGTACAGTCACGGTTGCTGACTGGTCGGGGCGGTCACCCGAAGTGCAAAATCTAGCTGAAAAGCTGTACGACCGCGGCCCACATCGCCACATTCACGGCACGAACCTTTCCTTCACTGCCGTCGCCTACCAGCAGGTGGGTGGGTTCGCCACCTTGGCCTCTTCCGAAGATGTGGCTTTAGTGACCGCATTCGCTGCAGCTGGCCTCCCAGCGGCGTGGGCCACGGATATGCCGGTGACTACCTCAGCTAGGCGTATCAGCCGGGCACCACGTGGCTTCGCGGCCTACCTTAACAACTTGCAACAGCAGATACCGATATCGGCCGCGCCGCAACGGCTCCCGGCCCACTTATAGCCGGCGGGGCGGTTCGAGTGCCTTAGTGAGGGCGTGTCGGATCAGCACAAACCGAATTACGTGAAAGATCAACGAGCACCTGTTAGGTCGCGAAAAAAACCGGGTATCCATTCGGTGTTCTTCAAGGCAAAACCCTTTTCATCGCATCCCCGCAGTCGATGCGGGACTACCTATTTGGAGACGATTATGAGTACGCGTAACACTGTGACCCGCAGCATGCACGACCTCGGCTTGGCCGGGTGGTTCGGCGGTTCTTTGATGGGCGCAATCGGCCTGAACGGAGCCGCCAACGTCGTCAAGGACAAATCCGACCGCACAGTTGTCGCCTCCGCCGGGTGGGCGCGGTGGGCACCAGTAAACGCTGTCGCCATCGGAATCCATGCCGTCGGCGGCATTGGTTTGATCTTGGCAAACCGCGGCCGGGTGGCCAGCCAAAAGGGTGTAGCTGCTAACACGGTCATCAAAAGCGCACTCACCCTGGCAGCTATAGCAAGCACCATCTACAGCGGGATGCAGGGAAAAATTGTCGCCGACGCCGGAGCGGTCTCAGCCGAAGGCGGCGTCATTCCCGTCGACGAAACCCCGAAAGGCGTCGCAGCAGCTCAGCAACAGCTTCGCGTCGCGCAATGGGTGACCCCCGCTGCCACCGCTGGACTGATCATCCTTGCCAGCCAGCAAGGGGAGCAACAGCGACCAGTTCAGGTCCTCAAAGGTTCACTGCAGCGCAACTAACGGCTTGCTGCAATATTCCGAACCGATTCACGAGCGCATGATTCCTTGATCCCAGCTCACCTAAACAACGGCTAGTCGCGCGCATCGACGATGCACCGCCGGACTGCAGAACAACGGCTACACCACAGATGAGGAAAGAACAAATGGCAAAAGAAACATCTTCCAGTGGGAGCAGAGACCATGATTTGGTGGCCTTGTTCGGGTCAGCCAAACATCCCGAACGCCCAGTCGAGCACCCCCGCCCCCGGGGTGATTCCGATGCCCTAGTGGAAGCAGTAGGAAAAATTTCGGCGGCTTTCGAAGTCGTTGAGAACGCCCGAGGGATGCTCTACCAATTCCACCGGATGAGCGGCATGGCCGACCTGCAACTACAAGATGGCCTAGAGATGCTGCGAAAAGCCGGCCACCCAGAACTAGCCGATGAAATCGACGAGGTCCTAGTCGGACGGGACGTAGTACGCGATATGTGGACCTTCCAGATCGTCGAAAACTACGACGACGGCTACTACAGCACCTTCCAAGCAGTAGATGCCAAAGTTCGCGAACAACTCAGCGACGGCAAACCCCACGTCTGGGAGGCAGAAATGAAAAGAAACGAACAAGGCGGCGGCGCCGGTTAATGCTGCGCACGCAAAAGCGCAGCGCTGAACCCAAGCACCACGAAAGCTGCCGCGTTCGCCGCCCTAGGGTTCGCGTGAGATGCAGCGCAACTGGGTACTTCTCGAATCTTCTCCCAGGTGGGGGCGGGACATCAGTTCCTTTCGAATTTGCTCCGGAGGCCTTCTATGAAGACATGTGCAGTTGTAGATTGCGACCACGAATCAGTGGTCATCGCCGGCAAACCCACCCCTTGGGGAGCCTGGGAGTATTGGGTCTGCGCCACCCATAACGCGCAGATCAAAGCTGGGGCCGAAATCAATGACAACCCTGACGGCCGCTCCATCACCCTCATCGACTAGACGCTCAGTAGACGCGACAATCTGTGTGTCGCTGCCCGGATAGCCCATCCTCTGATGATGGGCCGAACATGGACGATGGCAGTTTCCGGGCCGCACCGGAAGGGTTTTCAGTTGTTGCAGGCCCTTCGCTTTTGACGACGTTGAAAGTGTTTGACCGCACCCGCTTCGGGAGATAAAGGCGTTCAACGTCATCTCCGGTCAGGAATTGGGTTCGAGGGAAGGAAGCAGTGTGGCATCGAAAAGGCGTGTGACAGATGAGTCCGAGCAGCCGGCGCCGGGAGAGCCGGGCGTTGAGCCTCCTATGTTGGTTGAACCGACAAAACCGCAGAGCCCGTTACCCGCCAAACCTGACCAGCAGGGTCCGGATACGCGTACCGCGACTGGGGCGTCCACAAAAGTTGCCGCGGCCGATGTTGCCCAACAGGGTTCTTTCCTCACCACGGCGCACGGCGTCCGGCTGGTCGATACCGATCACTCGTTGAAGGCTGGTCCGCGCGGGCCAACCTTGCTGCAGGATCACCACCTGCGAGAGAAGATAAGTCACTTCGACCACGAACGGATTCCGGAGCGTGCAGTGCATGCCCGTGGAGCCGGAGCCCACGGTGTCTTTGTAGCAAACGGAGCGGGGCAAAACATCTGCCGGTCCGGTTTCCTGAAAAGTGGTGTACAGACTCCAGTGTTCGTGAGATTCTCCACGGTGCTGGGATCGAGGGGATCGGCAGATTTGGTGCGTGATACGCGCGGCTTCGCAACCCGGTTCTACACCGGCGAAGGCAATTACGACTTGGTAGGTAACAACATCCCGGTGTTCTTCATCCAGGACGGCATCAAATTCCCAGACGTAGTGCACGCTGCAAAGCCGCACCCAGACCGGGAAATCCCGCAGGCCCAGAGCGCGCACGACACGTTCTGGGACTGGGTGTCTTTACACACCGAAGCGCAGGCCCACACGATATGGAACATGTCCGACCGCGGAGTGCCGCGTTCTTTTCGCACCATGGAAGGCTTCGGCATACACACCTTCCGAATGATCGACGCCTCCGACCAGACTTGCCTGGTGAAGTTTCACTGGAAACCGAAACAAGGCGTGCATTCAGTGACGTGGGAAGAAGCGCAGCTCACCAACGGAAACGACCCAGACTTTCACCGACGCGACCTGGCCGATGCCATCGAATCGGGTGCCTACCCGGAATGGGACCTGGGTGTGCAGGTCTTCCCGGATACCAACGACCAAACCTTCGAGGGCATCGACCTGCTTGACCCAACAAAATTCGTCCCTGAAGAGCTGGCACCGGTCCAGGTACTTGGCACCATGACTTTGAATGCGAACCCGGTGAACTACTTTGCCGAAACCGAACAGGTTGCGTTCAACCCGTCGAATCTAGTGCCCGGCATTGATCTCACCAATGATCCGTTACTGCAGGCACGGCTGTTCTCCTACTTGGACACCCAAATTACGCGCTTAGGCGGCCCGAACTGGAATCAGCTCCCAATCAACCGCGCTCACGCCCCGATCAACGACATGTTGCGCGATGGCCAGCACCAAAACGCGGTGCACTCCGGGGTCGCTCCATATCGCCCAAATTCGTTAGATGGCGGCTGCCCATTCCTGGCCGGACCCAATGACCACCCATTCATCGATATTCCGGTGCCGGTTGAAGCATCAGCAAAGGTCCGGCAAAACCCGGTCAGCTTCGAAGATCACTTTTCGCAGGCGCGGATGTTTTACCGATCACTAACGCCACTGGAACAGGACCACGTTGTGGCCGCCTACACCTTCGAGCTTTCCAAATGCTACGAGCAGGTAATCAGGGAACGGCAGCTGCTGGCCCTAGCAAATATTGACGCTGATCTCTGCCAGCGGGTCGCAACTGGCTTAGGTTTAGAAGCCCCGGCACCCACCGTCAACCATTCACAAACACCAACCACCCCGGCTGTCTCTCAACTCGGCAACACCTGGCCAGTCGCTGGCCGCACCGTCGGGGTCATCATTGGCCCAGACAGTGACCCCACGGATGTGGAGGCGATTCGGAGCACACTTTTCAATGCCAACGTCATACCACTGATAGTGGGCCCGCATGGCGGCAAGATTGGCTCGATCACCGTGCAGCGCACCTACTCCAACGCTGCATCAACAGAATTTGACGCCATCATTATCGTCGGTGACACCCCACCAGCACCTGATGCGCTGCCTTCATTGGATGCCAAAAGTGCGTCCGGTCACGGACCGGAAATGCCGACCGACCCGAGGGTCAGCAAACTTGTCGGCGAAGCTTGGCGCCACGCCAAGGCCATTGGGTCCGTACCTGGCAAATCTTCAAACTCAGCTGCCCAAATACCAGCTGAAGCACCCGGCATAGCGCACGGTGCAGCACCCTCGGTAGCGGAGGACATTGTTGACTTTCTGAGATCCCATCGGTCCTGGGACCGGTTTCCAACTCAGGGACGCGCGGAAACACACAAGTGAGGCGACCCCAGCTTGCTACAGCCAAGTGCACCAAACGAAATCAGAAAGCGCGCTCCAGATTCCATAGTCTGAATACGAGAACAACCGACTGCTAATAGGAGCCGATCATGCTTAAATGCAACAACTTGTCGTCGATCTACGTGCTGGATCAGGACGAAGCCCTGAGGTTCTACACCGAGGTACTCGGTCTGGAGGTCAGTGCGGACATGAACTTCGGGCCGATGCGTTGGCTCGCGGTACGGGTGCCTGGCGATCAGAAAGAGATTCTGTTGGAGCTACCTGGCGCTCCTGCACACGATGAGGACACCGCGGCTCAGGTCCGCGATCTGGTTAGGAAGGGCGCGGGAGGCGGATGGCTCGCATTCACTACCGATGATGTGCCAGCCACATTTGGAAAGGTCGAAGCGGCCGGCGTAGAGATTACCCAGACGCCGATGGAGCAACCGTATGGCACGGACTTCGCCATTAGGGACCCGTTCGGCAACAACATCCGAATCGGTTCAATCATCTAAATGCAACAAGAGGTTCGACGGCCAATGGCCCGGCCTATAGGGCACGGTGGAGTCAGCCACCACCGATCGCGGCGGGCATCCTCGCTATGCGGTGTTGCCGATTTGTTGCAGCGCCCACGTTGCCGTCGGGGTCGCTGAAGTACGCGTACTGCCCACCGCCCATGTCTTGGACGGGGCCGACGTCGGCGCCTCTCGCGAGCAACTCATTGCGGGCGGCAGCAATGTCATCTACCACCAGATGGATCCCGTGCACGGTGCCGCCTGACGGGTCGCCGCCCATGCCGGTGCCGATAACGATCGAGCACGCCGAACCGGGAGGAGTGAGCTGCACGATGCGCATCCCGTTGCCCGGCTGAACGTCGTGGTCCAGGTGGAAGCCGATGACATCGGTATAGAAATACTTGCTCTGCTCGATGTCGGTAACTGGCAGGGGCACGAGTTCGAGTCGCATTTTCAAAACTGACCTTTCCATAAAATATTACTGGTTCGACGTACGTCTCGTTGGTCTGAATGCAGGTTGGCAGGTCTTGAGTCACACCGGGGCGGCTTCGTCCAGCATCTGCTCGAGTCGCTCGTAGCTAGTCTCCATCCCGTCGGTCATGCCGGTGGCCAGCGCGGCGTCGCGAATTTCAGCGCTGGCGTAGATAATGACGAGCGAAAGCAGTGTGCCGCCCTCGACGGGGGTGAGTGTGAGCTCGTTGAGGGTGCTCGGATAGTCCATCCCGATCATCGCCTCGGTTGTGACGGCGCGGTGTGGCGCCTCGCTCTCGAGCAGTTCACCGGTGAAACCGAAGCCTTCGCCACCATCCTCGGGTGCCCACTCGTAGCGGTAGCTGTCGCCCACGTTCGCCGCGATCTCGCACACCGGCATGGTCCAGCCGTCGGGGCCAAGTAACCACCGCTTCATCAGGTCGGCATCGTTGTGTGCGCGCCACACCTGGTCGGCAGACCCGCGGATGACGCGTGCCACCCGCACCTGCGTGTCGCTCAGGATCTGCGCCTCTACCGCTCGGTCAGAGGCGAACGCGGCCAGGTCGGCGAGCACGGAGTCGATCTGTGACATTGCCTCGCATGTGCCCTCTAGTACGCCCATCAACAGCAGCTGCTCCAGCTGCTCCAGGGTGTCGCAGAGGGAGACGGTGGTAAGCCGGGATCCAGTATCGGTCGCGTCGAACTGGAACCTCGCGTGCATCGCCGGGAGGTCCGTGTTCGGTGCGCCGGTCTCGTCGGCGAACCAGTCGACGATCGCGAACGAACGGGGCGCTTCAAGGCTGGTCCAGAGCCAGCAGCCGTAATGTTGGTTCCCGGTCGGTCCAGTCATCCGATAAATGCTTCGACCGCCGACGGCGACGTCATGCCGGATGAACGTGGCCGGGTAGGTGGGCGGGCCCCAGAACCGCTCCAGCTGACGCGGGTCGGCATACGCATTCCATAGCCGCGTCAGGGGTGCGCCGAAGTCGGCGACGAAGGTGATGGTGAGTTCGTCGAGATTCTTCTGAACTGAGATGACGGGCATGGTGAGCCTTTCTAGCTGTTTTCTTCTTCGAGAAGCACGTCAAGGCGGTCGAGTCTCGATCGCCAGAGCTGTTCAAACTGGTCGAGGAGTTGCTGCGCCAGGCGGATGCACTCCGGGTTGCCCCTCACCATCCGCTCCCGCCCTCGAGGTTCTTTCGTCACGAGCCTCGCCTCCTCCAGAACCGCGACGTGCTTTTGCACGGCCGCAAACGACATGGCGTACGAGTACGCAAGCTGGGTTATCGAGACTTCGGCAACGAGCGTGCGGCCCACGATGTCACGTCGGGTCGCGTCGGCGAGGGCCCGGAACATCCGGTCCACATCGGCATCACTCACGTCGTGTCCTACAACCATGTGGTTGTACGTTACGCCTCGCGCAAATGAAGAACAAGAGCCGAGCGGCAGCAGCGGCCGCGGCGCCGGCACGACGGGTGTGAATGATGCGTTCGCGGCGGCTACCTCGGTGCGGATCGGTGCCGAAATCATGGGTAGCCGCAAGTTCGGCCCGCAGACCGGTCCGTGAGAGGACGAGTCGTGGCGCGGATGGTGGGGCGAGGAGCGGCCGTTCCACACGCCGGTGATCGTACTCACCCACCACGCGCGGCCCGACCTCAAGATCGGCGAGACCACCTTCCGCTTCCGGATCGCACCACCTCAGGAGGAACTTCATCTCGCCGCCGAACGTGCGGGAGGTCTCGACGTGCGTTTGGCGCGGGTGCGACGATCGCCCGACAATTTCTCGAAGCCGACCTCGTCGACCAGCTACACATCGTGGTCGTCCCGGTTCTTCTGGGGCGGGGGGGTGCGCCCATGGGACGCACAGGAAGGCTTGGAGGAGCGTTTCAACATCGAAACGACCGGATCACCCAGCGGGGTGGTGCAATACTTTTTCACGCGGCGGGCTAGACAGTAGCGAATTGAGCTAACGACCGGGCAATCTCCCGCGCGCCGCGACGGCGGGGCGAGCACGCCGTCACCGGTGAGCCCGGCGTCCTATCCGCGCTCTCGCCGTGTTGGATCGCATAGGTTTCGATACGGTCTGTGCGTCCGGGACGGGCGTCTTAGGCGCGGTCGTGCAGGGTGATCTGGTAGCCGTCGGGGTCGGCAAAGGTGAACGTGCGTCCGAATGGGCCGTCAGTCGGAGCCGAGACAATCGTGTGACCATCGGCGACAAGTGCATCGTGAAGGTTCTGCACGTCGGTGGCGTGGAGCCAGATTGCGGCACCGATGCCGGGATGAGCAATCGATGTAAGATCAGTGCCTGGCACGATCTCTCGAAGCGCGAACGCGATGGGTGTGGTCTCAAAGACGACCGCATGGGGAGGGCCTGCCGGTGATCGGACAAGGCCGAGGTACTTCTCATAGAACGCCTGCGACGCGTCGAGGTCGCGAGCCTGAAGGGAAATAAAGTCGGGACCTGTGGCAGGCATGGTGTTGTTCCTTCTTGTTGTGTCAGTCTTCTGACATAGAACAATCTATGTCAGACTTCTGACATGCGTCAAGACGAGATCGGCATTAACCTTGAAACATCACTGGGGTATCTGCTGAAAGAGACATCGAGTGCCCTTCGCTTGGCCATGGAGTCCGTGCTGCGGCCGCTCGGGATGACCGTGACGCACTACTCCTGCCTTGAGTTGCTTGCGCAACGCCCGGGCCTGTCGAACTCGGAGCTCGCGCGGGGAACCTTCGTCACTCGGCAGTCTATGAATGTTCTGCTCAAGGGCTTGGAGCGGCACGGCTACGTGACTCGCCCGGCAGAGGCACCCGCAGGCCGAATATTACCGACGCGGCTTACCCCACTCGGGCGACAGAGCCTAGGGAAGGCGACCGTTGCGGTGCGATCCGTTGAAACCAGGATGCTGGCCGGCATGTCGGAGGACGAGACGGCCAGTGCGCTCAAGACCCTCCGGCGCATGAGCCATGCATTGCAAGACGGCAACGAGGGCGCGTGAATCGATCAGATGCTCGCACAGACATCGAGCGATTCGATAGACGGTGAAGGTTCCCAATGCGGGCGGCCTTGGCTTCACCCAGCTTGTGTTTGCCCTCGACCATCTCGCAACCTCGATGGGAGGGAGCCACGCAGGTGGGGAATTTCAGTAAGCAGGACTGACCGGATCCCCGCAGTGATGCTGCACGACTAGACCGTCGATGTTTAGATGCTGTTGACGGTCCGTCGTATGTTCAGGGTATGACCTCCTCACTTGATGCACTCCCGAAAATCGGTGCGCCAGCGGCGCGAGCATTGCAAAGCGCGGGATATACGAAGCTGAGCCAGCTCGCAGGTGTCCCACGGTCGGAGCTGGCGTCACCATTGCCCTATCTTCGCAGATCACCTCGAGGTGCATAGAGACGAGCCGTACGAGTGATGTAGTGGTCTGGATGTAGACGCTGGTGAGCCGTCTATTCCGGAATTGTGCGCCGCTTGGCGGCGGTCGCTGCCTCAAGGGTGCGGTGTCCGTAAGGCGATCGGTCACCGCCGCTAACCCCCGAATTCAGCCGCGTGGGTTTTTCAGGGGGCGAAGAAGCTAGTCGAGACAGAATTCGTTGCCCTCCGGATCGCGCATCGTGATGAAGCCGGTTTCCATCATGGCCTTGTTGGGCTCAACCCGATAGGCGCGCGCGGCACCGAGCGCTTCCAGGCGGTTCGCCTCGGTCTCTAGAGCGTTCATCCGTTCGTTTCCTTCAAGGCCCGGCGCTGCACGTACATCGAGGTGGACCCGGTTCTTGCCGGCCTTGGCCTCGGGCACGCGCTGGAAGAGCACGCGCGGATGATGACCTTCGATGGGGAGGATGGCCGAGCGCGAGTTCCACTGGTTTCGGGGTACACCGAATTCTTCGAGGGCGGCATCCCAGGAATCGAATCCATCGGGCGGCGGTTGCAGCTGATACCCGAGCGCCTCGGCCCAGAAAAACGCCAACCCGGCGGGATCGGCGCAGTCGAACGTGATCTGCACTTCTTTGGTCATGGGTCCGACTCTCTCACCCGCCGCCGACAACGGCGATTGTTCGCCGCCGCCGACAACGGCGATTGTTCGCCGCCGCCTATAGCGGGAACGTCGACCGCAACACCATCGGTCCGTGAGCCAATCGCCATACGGGCTCCTTCTACGAGTATCAGTACTGCCGCCGCCTCGCTCGAGCTTGATGAGGTGCTCTTAGGTCCTATGGGTGCGGCCCGAGGGTAAGGATCGTGAAGGTGTCCGGGGTGGGTGTGTTTTGAGTCCGGGGCGGCGCCGGTTCTATTGGAAGTGGCGCATGGTCAGAACCGGTCGCTGCCTCGTTACGGTTGTGCGCAGTATCTGCGATTTTACCTCCGGTTGACCCGAATGGCCTATTGGTCGGCGGTTGTGGTTCGTGACTGGCCGCGCATTCCCCTGTCGGTGGTGGGCTGTGTGGGTGGTGGTGTCCGATCGCTGTTCCCTTACACCTTAGTTTTGCATTAGCTTTACCTTAATTCGGTGGTCCTGCTGGATTGCTCGGTCCGCATCGTGTCGTCTTTCGGCTGGTGGGCCGATGTGCTTACGTTTTCTTTACCTTTCTCCGCGGCGTACGGGTGGGTGCACTGCTGTGCCTGCCCGGGCTGTGAGCGCACCTTCCGTGTCTGCCATTCCTGTTTGTGACCCTTGGGGGGTTTTGCTGTGCGTATTCGTCGACGGTTTGTGCGTTCTGTGGGGGTTTTGGTTTCTTCGGCGTTGCTGTTGTCGGGGTTCACTTCGGTGGCCCGCGCGGAGCTGGATGATTCCCTGAACCCTGCGGTGGCTGGTCCCAGGGGTGCTGTTGTGGAGCCGGTCCCGGTGGTGCCTGGGGGGTTGGGGTCTGAGCCGTTGGCGCCGAAGGAACCTGACGCACCGGTGTTTGGGTCTTTCGAGGATGCGGGCCCGGATGCGCCGCTGGCCCCGCCGCTCCCAGCAGAGCAGGGTGAGGTTTCGGGGTATGAGCCTGGTGTTTCGGTGTTGGTTGATCAGACCGTGATGGAAGATATTTACGCTAACCCTGACGGCACGCACACCATCCGGATGTCTCCGACCACTTTGAATGTGCAGGACGCAGCGGGTGAGTTCGTTTCGGTGGACACCGATCTGGTTGCCGCTGTTGCCGCTGACGTTCCGGGGGTCGCTGCTGGCCCAGGTGCGCAGGTGGTGCAGGAAGCGGCTTTGACGGCGGTGGCGCATCCGTTGTCGCCGGTGTTCGGCGAATCAGCTGGCGCTGGTGCGCTTTCCGTGGTGGTGGGTGATGTTTCGGCTGCGTTGTCCCCGGTTGATGCGACGAGTTCTGTTGCGCCGCAACAGGTGGGGAAAGAAGTGGTGTACGACGGCGCCGTGGATGGGGCTGATTTGGTGTTCGAGGTGACCTCGGATGGGGTGAAGGAAACCATCATCGTGGACACCGCCCCCGGCGCGGACGGGCCGGTTCAGTGGTCGTTTTACCTCGACGTCAAGGGCGGCACCCCGGTACTGGATGACACCGGCTCAATCCAGATCCGCGATACCAGCGGCGCTGTGCCGTTTGGTTTGCCAGTCCCCTACGTGTTCGATTCGTCCGGAATTGATGGCAAAAAGGAACCGGCGGATATCAACGGCGCTTACACCCTCACCGAGGTGGACGGTAGGTGGTTGTTGACGGTGTCGGTAGATCGGGAGTGGATGAACGACCCGGCGCGGGTGTTCCCGATTAACGTCGACCCCACGGTGCTGGCGAACTTGGACGGTATTCGGTCTTATAAGTCCAATGGGGTGTTGGAGATTGGTGGGGCGATCAAAACGGGGTCCCCGAACGATAACGGCACCGTGTGGCGGGGGATGGCGCATTTCAACTTTGAGCAGTACTTCGGTCAGGGCCTGCAGGTGGTGGCCGCCGAGACGGGTCTTTACAAAGTTAATGGAACCGCCAACGGGTATGGGATGAACCAGTGGTGGGCGAGTTCGTTTGGTTATAACGGCATCGGGTCGTGGGTGGCCAGTGATGCCTACGTCGATAACGAAGCGCACCTTCAGGGCCAGGGGTTGGTGGATTTGCTGCGGTCGGCGTTCACCGGCGGCGTCGGTGGTCAGTGGTTCATTTTCACCGGGCAGGAGGTGAATACGAGCCTTTATACCTACAAGTCGTTTGTCGGCGAAATTTATGTCACCGTGAACCGGCCCGCCCCCGCGGCGACGATGGTGTCCCCCGGGTATGGCGCCGCCCAGCAGTCGGTGTCGCCGGTGTTGAACGCTTCGGCCACCGACCCTGACGGCGACCCGGTTTTCTACTTCTTCCGGGTGTGGACGATGGTGGGTAGTAGCCCCGGCGTGGTGGTGTGGGAATCGGGGTGGCAAGGCAACTCCCAGGTGCAACTCCCGGCGAATGTACTTTCGGGGGGTACGTCGTACTTTTGGCGGGTTTACACCAAGGACTTTTGCTCCCAGGATGCCAATCCTTGCGGTTACAACCCGGGGACCACCGCGGAAAGCGCGTTCTGGTGGTTCACCACCAACTATCCGCCGGCGGCTAAAACAGCCGCCGGGTCCACCCCCGTCCCGGGGACGCAAGCGACGCTGACCCCCACGTTGTCGACAACAGCAACAACTGACCCTGATGGTGGGCCAGCGGGATTACAGTACGAATTTTCGGTCGGTACCGGCGCCGACGGCAGGTCCGGGACGGTGGTGTCGTCGGGGAAGCTCAGCGGTACTTCGTGGACTGTTCCGGCGGGGTATCTCAAAAATGGTGTCACCTACTTTTGGACGGTGCGGGCTTTCGATGGTGCCTCCTACGATCAGGGGGTTTGGGCTAACAAACTCACCATCGATATCCGCACCGGCGACCCGAAAACCTCGCCCGTTGACTCGTTGGGCGGCCTGACGGTGAACTTGGTGAACGGCAACCTCATCGCCGCAACCGGTTCCCCAACCACGTCATTCGCCAATTCCAGTGTCGGTTTCAATTACACCTACAACTCCCAGGGCAGCACCATCGAAAGTGGTGTGACCGCAACGTATTACCAGGACAAAAACAAAAACTTGGTGCTGGATGCTGGCGACCCGCAGGTGTTGCAACGCACCGAATCTCAACTGAACAATGATTGGGGGTGGTCGTCGCCGTATCCGGCGGCGTTGGAAGGGGACTACTTCCTCGGGCGGTGGAACGGCAGGCTCACCGTCCCCGCGTCCGGCACATACCTGTTCGGTGCGTTGAATGACGACGCGGCGAAAGTTGTCGTCAACTCAACCACCGTCTACGAAAACGCCAACTACGTCACCGAACTGCAATGGCAAAACAAACCCGTCACCTTGACCGGGGGCCAATCAGTTCCGATCACCGCGGAGTTAACCGAATTCGTCGGCCAAACCTACTTTTCGGTGTGGGTGAAACGCGCCGACGGCGCCGCCCTGTACTCCGGTGGCCCGGTGATGATGCCCATCCCGGCGCAGTGGCTCGCTGTCACCGACCCGCCAGCCCTGCCGCAGGGCTGGACGTTGTCCACCGACGTCGACGGCGCCGCCGCCTACTCCCGGGCGTTGGTGTCTGATTCCTCCATCACCTTGTTCGATTCGTCTGGGGCGCCGCATATCTACGCGAAAACGGAAAAGGACGGCAAAACAGGGTGGGCGCCGCCGACCGGGGAACACGGCGTCCTCACCGTCGCGGCCGCCGCTGAACCCAACGCTGGCCGCATCACAGTGCTAGACCCGGACGGGTCACGGTCGGTGTTCGCCGTCGACGGCAACCTCATCGAATACCAAGCCGCCGACGTCACCGGTGTGGCAACGGCGCTGCAATACACCTGGAATGGGTCGCCGGCCAGGTTAGCGAAAGTAACAGACCCCATCTCCGGGTTGCAGGTGAAACTGGATTATCAACGGTTCGGGTTGGGCGACAACTGCTACGGCGACCCAGGTTCGGCTGGCGGGGTGTTCCCCATCCCGGCGGGGATGGTTTTGTCACCAACTCCAAACGTGTTGTGCCGCATCACGTTTCCCGATGGGGCGATGTCGTTGCTGTGGTACAACACCAACGGCCAACTCGCGCGCCTAGTTGACCCGGGCGGGGAAACCACCGACTTCGCCTACGACACCAACGGCAGGCTGTCGAAACTGCGCGACCCGTTGGCCTTTGATGCTGTTGCCGCTGGGGTAGCTGCCAATGATGACACCTCAAATTCCCTTATCACCTACGACGGCAGCAGCAAAGTAACAGCCGTCGTCGGCCCGGTCCCTGCGGCTGGGGTGGCAAGACCCGGCCACCGATACGTCTACAACAATGGGGCCACCCCAGGGGCGGACGGGAAAACAACTGTCACCGTCGACGGGCTCACCCCAGCATCCGGGTATGCCTCCCAAGCGTTTTTCAACACGCTGCTGCAGGGAACTGCCACCAAAGATGCGGAAGGGAAAACCTCTTCCACCTGGTTCAACGCCAAAGACCAACTCACCAAATCCAAAGACCCGGCGGGCCGGGTTTCGACCACCATCTTCGACTACGCCGACCGCCCCATCGCCTCCTACGGTCCCGCCCCGGAAAGTTGCTTCACCGCCTCCCTGGTTCCCACTCCGGGGTGCGCAGCTACTGTGCCCACCACCACGACCGCATATGACCAGGGGCTGACCGGGTTGCATGTGGAGTGGTTCAATAACCAAACCCTCACCGGCGCCCCCATCGCCCGGACCCTCGGGCTCGGCGCTGCCGCGACCGGACCGGCCGCCGCGGATTGGGGTTTGAACGCGCCGACGGCGGGAGTGAACGCCGACGACTTCTCGTTGCGCGCCACCGGCTACCTCACCTTCCCCGCGGCGGGAACGTATAACTTCAAACTCAACGTCGATGACAGCGCGAGGGTGTTCATTAACAACGTCCTCGTCGCTGACCACTGGTATGCCGGCGCCTACGCGGTGGAACGCGCCTTTTACCTCGATGGTGTCCCTGGCGGGGTGACGTGGCCGATCCGCATCGAAGCTAGCGAACTTGGCGGCGCCGCCAGGTTGTCGCTGACGTGGCAAACCCCCGGGCAGGGCTTCACCGCCATCCCCGCGGGGAACATCAACCCCGGATACGGCCTAGCCACCACCACCACCAGGGCGGACACCGGCGGCGCCACCCCCTCATCAACCACCACTACCACCTATGGCGACAGGCCGTGGGAAGGGTTAGCCGCAGCGACCACTGTCAGCAACGGCGGCGCCGGGTTAACTTCCCGCAGCACTTACGACACCCTCCGGCGAACCACAGCAACATCGTTGCCTGCCGGGGATATCAACGACAGCAACAAACGCACCAACTACACCTATTACGGCAACACCGAAACCGCCGTGAACCCCTGCGTCACGGGGTCACCCGCGGTGAACCAAGCCGGGCGGCTGAAAACTGTTGCTGGGCCGCTGAACTCGTCGGGTGCACGGCAAACCACCGAGCAGGTCTATGACGTCGTCGGACGGGTAGTTGCCTCGAAGGTCAATGCCGAACCGTGGGCGTGCACCACCTACGATGTCCGCTCGCGGGCGACGGTGGCAGCGCTGCCGGCGATGCCGGACAACCCCGCCACAGTGGGGGTCAATGAGTCGTCGCCTTCGCGGACGGTCACTACCAACTACGCGGTGGCCGGGAACCCGCTGAGAAACCAGATCAGCGACACCTCCGGAACCCTTACTTCCACCGTGGACCTGTTCGGTCGTCAGGTGAAATACGAAGGATACAACGGTGTTGTCACCATCCCCACCTACGACCAAGCAGCCCGGGTCACCTCCGAAACGACCACAGCCGCCGGCGGGGGAACATCAACGAGGGCTTACACCTACACCGACGCGGGGGCGGTGGACACCATCACCCTCGACGGGGCGTTGCTCTCCGACACCACCTTCGATGCGGGAACTGGTGAGGTCACCGGCGCCGCCTACGGAAACAGCACCGCCGGCGCGATCGGTAGGTTTGGTAATGGGGCGTTGCAGTCCCTGACGTGGACGTTGAACGGGGCCACCATCGGTGACACCGTAACGAGGTCGCAGTCGGGTCGGGTTACCGGTTCCACCCAAACCAGCACCCTCACCCCCGCTGCCAACAACGTGTGGTCCTACACCTACGACCCCGCCGGTAATTTGGGTTCGGCGGTGCTGGCCGCGAACACGTCCCGCCCGAGAGTTGAATACTCCTACGGTTTTTCCGGATCGGCGCCCTCGATATGCCCGATTGGGACCAGTGTGGGGGCGGCGGCGAACACCAACCGGACGGTGTCCACCTACCAACTAGGCACGGTCGGGGAAACGTCGCGTTTTTGTTACGACGCCGCCGACCGGATCCTCGCCGTCACAGGTGCGAAACCGACCACCTACACCTATGACACCCGCGGGAATGTTTCCACCGTCACCGACACCGCCGGGGTCACCACGTTTGTGTATGACTCCTCCAACCGGCACGTGCGAACCATTGCCCCTAATGGTGCCGGCGGGACGGTCACGATCACCTACATTCGGGACACCGCAGACCGGGTCACCGCGAGGATCATCACCGGCTCCGCCACCCCGGCGGAGAATGGCACTTTCCTGTACGGGTTCACCTCCACCGATGATTCCGCAGACCTGGACCTCGGCGCTGGCAACGTCATGATCACCCGAATTAACAGCCTCCCCGGGGGTGTGACGTACACCAAGAACTACCAAACCGTCGCAGATAGCAGGTGGCATTACCCGAACATTCACGGCGACAACGTCATCACCACCCTGCCCACCGGAACCATCGACGGGACGGTGAAGGTCTACGACCCCTACGGCGCCCCCATCACCACCGGCGGGGCCCCGGACTTCGACGCTGTCCCGAACACCAACCCGTCCGCGTACGACGCCGGGTGGCTCGGGCAGCACCAACGGATGGCTGAACACACCGCCAACCTCACCTACACCCAAATGGGCGCGAGGGTTTACGACCCCACCACCGGCCGGTTCAACAGCATCGACCCCGTCGCCGGCGGCGGCGCAAACGACTACGCCTACCCCACCGACCCCATCAACATGACCGACCTCGACGGCCGATTTTGGTTTGTCATACCGATACTTCCCTGGCTGATAGGAGGAGGTGCGTCCGCTGGAGCCGTAGCTGGCGCAGTTGGGACAGCAGTGGTCGGAGCTGCGGTCGTCACCTACGTGACGTTGGAGGCAGGCAAAGCGTTGGTCGGTACAATTCAGGGCCGCACTTCGACTAGTAAAAATTCTAATAAATACGAATTCAAATCCTATGGATACACCATTCTCTACCGAGATCCAATCTCAAAAAAGCAAGATGTTTTTAAATACGGTATTACTTCGGTTTTGCCCAGTAACCAACGGCCCGCGGACGGAATGGCGAAATGCCAGGCGCGATTCAGAGGGTGCTATATTTCAAGCATCAAAGTATTTCCGAACAGGGGCGCGGCCCGGGCATGGGAATCTGGGAGCTGCAACGCATACAGGACAGCTAACGGTTATAGACCAAAAGGGTCTCAACGATGCTGAGAAAGAAACAATGAAACCAATACGCAGGCTCGTCACCGTTGATATTTGCGCCTTCGACCGGGATGAAGATTTCATTTTCGCTTGCGAATCCGGCCTGGCCGCCACACTGTACTCATACCAGCTGAAGAAATTGCGTGGCATGCTTGCGATGGCGTCTTGGGTCAGCATCATGCTTATTGACTCCCCATCTCGAGTGAGAATTATTCCGGAGCCAACTACTTCGAATGATTTTGAAACCATTTTCGCTATGAGGCCCCCAGGTATTTCTCAGCTGAAAGGAGATCAGAAGACTATTGAAATTCTGGGATGGATCAAGGACCGAATGCTTGATTTATGTCAGGCCAGATCTTGGGATCCATCCGTTTTTCAGGAGGCATATTCCGCCTGCCTTGACGCGCCGCTGTCCTTTTCTCGATCATCCCGATCAGTTATCAGTCCGAATAAGCTGTTTACCGGCAAAATGGTTTTCTCTATTAAAACCGACGGGTACCGGACAATAGAGTTGATTTCCACCCGTCGCAAGGACAAGTTAGTGATTGCCTCAACAGTGTTTACCGACCTCAATATGTTTGATGTTGGCTTTGCGCGCGACCTGGAGAAGGGGTTAAAGTGGGAATCTGACCACAAATTCGTTGCCGGATTGTTGCCGCATTTCACCTATGACCTCGACCTCTCCGGTGGAACCGGTCAGATTGGGATTTCTCCCGTAGCGCCGCTATTGGAATTCTGAACCGATGCCGTCAAAGCCGAATGGGTTGTTGCAACTGTAATTCGACGCCGCTACCGGTTATTACCAGGTGACCCGGTCGCAGTCGGGTCGGTGTCATCCGAGAACGCGTTCGCGCGCACGATGGCTGAGCCGCGAGAGAAATCTCCGCCCAAACGAAGGAACTTGTTGCTAACACCCAGCGCGAACTAGAACCGCAGCCGCCGATCCATGACGACCTACCCAAACAAAACACTCCGTGCGGTCGCGAACGTCGGCCTGGTAACCAACCGTGGAGGAGTCCTTCCGAGCCCCACCCGCGAGGTGCTGGCCGCCCACGCCATCTTCGCGCTGCTACTGGCAGCAACCGGCGACGCTGCCCGCCTCGACAAGCTCTCCCGGGGAACTGCAGGAACGAACTGAGCGAGCACTCACCACCGGCAGCTCCGACAGCACTCAGATGCTCAACGTCCTTGCGCGCGCCGATGATCTCCTGGCGTACATGCCCAAGAGCGTCCACACTTTCTACGAAAAAGCCGGTGCAAAGCGAGTCCAGGTCGACATCCCGTCCTTAAACGAGATCGTCACCCAGCCACCCGACTGGGTGCCCCGATACCTCGACTTGGTGCAGAAGCTGCGCCAAACCTGCAGTCGCCCGCGAGACCCTGCAGACTGCGGAACTGGCGTGTTTCGAGGCGCTCCTGGGCGGCCGAGGGCATCTTGCGGACGCTTTTGACCACCTGTTCACCCCCGGGCACCGATACCTGCTCAACGACGCCATCCGGTGCCTCGAAGCCATCGCGGGGCCAGCCACCGCGGACCCAGTGCGGCCAATTTTGGAGCGCGATTTCGCTCGCAAGGGCGGCCACGCCGACCGCACGGCTACCAAGTCCATTTCGCGGGAGCCCGAGCAGGTGGAACGCGCCAAGTGACCGTGGGCTGAGAGTCCTAACCGCGATTCCCCGAGGCTGGCCAGACCCGGTCCCGTGATGCGTACCCAAGGCCTCACTTGGCGCTGCCCAGCTTTGACGTACCACATCAAGATAGTCACTTCCAGCAAGCCGACTGAGGGCAAGGTAGCCGCTGTCCGTTCCCGCCCACCGGGAAAAGGTTAGTCGCGCCGTGACGGAGCGTCTCATGCGCTCGGTATCCCCACTCGGCATATCGGTATCGTTTGGCGCGCTCGTTTAGCAGTCCCGGCAGAGGATGGATCAGCGGGACGGTTGTTGTGTGGGCGCAATCTGGGTGACGTATAGTTGTGACTACATGTAGTCAGGAGGTTCACGTGGCGGTAAAAGAGGTTCCCCGATCCCTTCGTCTCCCCGTGGAGGTCGACGAACGGCTCTCAAGGCTGGCAGCTGCCACCGGACGGTCGAAGAGCTACTACCTGCGCGAGCTGGTCACCGCCGGGATTGACGACCTGGAGTACGCCTACGGGCTGATCACGCACGCCGAGGCCATCCGGGCCGGTCGACGCGAGACCCGGCCGCTTGAAGACCTAATGTCAGAGATGGACATCAGCCGCGCGGAACTGAACGCGATGCCTGATCAGACTGCATGACGTGGGTCATCCGCACGGATCGCGACTTTGACCGAGCGTTGAAGAAGCTGGACCGGCAGGTCGCCACGCGAGTATTGAAAACACTCATCACGCTGGAGAGCCTGGACGACCCCACGAAACGGTGCAAGGCCCTATCGGGCCCTTACACGGGCCTGTGGCGGCTACGGGTCGGCGACTACCGCGTGATCCTCGACATCCAGCGAGAAGAGCTGGTCATCATCGCCCTCGACGTGGGAAATCGCAGCAGCGTCTACGACTGACGCATCCGTTCGGTAGTCGATCATCTACCGAGACGGTGTGCGGACCTCTTCGTTCATGTCGATGTCCGAAGTGGCCTGCAAGGTCTGCCGTGTCATGGTCGGTGCTGTGCAGGCCAGTGCGGATATCTGAATGGTCGAAGTTCTCTGCGCTAGTGCTGTTTTATGATGAAGCTTGCGGCAACAAGGTCGAAGACGATGAGGTCATCGGTTCGTTGTTGAGTGCTCGTGACCTTCGGTAGAACGTCGCGCGGGACATCCCGAGGTCGCGCGTTACTTGGGCGGCTGGTGTGCCACTTTGGATGAGGCTGAGGGCGCTGCCGATCTGGCTGTCAGTGATGCGTCGAGGCCGACCGCCGAGGTTCTTGCCGGCCGCTTTGCGTTTGCTGATTGAGTCGGTGATGCGTTCACTTTTAATCTCGTGTTCCATCTGCGCCAGTGCGGCCATGATTGTGAACAGCATCGACCCCATCGGTGATGACGTATCAACATCACCTCCGCCCAGGTTCAGTACACGCAGCCCGGCACCGCGGCTTCGCAGCTTGTTAGCGAACGCGAGCATATTTTGCGTAGATCGGCCGAGCCGGTCAAGCGTCGTGATCACGAGGGTGTCGCCGTGGATTAGCGCATCGAGTGCTCGAGCGAACTGGGGACGCGATGCTTGCGCCCCGGAGACTCCGTGATCAACGTAGAGGTCATCGCGCCGAACCCCAGCGGATAGGAGGTCCGCTTCCTGGCGGTCAGTTGACTGCTGTTTCGTCGAAACACGCGCGTAGCCGATCAGCTTCGACATGGTCTCCTCCGGGGTGTCTCATAAGTGATGGTGTGTCGACAGATTCAACCAGAAGGTTGCGAGACATAGTTACGAGAATCGCTGCCTGTGGAAAGCACGCTCAACAGAGCGAAAACTGGACTGTCAGCACCACCGCCCTGGAGCGGTCGATGAGACACCTCGTATCCCTAGGGTTTCGAGACAGTCCGAAACGCCGGGGTAATAGGTCAGATACCGGTGGGCGACGAAGGTGGGCGCGTCTCACTGGATAAGGTGGATCCAACATGGAGGTCTAATGACGCGCAAATACAAAGTCGATGAAGTCTTCGGAGTCGGCGTGGGCAACAGTACGCCGGCCTACGTCGACCGAGGCAACCTTGACTCCGTTTTCAAAAGAGGCCTTGAGGCCAGCCGTCACGTGAGCGTTCATGGTGGCAGCAAGCAGGGGAAGACTTGGCTTCGAAAGCGGGGCCTGAAGCCCGAGGAGTCCGTTGTCGTCCAATGCACAACCACTTCGACTTCTGTGTCAATTCTTGAAGAAGCGCTGGCGCAGCTTGGAGTGACCGCAAAGCTAGGGAGAACTCAGACCGGCAGCCTCACCGGCGAGGTTGGCCTGAGCAGTGCGGTCAAAGCAAGGTTCTCCGTGCCGTTTCTAGGACAGGCTTCTGGGGAAGCCGGCGCAACGGCAAAGGCCACGAAAGCCTCTGAGTCCGAAACTCAAGAGCAATTTTTTGCGCAGACAGCAGCGAACCTGCACTGGGTCGCTGAGGCTGTCACTAGATCGCAGAAACGCTTCGTCATTGAGGATTTTCACTATCTTCCTGAAGAAGAACAACGCATCTTCGCCTCGTGGATGAAGGCGCTCGGCGAATATGGTTGCCACCTCGTAATCATCGGCGTCTGGGCCCAGAGCCACTTGCTGAGTTACTTCAACGGTGATTTAGAAGGACGGGTCGATGATATCCATCTTGAATGGTCGAATGAAGACCTCCACGCTGTGCTAACTCAGGGCGCTGAGGCTCTAGCAATCTCCTTCAGTGAAACACTTTCGAACGCACTTATCAGCGACGCTTACGGGAACGTTGGCCTATTGCATCGTCTGGCGCACGAAATTTGCATCCTGGAGAAGGTTGACGACGCCCAAGCCGGTTTTGAAATTGGCCGTAACGCATCGTTGACCGACGCTCGCCGTGATGTGGCGGCGCAGATGTCAGGAAGATTCGAAACCTTCGCTGCCAATTTCGTTCGCGGGATGCGCCGAATGCCCGAGGGATTGGTCGTTTATCTTCACTTACTTCGAGCCTTCACCGCGTCCGATGATGCGGACTTGCTGGCCAAAGGGGTGGATTCGCGTGACCTCCTAAAGGCAATCCAGGATGAAGGCATATCCCTTCGGGGAAGCGACTTGACCCAAGCATTGGAGCGAGTCGACCAGCTACAGGTCAAGATCCAGATCAGTCCTCCAGTCTTGACCTACCATCGTGCTGGAAAGCGCGTGCAATTAGTGGATCGGGCGTTCTTGTTCTTTCGGAAGTATGGGGAGCACACCTGGCCCTGGGATGAGCCCGACGAGATCGACAACGATCTCGCCGGTTCCGCCCCGCTTGATCTGTTCAGCTGACTTGCTTTCGCAAGGTACCCGGTGTCTCGTAACCGAAGTGCCTCGTAACTCATAGGTTGCGACACAGTCGTCGTCGGTCCAATAGCTTGGCGGAGTCGATGAGTCACCTCGTATCCCTAGGGTTACGAGACAGAGCCATTACGCTCTCGATCCCTCAAGCAGAGGACTGCACAAGGGCGGAAGCCTGAATGCTCTCGGAATAAGCTCAACCGCTCGATGGCGGGAGAGCGCAGTCGAGCCGCCGCAAACGAGTTACCTCGATCCTGTGCCACCTATCCTCCGGCAGTTCCGCTCCGCCGATTCCGGGGCCGTAGTGGATGCGTTCGCCGATCCGGACATGGCTCGGCAAGGAAGCGTCGCCGACCTCGACCAAGGCGGAGCATGGATCAACGCCATGGCGTCAGGAACCCGCCACCGTCACGTCTTCGCCATCGACCTGGACGGAACGGCGATCGGCGCGGTCGGTGTCACCTCGATCGACCGGGAAAATTTGACCGGCTGGTTCTGGTATTGGTTGCACCGTGAGCATCGCGGCCGCGGGACTGCATCGCGAGCGGCCGCCACCGTCGCGAACTGGGCTTTGGGTCCAGGCCGGCTCTATCGACTCGAGCTAGGACACCGGGCCACCAATCCCGCGTCCGGGGTCGTGGCTAAAGCCGCCGGGTTCATGCGCGAGGGCGCGGAGCGCGGGAAATTCCTCATCGCAGGAAACAGCGTGGACGTCCTGACCTACGGGCGCCTGACCACGGATCCAACCCCGACGACGCCCCCGCTCGAATAGCAGTCCCAGCGACGGATCCTTATCTGATAGCGGTTTCCAGTGGTCGGTGGCGGTGGATGCCCTGATTTGTCCGGTCAGCATGTCAGGCAAGTTAGGGATGGGGTTCTCAGTTTGGTGGTAGTTGCCCTGCTTCGTCGACTACGTCGGTGCGGACTGCGGTGAATGCAATAGTGGCTCCCATTGGGATGCTCGTGGTTTCGTCGATATTGATTTCTCGTTCGCCAATGAAGTCGCCGGTGTTGGGGTCGATGACTAGTTCGGTGCGGGTGGGGCCGTCGCCGTCCAGAGCGAGGCCCAGACCGGCTCTGCCGTCGACGTTGACCGAGTCGCTGGTCACATCCAGACCGTCCACGAAAGTGAGTGCCTGATAGATCGCTGCGCGCAGGTCGGCCGGGTAGAGCCCGGACTGCAACGCGTCTAAGGCCATGTCGAACACCTGCGGGCCCAGGGTCCGTCCTTTGTCGGTGTAGATGTCCTGTGCCATTCTGTTGAACAGGGCACTGGGATCACGTGGTAACGAGGCGAGAAAGGCTTCGGTGGGGTCAGACCAGTTTCCCACTCGGTTGCATCCTTCCTGCCCGAAGAAGTCTCCGCAAGGTGCCTGCCAGGTGCCGTTTTCTGTTCCGGTATCGGTCAACACCTGGTCCAGGTAGCCGTTGGCTTTGGCTTGTTCTTCGTTGCCGACCACCCAGATTCGATTTCCGGTTCTGGTGCGTGTGTGGAGCCACTGTGAGTCGGCGCTCCATAGGTCTGCTGGCGCCCAGACGTCGTAAGTTGTCTCAAACATCGCCACATCCGGTAGGTCACCTGCGAAAACGTAGTGCCAGTCGTGGGTTTGGATCAGCCGGTACTGTCCCGGTCCCACCGGTTTGTCGATGGTGGTCACCGCAAAGGATGCGGCTAGGTTGAGCGCACCGGACGCGGCCGCGGTGGCTGAACCTCGGTCTGGATCGCTTTTCAGCAGGCTTGGGATGAAGAACACAAGGATGCCGGCGGCGATGATGCCGGCGGCGGATACCGATCGTGCGCGTGTGCGGATTGGTCGCACCGATGACAGTTCGGATGAGGCGTCGGCCCGGTTCGACGCCACGAGCGTTCTGGGTGTCTTGGTATCGGCTGCGGTTTCGTTATTTGTAAACAGCTTTGTCCGTACAGAGTTCAGAATCCGGGTTTCTGAGGGGTTGTCGTTGTTCAACCCGGCGAGGGCCTCATCCAATTCTGAGTCGCTCCAGGTAGTACCTCGCCTGTTTGTGGTCATTGATCGGCTCGATTCTTTGAGGAGTTGAATAGCTGGCCAACGCCTTGCTCTCGTAACTGTCGGCGTACTCGGTGGAGTCGTGAACGCACCGTTCCCACCGGAATGCCCAGCGCCGTTGCAATTTCGTTCGTGTCTAGGGCGGTCCAGGCGCTGAGCAGCAGCACCTCCCGATCACCTGGGCTCAACGCCGAGATCCGGTCGGCCAGTTCGGCTATCCGACGTTGGGCATCCACGGTTCCCGGCACGAAGGTGTCCGGCCCGTTGCCGATAGGGGTGGTGTGAGCGTTATGTCGGGCAGCGGTGTCCAGGCGTCGTTGCTCCTGGCGGTGATAACCGCGAAGCACATTCGAGGCGATTCCGTACAACCAGGCAGTTGGTGATCCCCGTTGCGGATCGAAGCTGACAGCACTTGCGATCACCGCGAGGAATATTTCACTCAATAGATCCTCGGCAGCTGCGCCCACCCGGCGGTTCAGATATTTGAGTAATCCGGCTGCCTGCGAATCGTACAGCTCCTGAATCCAGACGCCGTCATTAGGCGCGGGCGCCGGAATCAGCGGATCCAACAATTGTTCAGACCCCATCAGATGTCCTCATACTTAGTTATTGCACACCTACTGGGATCGCGTTCACGAGAACCGTCGCTGGCCTACCTCTGAACGCTCACGAAGCCAGTCCGACTTGTTGGGACCACGATTCTCAGTGTCACGGGCATCGTCAAACGGGCACTCGCGTGTGGCACGGACGCCGTATAGCGATCCCGCTTCGGGCGATGTGTCTCATAACCGAAATGCCTCGTAACCCATGGGTTACGAGGCATTTAGGTTATGAGACACTCTACGACGACTACGTATTTGAGTCGATGCGGTTACGGGCGCCCTCTGCGTCGCGCCTGGATGGCCCCGTGGGGCCGTTGACCAGCTGTCGATCGTGCATGCGTTTCGATTACGTCGAACCCCACCGCTCTTAACTTCTCACTAAAGGCACTCACCGGCCACCGGTAAGCAGGAAAGACTGCGTGCGCGAATTTCTCCACGGTGGCGCCCTCAAAGAAGCCGACCAGCAGTCCACCACCGGGCCGCAGCACACGATGAAACTCGTGCAATGGGATATGGATTTTGTCCGGCTCATGGTGAATGAGCGAGTACCAAGCGAGCACCCCACCTACTGAGCAAGTGCTGGCATCCAGAGTCTCGAGGTTTCCCACTAGGAACGCACGGCTGGGATACGTGGAGCAAGCACTTTCAACGAACTCGGGCACTTGGTCAATTCCACGGGCGGCGACCCCGCGCTCGCTGAGGAAGTCCGTCCAATGGCCCGGCCCGCACCCGGCATCGATGGCGTCGCCCTCAAGGCTATCCGCCCAGGTGGCCACGAGTTGCTGATCCGAAGGATGCACTGCACTCATCGAACCAAGAAGATTGATGTAATCTTCCGCGCGCCGGGAGTATGCGAACTCCGCCGAATTTGCCACGAGTCAAGCATAGGCACCGACAAGAGTCCACTCACCCAGCGCGCATGTCTCTCCTCGGATGCACATTGAAAACGCCACCACCCGCAGCGGCAACGGGCGCACCAGTCCCACAAGCCATGAGATTCGAGACAGAACAGTTATGAGACACATGTGCCATCCATCGCGCAAAGCTCCCCACGCCTTGCCTGCGGGGGCGCGACGCACTGATTTGGAGACCCCAGCCGCGGTGACACCGGATCGTGCAGCAGACCCATGCACCAAGCGGGATGCGGGATACTTCGGGCGTGCACTACTCAGGCCCCACACCCTTTCACGGCCGCGTCGTTTGGCTGACTTCCTCGCAGGGCGGTCGCGACACGGGGCCGCCTCCAACACCTACCGGCGAGGTGTACATCGCCAATGCGTACGTACCGCCGCACTCCTTCGAGACTGGGCTAGCCGGGTTCGTGGTGCGAGCCGAGGATCCGACTGCATGGCTTTCCGTTGCGGACGCGTCATGGTCGATCGTGAAGAATCGTGGTGCACAGCGCGTCCGCCCTGGGACTCTTCTGGCAATCGCTGAAGGTCGCAGAGTGGTGGGCTACTTCCACGTTAATTCTGTGGACTAGCACCTTCTGTTCTGGATGGCCCACCTGTGTTCCCCGGCCGCCAGCACCCCTCGTCCTGCAAACCGAACCCAACTGGCAAATCCTTAGGTCACAGGTCGGCGACCGCAGGTTCATTCCAGGACCGGGGCTTCCTGCGAAACAGCTCACTACTGTCTCGCAACCCTAGGGTTACGCGAATCCGGGTACCACGAGCAGATGCGAGAATAAGCGAACACATTGATGTAACCGGACAGCTCGGAATGTTAGGTAGAAGGCACTTCGACACGGCGGCGAGCTAGCCCTCAAGAGGGCGGCGCCAGCTACCGGCGCCCGATGCCTACTGAATCTCCGTGGGCGGGTTGTGACGCAATGCGAACTCGCAGAATCCCACCCCTGTAAGCGCATCGAGTTCAGCGAATAGCTCGTCGTTCAGCGCGTTGAAGTTAAAACAAGACTTTCCCTGCATGCGTACGCGAAGTTTCGTGGAGATATCGTTCAGCAGCTCAGGGTCCTCGTACACGGCCATCAGGTGATAGCTCACATAGTTTTTTTTCGTCTGGACGCCCCCGTACCAAGACCTCATTCCATTGCCGCCAGGTTCTTTGGCCTCTATCGAGAGATGCCCTGAAGAATCCGTTGCCGCAACAAGATCCTTAGCGTGCTTCAGCATGATTCCTCGCAATGCGCTGTACACGTCGTCAAGTTGACTGGGGCCCATTATTAAACCTTCCCTCCCCATCGGGGGTCTATTGCATTTCTAATCCGACGGTATGTCAGGTAGAAACCACCAGATCGCTGGAAGAATACCCGCCCCCGTCACGGTTGTGTCTCGAAACCCAACTGCCTCCAAACCCATGGGAATCAAGACATACCGATACGAGCGTGCCGTGCAGTCGACTTCGAACATTCGTGCAGACCAGTTCGAACATCGACATCAAGCCATGCCATCGCCGCAGGTCGATGTTGTAACCCAACCCGTGTCCGCGCCTATGCCACGCACTCCCTCGTTTGCGATACATCAAACAGCTGCGAATCGGCTACGGACGGGTCTCCACCCGGGACCAACACCCAGAAGCCCAATACGACGCCCTCACTGCCGCCGGCTGCGATGAGATTTACCTCGACAAAGCCAGCGCCAAACTGGCCCGCCGCCCGCAGTTGGACAAAGCAGCATTGCTGTCGGCCAACCGCGCCGGTGATCAGATCGTCATCACCAAACTCGACCGGCTCGGCAGATCCCTAGACCATTTGCTCGAGCTGTCCAAACAACTCCAGGACTGCGGAATCGACCTGTCGTTCTGGACCAAGGCATCGACACCTCCACCGCAGTCGGCCGGATGTTCTTCCAAATACTCGGATCAATAGCCGAATTCGAGCACGCCCTCATGTCAGAACGCACCCGCGACGGACTCGCCGCGGCTAGGGCCCGCGGCCGGGTCGGCGGCCAAAAACCCAAACTCGGACCACGCCAAATCAAAATGGCCCAACAGATGTACGACGAACTCGCCGAAGACGGCAAAACCAAATACACGGTCGCCCAAATCGCCGCCGAATTCGGCGTCACCAGACCCACCATCTACCGACACCTCGACCAGCAGGTCGAACCCCCGAAAACCAGTATCGGATAGGGATCCCTAAACGATTTGGACGAGGTGGGCTAGCGCTCGACGGGTAGGCATGTAATTACCCAAGGTGAGTCTCGGCACCGATTCAGGACCGAGTGGAGGTGCCATCCACTTCAAGCCAGTATCACTCCTGGCAGGCTCGCGAAACCCACCAGAGCGCAGGGGAGGGACAAGATATAAACCAGCCGCCCATCCTCGCGCGGGCGCTAAAAGTCACAGCCCTGCGCATCAACCCAGCACCCATTTCAGATCAACTGGCTCTACACCGCCCTTCATTGGGCTGATGCTTCGAGGGTATGACACCGCCCCTCACAACGACCCAACATCTCAGCAACAGACTGCAACCCCAACCTCACGTTGGCGCTTATTGGTGGATAATTCAGTAGAGATGCAAGTAAGCAGTTCAAATCAATAGTTAAAAATAGTTTGACCACCATGGGTTATCCGACCTCGACACTGAAGTGCCACCCCAACCAACCGCTCGAGAAAATCCATGGCTTCTCTTCGATACCAGTATTTCGCCAAGTTGCTCTCGCAATCAGTTCACGCATCGCCCAGGGAGCCATTATTGAGTTCCGATCCCGCGCTTGCTGCGCTGCGACTTCAATGCCAGACCTGGTCAAAACTCTTAGACTGACTACTGTATCTAAATCATCAAAAGCAATTTTGAAACTGGATTTATACTTTCGATCTGGGCTTAGTTTGGGTTTTGATTCCAAGGTAAATTCGAGGCCCTCATCTATACATCCTTGATAGGCTTTGTCCAAGATTGTTCTATCCCAATCTCGCGCCTTTGCCATGGTCAGCAGAATGTTTTGAAGCCAGTTCAACAGGTACAAATTCCGCTCGAAGCCGATCAAGGTCCGCGCCTCTTCATCGATGCCGGAGAAGGCCGCTTCGAAGACGCCCAGATCTGTTCGAATGATAGGGTCACCTAATCGTAAATTGTCTTGGTTCTCCCGGATAAATACACGCAGGTGCGATGCCATGGCAGGAACACCCCCCAGTTTGGTAAGTTGCCGATTGTATAAATTCACAACCGTATGCGAAACCCAGTTATATTGTTCTTCCTTCGCAGTGGGAGCGTTTCCATCTGGGAAAGGGTTGGGATAGAGGTCTATTGATTTTAGCCTTCGTGGGTATTTCATTTACACAACCCCTTGCAATTTTCTTAACCATTAGCATCGAGTAGAACCTGGCGGAACTCCGCCGTATCTACTCAGATAAGCGCCACAAATACCTAGCTCCCAATTTCTGGCAGCTTGCCTATTTGGAAAAGTAATTTGGTAAGCAACTCTGCATTTTGTGCCAGTCCGCCTTTCACACGTAGGCTTTTGAGAGTCGGCCCTCTCATTCGGTGCTGAATCCACTGATGTAATGCCATATTTCCATACTATACCTCCTAACCCGTTCTTATTTACCGCGTAGTTTATTTGGTAACCCCAAGATATGCCTGGCCATTTGTTTGAATGACGGGAAACATACACCCCACCGACTTCCATCTTACTGAGGACTTTACCTAGCGCATTGCCTTTGGTTATCACTCCGGTCGGCTTTGGCGGACCGGCTTTGATTGCTTTATACACTCGATACGTTGCTATAGGTACCCACCACCAGAAGCGGCCGTCGAGGTCTGTCATGTTGATGGGGTCGGTGGGGTAGGCGTAGTCGTTGGCGCCGCCGCCGGCGACGGGGTCGATGCTGTTGAACCGGCCGGTGGTGGGGTCGTAAACGCGGGCGCCCATGTGGGTGTAGGTGAGGTTGGCGGTGTGTTCGGCCATCCGTTGGTGCTGACCGAGCCACCCCGTGTCGTAGGCGGAGGGGTTGGTGTTCGGGACAGCGTCGAAGTCTGGGGTTCCGCCGGTGGTGATGGGGGCGCCGTAGGGGTCGTAGACCTTCACCGTCCCGTCGATGGTTCCGGTGGGCAGGGTGGTGATGATGTTGTCGCCGTGAATGTTCGGGTAATGCCACCTGCTATCTGCGACGGTTTGGTAGTTCTTTGTGTATGTCACACCCCCGGGGAGGCTATTGATTCGGGTGATCATGACGTTGCCGGCGCCGAGGTCCAGGTCAGCGGAATCATCGGTGGAGGTGAACCCGTACAGGAAAGTGCCATTCTCCGCCGGGGTGGCGGAACCGGCGATGATCCTCGCGGTGACCCGGTCTGCGGTGTCCCGAATGTAGGTGATGGTGACCGTCCCACCGGAACTGTGATGTCTCAGGACATCGGAAACTCCTGAACCTACGTTTTGTAGGTTCAGGAGTTTTTTGTTTGGCGGGTGGGTTGGTAGTCGCGGGTGGGGTCCAGTATCAGTTCTCGGATGAGCTGCCCGGTGGTGGTTTCGGCGATGGTGATGTCTCGGTCTTGGATGAGCACTGTGACGTAGGTTCCGGCGTAGGTTCGGCCGACTCCGATGTGGTGCAGCTTCCCGTTGTGGCGCAGGGTGATGGTGCCTGATTTGTTGACCCGGTCCTCACGGACCCGGTCGTGGGTGTCACCTGTGCGGTCGATGGTCGGGGTGGCTTTGGTTCGCAATGTGATTCACCCCGGGTTTTGTGGAGGATGGTTTACCCAACAAGCTGATGCTCGGCGGGAGTATTTTGCTGACTGTAGTACTCAACTTCGGCCTCGGGCGGTGTCCGGTAGCCCAGGGCTGAGTGGATGCTGGTGTTGTTGAACCAGTCGACTCATCCAACGGTCGACAGTTCTAGGTCAGATGCGTTGCGCCACAGCCCTTCCCAGTACACCAACTCAGCTTTGTAAGACCGTTCACGGTTTCGGCCAACGCGTTGTCGTAACTATCACCGATGAGCACCTTTTACTCAGGACCTGAGGGCGCCCGGTTACGTGGCGATGGGCTTGGGCGCTGCTCGTTCATATTGATCAGGACCATTTGCGCCGCACCGTGTCACGCTAAGGGAATGCAACCAGCGAAAACGACCGAGGTGATTTTCATCAGTGGGCGCTCTGGAGTTGGGAAAACCTCAGTAGCTGCGGAACTCTCGCGGTTGTTTGCGATTGAGGACATCGTCCATGCTCTGATCGAGGGCGACAACCTTGATCAGGCGCATCCCGAGCCCTGGCGGGACGGCATCGATCTCGCCGAACAAAACCTTGCCGCGATGTGGAGAAACTACCGAGCTGCAGGTTACTCGCGCTTGATCTTCACAAACACTGTGAGCGTGCTGGAGATGCCGAGTCTGTCCGCAGCCCTCGGTGCGGATGTCAGCGCAATAGGTGCGCTCCTCACGGCGAACGATTCCACCGCTGCCGATCGGTTGGCGCAACGCGAAATCGGGTCAGGGTTAGAAGATGCAATCAAGCGCAGTAAGGCAGCTGCGGCGAAACTTCAGCTCAACGCGTCGTCGGCGGTGCACCGTATATCCACCGACCGACGCGAAGTCTGCGCCATTGCGACCGAAGTCAAGGCAATCTCTGGATGGGGAGGAGCTGAACAATAGGCTGCTTGTTTGCCCGCTAAGGAACGGCAACGGCGATCGTGTACCGCAGGTCGCTCGCATTCCCCGGTGGTGAGGTGAGTCCCGGGAAATGTTCAGCTTGCGCCGCGACTCATCGCGCGACACCTTCGAGAGATGTCGAACAAAGACCTAAAGATCGAGTGGCGGGCGCCCGTGTCGGACGGCGAAGTTGGTGAGCTAACCCGCTCACACGGCGGCTCCCCTAAGGCTGGTTGGTGGGATCAGGTGCGAGAACATTCGTTGGGGTGGGTGACGGCTCGGACTGCGGCCGACCAACTCGTTGGCTTCGTCAACGTTGCCTGGGACGGTGGGGGCATGCGTTCCTCATCGACACGAGGACTCGACCAACCCACCGACGACAAGGTCTCGGAGTGGCCATCGTCGCCCGAGCAGCTGAAGAAGCAAGTGCGGCAGGATGCGAGTGGCTATTCGTCGATTTCGAGCCGTCACTGACCGCGTTCTACATTGCGGCGTGCGGATTTCGTGCAACACCAGCCGGGTTGATCCACCTTTCTAGCTGACGCCCCACTTAATCACACACACAGGGCGGCCACCGGGCACTCCCACGCCACCATTGGCGTCGATGCGTTCATGGGCAGCGGTGGTGCCTCTACCCTGCCCGCCATCAAGCCGCATGATCGGGCGCTAAGGTTATGAACTCAAGGAGGGAACTCCACTATCGCAGCGTCTGGCAATCCTAGGGATACGAGGTGTCTCATCGACCGCTCCAGGGCGGTGGTGCTGACAGTCCAGTTTTCGCTCTGTTGAGCGTGCTTTCCACAGGCAGCGATTCTCGTAACTATGTCTCGCAACCTTCTGGTTGAATCTGTCGACACACCATCACTTATGAGACACCCCGGAGGAGACCATGTCGAAGCTGATCGGCTACGCGCGTGTTTGGACGAAACAGCAGTCAACTGACCGCCAGGAAGCGGACCTCCTATCCGCTGGGGTTCGGCGCGATGACCTCTACGTTGATCACGGAGTCTCCGGGGCGCAAGCATCGCGTCCCCAGTTCGCTCGAGCACTCGATGCGCTAATCCACGGCGACACCCTCGTGATCACGACGCTTGACCGGCTCGGCCGGTCTACGCAAAATATGCTCGCGTTCGCTGACGAGCTGCGAGGACGCGGTGCTGGGCTGCGTGTTCTGAACTTGGGCGGAGGTGATGTTGATACGTCATCACCGATGGGGTCGATGCTGTTCACGATCATGGCTGCACTGGCGCAGATGGAACACGAGATTAAAAGTGAACGCATCACCGACTCAATCAGCAAACGCAAAGCGGCCGGCAAGAACCTCGGCGGTCGGCCTCGACGCATCACTGACAGCCAGATCGGCAGCGCCCTCAGCCTCATCCAAAGTGGCACACCAGCCGCCCAAGTAACGCGCGACCTCGGGATGTCCCGCGCGACGTTCTACCGAAGGTCACGAGCACTCAACAACGAACCGATGACCTCATCGTCTTCGACCTTGTTGCCGCAAGCTTCATCATAAAACAGCACTAGCGCAGAGAACTTCGACCATTCAGATATCCGCACTGGCCTGCACAGCACCGACCATGACACGGCAGACCTTGCAGGCCACTTCGGACATCGACACTTGAATGTTGTATCAGTAACGATCGTTTGCATTGCGGCTATCCCAGCCGGTGGGGGTACCGAACGATGAATTGAGCGGATGCTACCTCCCTCATTGCGGCAGGGCAGGGGCATACCGGTTGTGAACACCTAAGACATGGTTGTAACATACCGTCTTATGAGAACATCAGCCTCGCCGCTGCTGCCGCTGCTGCGGTCGGAAGTGCAAGGCGAACTCCTGGCACTTTTGCTTCTACACCCCGACGAGTCCTGGTCGGTCACCGCGCTGTCCAACACCATCGGCCGGCCTGTGCAGAGCGTCCAGCGGGAGGTGGCCCGTCTCGCTGCGGCTGGCATCGTCACTGAACAGCGAACCGGCAACATCAAGTATGTGTCAGCCAACACCGATACCCCCCTTTACAGGCCGCTGGCCGAACTGATGGCCGTCACTTACGGGCCGGAGCCGGTGCTACGCGGCCTGATCGAAACCATCCCGGCCACCGACGAGGCCTACATTTACGGCTCATGGGCAGCGCGGCGCGCGGGAGAGCCCGGCCCGGTCCCCCTGGACGTCGATGTCATCGTCATCGGCGCGGTACCGCTCAGCACGCTCGACGACGTCGCCGAACGTGCCGAGGCGAGCCTGCATCGGCCGGTTCACATCCGCCGGATCAGCCGCGAAGACTGGGACGCCGCGGCAACTCCGTTCATTGGTGAGATCAAGTCGCGACCTCTCATCCCGTTGAGGAGTGCACTCTGATGGCACCGTGGCCTGTGGGGCAGCAACTGGTGGCCCGCATGATTGTTGACGGCAAGCTCGAGCACGTACCGGGCGATCCGGAACGCACCGAAGACCTCATTGCGACTACGGAGACGAAGCTCGGCTCGGCGCAGCTGCTGACCAGAACCGATCCCGACAGCGCCTACACCCTGGCCTACGACGCAGCAAGGTTCCTGCTCAACGCGCTCCTGGCAGCGCAAGGGTTGCGGGTCAAGGGCGGTACCGAGGCCGGACACTCGACGCTTCAGGATGCGGTGCAGGCCCAGTTTGGTGACCTGTTCCGGTTCTTCTCCCGCATGCGGCGCACCCGCAACGAGTTGGAGTTCCCGCCGTTGACGAGAACAGCCGAGACGGTGAACGCGGAAGAAGCGTCGGAGCGCATCGACCAGGTTCGCGCGGTGGTACAGCCGGTGCGGGAGTTGGTGGAGCAGCTGCCACTGTTCCGCTGACGAGTCTGTCCACCATGTCAAAATCCGCTACGCGTCCCGTGCCACAGTCTGTTGGCGACTCTCTCTCTCTCTCTCTCTCTCTCTGCACTCCCAGCTGGAGCGCAGGGCCCAGCTAGCAGTGTCGGACCTAGAGACGGCAAACTGATAGCGATATCGCTTGGTTCAGCGCTTCTCTGAAGGTCCAGGACCATCTCTCCGGACTGGCTCATATACGGGGACCGAGATCGGTGGTGGGGATGGGGGATTCTGTGGTGCGGGCTGGGATGCAGCAAAGGCGCGATAGTCGTTGTGAGTCAAGGGGGTTCCTCCCGAGGTAGTGACCTGGTGAATGCTGAGAGCGGCTGTACCGACCAGGGCTAAACCCAGCGACCAGTATGCGTATCCGAGTGATTTCATGCGTGAATTTGCTTCATCCTGAACGTCCTCCAACCGGCATGTGCGGACCATTGCCCCTGATGGTGCCGGCGGGACTGTCACCATCACCTACATTCGGGACACCGCAGACCGGGTCACCGCGAGGATCATCGCCCGTTCCGCCACCCCGGCGGAGAACGGCACTTTCCTGTACGGGTTCACCTCCACCGATGATTTCGCTGACCTGGACCTCGGCGCCGGCAATGTCATGATCACCCGAATTAATAGCCTCCCCGGCGGGGTGACGTACACCAAGAACTACCAAACCGTCGCAGATAGCAGGTGGCATTACCCGAACATTCACGGCGACAACATCATCACCACCCTGCCCACCGGGACCATCGACGGAACGGTGAAGGTCTACGACCCCTACGGCGCCCCCATCACCGCCGGCGGGACCCTGGACTTCGACGCTGTCCCGAACACCAACCCCTCCGCCTACGACGCGGGGTGGTTGGGTGAGCACCAGCGGATGGCTGAACACACCGCCAACCTCACCTACACCCAAATGGGCGCCCGCGTTTATGACCCCACCACCGGCCGGTTCAACAGCATCGACCCCGTCCCCGGCGGCGGCGCAAACGACTACGCCTACCCCACCGACCCCATCAACATCACCGACCTCGACGGCCGACTATGGTTCATTGCCACAGCCTACCGAGTGTATAAGGCACTGAGGGACGGTCCGCCAAAGCCGACCGGAGTGATAACCAAAGGCACTGCACTAGGTAAAATCGTCAGTAAGATGAAAGTCGGTGGAGTCTATGTTTCCCGCAGCTCCAATAAATGGCCAGGACCGTCTTGGGGCTACACGATCTTTTACGGTCCTGGCATAACTTGGAAGTACGGAATCACGTCAGTAGATTCCGCTCCCCAAGATCGACCACAATCTCAATTACCTTTGTGCGAAAAGGACACTGGCAAAAAGTGCGGGTTTCCACCTATGCTTACCTTCCCAAACAAGCAGGCCGCCAGAAACTGGGAGCTAAGCATGTGTCGTAGCCACGTAGCAGCATGGGGAGAATTGCCTAGAGGCTCAAGAAGATGCTAACGGTTGGAAAATCAAAAGGAAGGCTAGTAGGTGAAAAACCCTAGAAAGCTGAAGTCAATAGACCTTCATTCGAACGCGTTGCCTATAGAATGCGAGCCCACCCGTAATGAAAAACATTTCCTTTGGATTTCGCACACAGTAGTGAACTTGTACAACCGGCAACTTACCAAACTTGGGGGCGTCCCAGCTATGGCGCCTCACCTGCGTATATTCATCCGGGAGGGTCAAGATCAGCTAGAGTTCGGTGACCCAATCACAAGAATAGATTTGGGTATATTCGAAACAGCCTACTCCGGTATAGACGCAACAGCGCTGAAATGTCATGGCTATGAGCGGAACATGCGCATGCTCGATTGGCTTCAAAATATTCTGATCGTTTTAGCGAAATTGCGCGATTGGGACGAAATGCTCCTAAATCAGACCTATAGAGGATGTGTAGACGAACATCTTGAGTTCATCCTTGAGTCAAAACCAAAGCTGAGCCCGGACAGAAGGTTCAAAACTGTATTTAAAATTTCGTTTGACGATGTGGACACTGTAATTCAACTCAAAGTTTTTACGAGGTCTGGCATAGAAATCGCGACGCAAGAATCGCGTGATCGAAGCGCAATAATGGTTCCTTGGGTAATGCGAGAACTACTTACGAGCGCGAACTGGCAAAAGATAGACGCCAGGGGGCAGCCTTGGAATTTTACAAGTGGCTTTTTAGGATGGCATTTCAGCGTCGAGGTCGGTTGACGGATGGTTGTCAAACTATTATCAACTATTGATTTGAATAGCTTACTTTTATCTCTACTGAAGTATCCACCAATAAGCGCCGACGTGAGGTTGGGGTTGCAGTCTGTTGCTGGGATGTTGGATCGTTGTGAGAGACGGTGTCGCACCCTCGACGCAACAACCCAGTAAGGGCGGTGTAGAGCCAGTTGATCTGAATTGGGTGTTGGGTTGATGCACAGGGCCCTGACTTTTGAGGATTGAGCGGAGATCTATGCGGGGCTCAAAGCGGGCTGGTCTCTCATCCAAATCGCGCTGGACCTGGGTCGGGATCCGAACCTGCTGGCCCGGGTGCGGGCGGATCTATGTTGGTCCACGAAGCCGCGGATCGCCGGCGTGGGAACAGTAGAAGTAATTTGACCGGCAAACCGTCACCGATCCGGCAACGTGATGATCACCCGAATTAACAACCTCCCCGGGGGTGTGACTTACATCAAGAACTACCAAACAGTCACAGATAGCAGGTGGCAGTACCCGAACATTCACGGCGACAACATCATCACCGTCCTGCCCACCGGGACCATTGACGGTTCGGTGAAGGTCTACGACCCCTACGGCGCCCCCGTCATCGCCGGTGGGGTCACGGAGTTCGACGCTGTCCCGGATACCAACCCGTCCGCCTACGACACGGGGTGGTTGGGTGAGCACCAGCGGATGGCTGAACACACCGCCAACCTCAACTACACCCACATGGGCGCCCGCGTTTACGACCCCACCACCGGCCGGTTCAACAACATCGACCCCGTCCCCGGCGGCGGCGCAAACGACTACGCCTACCCCACCGACCCCATCAACATCATCGACCTCAACGGAAAATGGTGGGGCTGGATCGAAAGCGGCGCCAAAGCCTTAGCGACTGGCGCCAAGAAAGCCTACAACGCGGCAGCTGCGGTGGTGACACCTGTTGTTAAGCATGTGAAAGCCAACTGGGATACTTACGTCGTCGCCGGAGTTTGCACTTTCACAGGACCTATTGGATGTGCTGTCGCAGGAGCGGCGAACATGTATCGAAAGGCTGTTACCGGAGGTTATGTAGGTCAGGGCCGGCAGGCATGGGCAGCTGACGGTGCAGGAGTTCTGGGCGGATTCGGACTCGCAAAACTTATCGGTAAAGGACTCAAATCATTAGGAAAGGGAGCGCAAGGCGGTCGAAACGTTGTCCAAAATTCTGGTAGAGGACTTGCGATCAAAGGTGGTTCGAAAAACCATCGCGCCCCAATCAACTGGAAAGCTACCCGCGGAAATTATTATGTCAACGCAGCACAATCAGCAGGCTGGGCAGGGGCAAGCATTTCCTATAATCAAACGAGAAGGAAATGAAACATGGTGCTAGAACTTCGGTACCCATCGGGAACAAGTCGTCGGTTATATGAAGTTGTATCAATTGTCTGTGCTTTTGCAGGTGTGGGCGTAGGAATTAGGTATGGCCTATTCGGATCTGAGATAGACTGCTTAAAATTGCTATGGAGTGATATCCAATATCCGGCTGGAATGGGGCTGTTTGGAGGAATCTTATTGAGCTATCCACAAAGCATATTGTTCCAGGCGTCGGAAACGGGTGTCACGGTTCGGGGTGCGCTGAAAAAGACTGAGTTCAACTGGGCTGCTATCGAATCGGTGGACTTGAGCGGCTCAGGTGGCTTGATCTACCTTAAGTGCGGAAGGAAAGTAAAAGTTGTTTGGCACGGGTTTGAACTCACCCAGTTCATGGCAGTTCGGCATAGCCTAAAAAAGCAATTCGCTGCGCTCTACGCAGAACGCTCTCAAGCCCAGCTAAACGAAGAACCGTGGGTGCGAAAGTCTTTTGATTGGATACCACCAGTTATAGCAGTATCATATTCTCTCCTGGGAGGGGTGTCGTTTATAATGACGCGCCTGATTGTCATTTAAACCGCACAATCGCCTACCCTCGATCAGGATCGTCTCGTTAACGGTGTTTCCAGCATTTTTAGTTAGTAGGGTTAGAGCGAGGGCATATACCTACACCGACGCGGGGGCGGTGAACACCATCACCCTCGATGGGGCGTTGCCCACGGACACCACCTTCGATGCGGGAACGGGTGAGGTCACCGGCGCCGTGTACGGAAACACCAACGCCGGCGCGATCGGTAGGAATGCCAACGGGGAAACAACAGGCCTGACGTGGGCGTTGAACGGGGCCACCATCGGCGACACCGTAACAAGGTCGCAGTCGGGTCGGGTTACTGGTTCCACCCAAACCAATTCGCTCATGCCCGCGGCGAACAATGTGTGGTCCTACACCTACGACCCCACCGGCAATTTGGGTTCGGCGGTGCTGGCCGCGAATGCGTCCCGCCCGAGAGTTGAATACTCGTACGGTTTTCCGGATCGGCGACCTCGATGTGCCCGACCGGGACCAGTGCGGGGGCGGCGGCGAACACCAGCCGGACGGTGTCCACCTACCAATTAGGTACGGTCGGGGAAACGTCGCGTTTTTGTTACGACGCCGCCGACCGGATCCTCGCCGTGACAGGTGGAAGCCAGCGCTCAACGCATTCGCAATTACCTTCGTCGACCGCTGGCCAGCAGAAACCTACTCACCAAAAATGCTGGAAAAACCGTTAACGAGACAGTCCCTTTATCAGCAAGCGGCGGCATCAGTGTAAATACGGAAAGAGCTGGCCTCGTCGTTGTCGGAACTGCCTACATACGAATTCGAAGTGTATGGCTGCATGCAACGGCTTGTTCCTGCAAAACCTGCGTTATAGAACCATTTAGCAGCATATGGCCCTCTATTCGCCCAAGAGGACATCTGATCGTTGAACGAAAATGAACTTAGATCGGCAGCGGTACCGGGATCACTCCACTTGAGCATTCGCCCACCCCAACTAGCTTGGGCAAATAGACATACCCAACCTGAAGGGCAGTCAGCGAAACTCTTCGCCGTCAGCGATACCGCGGCCCCGCTCGGCATTGTCATCCATTCACCATCAGGACTGAGAATGGCTCCTCGAGCTTCCATCTGTGGTATCAAGGTTTTGTTTTCGTCCGCTATTGCATCTATCGAGCCTACCTTGGTTAGATCGCTGGACCTGTCTGCAGAAACGCCGCCGTTGGTGTCGATGGATTCCTCCGCATACGCCGAAGGCACTGTCAGCACGAAAGCGGTGCAAGCTGCGAATAAAACTGTGAGATGTCGGACGATGTTCACTGCGAACTCCTTCATAGGGGGAGTTGAAGTGTTGCAAGTATCTCGTGTTGAAGGTAGTTCTCAAAGAGCCATAAGTTCGTAGCTGATATGTGTAAGGTTCTGGTGGTTGCTGGAAAAAGAGGTTCTGGTGATGTGTTGCTCTACGCTGCACCTAGCTGAGATCATCGCAGCACCAAGTTCCTCAGCACGAATTGGATGATGACATGGCTACTTGCAAAAGGTGTTACTGCAGAGTTTTTACTTCCCGAGATGCGGCTCTAGTCGCATGTGTTGCGCAGGGTTACTCTAATGCAGAGCTAGCAAAAAAGTTCTCCGTCAGTCTAGGTTACGTGCGGCAATATTTGACGACACTGTACCGTCTATTAGCTGTACAAAATCGTGCAGAATTAGTCGCTCGCACGATTCACCTAGGACTGTTATCTGTCAAAGACTGGCCGCCCGAGCCCTCCGGTGCGGACGCGGCCTGTGTTTTTTCAGGCGGATTGCCTCTACAACTGCCCTCCACAAAAGATACGAATTGAGTTCTTGAAGCCGTCCTCAGCTCTCCGGGTCAGGGTAGTAGGTTGTCCGCGGCGACGGGATCAGCTCCGGCGGCGAAGCAACCTTGACTGTTCGTTTGACCCGGTTCGGCTGGCATAACCACTTGACCGCCGCCCCGTTCACTGTCGGAGGAAGCAGGGTAGGTACACACGATAAAGGCCTCTGGAGTGGGGGTGTTTGGCCAAAGTTCGGGCCATCGAGCCGAACAAGCTTGCAGAGCACCGAGAGGTGTTCCGTCCGGGACTTGAATGCCCGCCCCATTGGCCTGCAGGGACGCTGTTTCGTTGCACATAACTACCGAGGTGTCGTCCGGAGCGCGAAAGCTGATGACAGCGAAAGCAGCAGTCCCGCCGATGGCAGTTAGTGCGGCAGTCGCACCAACAAGGATCCCCATTCGCCTGCGAGCAGGCTTCAGAGGCAGCCTCACAGCCGCTTGGACTCTAGCCAGCGTTCGTATCCCCGCTGGGGAGGATGCCCAATGTGTATCTGCAATGGTCGCTGGTCTTGCGGCGGCGACGATTTTGGGAAGCGGTTCAGTGATCACGAAGTGCCTCCTGTAGGTGTTGTGCTGGGGAACCTCCCAGAGATCCCTTTCGGCTGAGCTCACCAATGAGTTTTTTGCGTGCTCTGTGTAGCCGAACGGTGTAGGCAGACACTGAGCAACCCAAAGCCATCGCACCCTCGCTCGCGGTCAGGCCGTACCAGGCTGTGAGTGTGAGTATTTCTCGATCTTGGGCTGATAGAGGTTTCAGCAGGCTGGCAAAGGTAAGCATGATGTCGGCGTGGTCGCGATCAGCGGTTTCTGCTGCTGCCTCACTGATTCGTGCCAGCAACATGTCTCGGCGACGGAATCCTCGAGTTTTATTGGCCAACAGTCGTCGAGCGGCAGCAAACAACCAGCCCAGCGGGGGTTCCGGAATGTGTTCAAGTTTGCGGAACGCCAGGATGAAGACATCTTGAACGAGGTCCTGCGCAGTTTGCGGGTCCGTCCGATGAAGCAGATAGGAAAACACGCGATCTGCATAAAGCTTGAACCACTTTTCTAGGAGCTGCTTCTCCTCACTCATCACATCCCGTACCTCCTTCCAAATTCGTTGAAACGATGCCTTGTCTAGTAAATGTCCGGAAGAAAATAATTCCTTACATCGAGCCACGCAGTTTCGATCGAGGATTTGCTGGCGGATCTTCGGTAGTCGCGCATCAGAGTCCAAGGCCCGGCCGCTCACGCAGTCGGTCCAGTGCAGCCTTTCCATGGCCATCACCGGCAGGTCTGCGCGACCGACCCAGAAGCCGAGCGGCGGGAGGAGAACCTGTACCCAGGCAGCAATATCGTTCGCAATAATTTCGCCCTCACCGACTTCCGTGAGCTGCGCGCAGCAGAGTACGGCGCGACCACCCAGCGAGAACTGAAGACGCGCAGTGGCGAAGTAATTGACCGCATCATCACCGAAACCCGCGGAGCGTTCCTCGCCGCGCTAGCCGAAACCGCCAGTAACTGACCACACCGCAGCGCACGCGACCCACACCCCGGGTTGTGCAACAAGTAAATGCGGGGCCTGCCTCCCCTGGTTTCGGCGCGGATCGCCCAAATGCGTGTTGGTGCTCGGCGAGGCGGGCCCGAGCTGCTGGTTGCGTGGAGCTGTCGGCCGACGGTTCGCTGAGGCGAGTAGAAGGCGAAGCGAAAAGTGGGTACCGCTATTTCTGTCCCGAGGTGCCGGGCGCGATTGCTCCGCACACGTCATAATCAATGAAGCCAACCGGCAATTGAAGGAGCGCATCATGAACGCTGCAAGTTCAGAGTCGAAGAGTGTGGATCAACTACCTGAAATCTTCGCTGGCATGGACAGCTCAGTCGTGGTCGACGTTTCTCCGAAGCGGTTTCTAGTCTTCAGGCGCGATACATGCAGATGCAAGACCGCGCCAAAAGCCAGGCCGAGGAGCAACTATGGGGGGACCGTGCCGTGGCTTTGCGCAGACTCCGCGGAGCGGTGAACGGCAGAGACGTCGACGAACTGCTACAAGCTATAGCGTTCGTTCAATCTTAGCGAGTGCAGCTTATGGAGATGCGCCACCACCGAGCGGCGTGACCGACCCCGGGAGCTACGTTCTGGCCGAGGAGCAGCTCCGACAGCGCTGGAACAAACTCATTCAACCGCTGCTCTTCACCGATGCGCAATGCAGCACCCGACCCAAAGTTCTATTCGTAGGCGCCCAACCAGGGGCCGGGAAAACGCAAGCAATCCTGGACGCCGAACGAAGAGAACCCGACAGAGATTTCGTTCGATTGGACTCAGACGAACTCCGTAAGTTTCACCCGGCGCTAGACGGGGTCGCGCAGACTTTCAACGTGTTCGATCAGCGCAGTACCTCGGCGGCTTTGGGAACATCGGTGTTCGCCGGTACTACCAACACTGAGCGCACCGCAGCTACCGGCGGTGGTTTCACCACCGCGTTCGCCAACAGCCTGTTCGGGTCGATCACCCGCACCACCGGCGGCCCATCCGGGACAACCGAGTACGTGCGGGATAACACCGGAAACCTCATCGCCATACAAAACGGCGGCGTGGACCACTACTACACCACTGACAACATCGGTTCCGTCATCGCACTCACCAGTACCGCTGGGGTCACCACCAAATACGTATACGACCCCTGGGGCAACACGGCCACCCCAACAGTAAGCGCCGCGATAGCGAACAAGTTCCGATACGCCGCCGGCTGGACCGAAAACGATGGGACCGTCCAGTTCGGTGCCCGCTGGTACAACCCCACCACCGGAAGATTCGACCAACCAGACCCCTCCGGCCAAGAAACCAACAACTACCTCTACGCCGCCGCCAACCCCATCACCAACACAGATATCACCGGACTATTCTGGAAAGAGTTGGGAGCTACAGCCTTTGGACTCACCGTCGGATTAGGGGTTATGGCAGTTACCGACAGTCCGATATTTGCCTACAACACCGGCCTCGGAGCGGCTGTTGCCTGGACAGGGCTTTTCGAGGGCGCGCCTATCGGCGAAGTATTGACAGGATTTCTAGTCGACTCGACTAGTTAAGCAATTTCGTAATCAGAAGGGGCGACAAATGCGTCAGCCATACCATAAAGGACCTATTCATTGGTTTATATTCGCTCTTTGCCTTTTGGTTGGAATATTTGGGGTGATTCTTCTTTCAGGAGATCACACGATTGGACTGGCGCCCATAATTCTGGGTTTCATTACGATATATACTCTGGACAGACGTGAACAAAATCGAGCTCGCAGTTGAACTCTGACGATTTGTTAACGCACGAAAATTCAGTTCTGTTGGGCAGCATCTAAGGAGTGCGATGTTTCAGAATAGAAAATTGGGTAGTTGGATACTCTGGATGGTAGCTACTATTATTTGTCTAACATTATTCTCCGTATTTTGCTACGGTGTCGGTGATGACCCTGAAAGTTTGCGTAGAGCGGGCTTCCTCTTTTTGCCGCTTTCTATTGGAACAGCAGTTTTGTCGAGAGTTGCGTGGAATGACGCCAGGGGTAAGTGAGTTCGGATGCAGGATGACATCCTGCAAATTCGCAATCAAAAGTTTTGCTCGTAATTTTTGGCGGGTTTTGTTAACGTAGACCTTTCCGCGATGGAAAACTTCCTAGACTAAAGACTTCAGCTGTGGTATTGGTGAGCGGGCGTTGATTTACCTCTGCAGCTAAGGACGGTAATAGCAGTTCAAGCCGCCCATTCGCTATTTCATAATATGGAAAGAGGCTCAGAGATGAATAAAAAAGCTCGAAGTGCGCCCACTTTTTGGCTCTGCATCGGACGGAAGTTGTTTCCGGGAGTGGTGTGGTCAGGAGCTGGCGAGATCGTGCGGAAAGTGCATCGTGAGCAAGGATATGCATCAGCATCTGTGATAGTGGGTCGGAGCAGGAGTGGCACGGTTTCGGGAGTGGTGCCTGCTAGGTGGGTGATTGTTGTTAGGGATGTACGAGGTAGAGAACATTATGTAAATGTGAGCCCTTCAATCTGGAAGACATTCGAGGTGGGTGATGCTGTTACTGCGAAATCTCCCCTGGTCGATATCTCTTGACGAGCGAAATGGAAATAGGGTTAATCCTTGGGTTTTAGAAATGTCTCCGTTAATGACCACCGCCGCCGGCGGTGGTCATTAACGGAGGCTTACACCTTCACCGACGCGGGGGCGGTGGACACCATTACCCTGGATGGGGCGTTGCTCTCCGACACCACCTTTGATGCGGGAACGGGTGAGGTCACCGGCGCCGTCTACGGAAACACCACCACCGGCGAGATCGGTAGGTTTGGTAATGGGGCGTTGCAGTCCCTGACGTGGACGTTGAACGGGGCCACCATCGGTGACACCGTAACGAGGTCGCAGTCGGGTCGGGTGACTGGTTCCACCCAAACCAGCACCCTCACCCCCGCTGCCAATAACGTGTGGTCCTACACCTACGACCCCGCCGGTAATTTGGGTTCGGCGGTGCTGGCCGCGAACGCGTCCCGCCCGAGAGTTGAATACTCCTACGGTTTTTCCGGATCGGCGTCCTCGATATGCCCGACTGGGACCAGTGTGGGGGCGGCGGCGAACACCAACCGGACGGTGTCCACCTACCAATTAGGCGCGGTCGGGGAAACGTCGCGTTTTTGTTACGACGCCGCGGACCGGATCCTCGCTGTGACGGGTGCGAAACCGACCACCTACACCTACGACAGCCGCGGGAACGTTTCCACCGTCACCGACACCGCCGGGGTCACCACATTTGTGTATGACTCCTCCAACCGGCACGTGAAAACCATTGCCCCTAATGGTTCCGGTGGGACTGTGACGATCACCTACATTCGGGACACCGCTGACCGGGTCACCGCGAGGATCATCGCCGGTTCCGCTACCCCGGCGGAGAACGGCACTTTCCTGTATGGGTTCACCTCCACCGATGATTCCGCTGACCTGGACCTCGGCGCCGGGAACGTGATGATCACCCGAATCAATAGCCTCCCCGGTGGTGTGACGTACACCAAGAACTACCAAACCGTCGCAGATAGCAGGTGGCATTACCCGAACATTCACGGCGACAACATCGCCACCACCCTGCCCACCGGAACCATCGACGGGACGGTGAAGGTCTACGACCCCTACGGCGCCCCCATCACCGCCGGCGGGGCCCCGGACTTCGACGCTGTCCCCGAACACCAACCCGTCCGCATACGACGCCGGTTGGCTGGGGCAGCACCAGCGGATGGCTGAACACACCGCCAACCTCACCTACACCCAAATGGGCGCCCGGGTGTACGACCCCACCACCGGCCGGTTCAACAGCATCGACCCCGTCGCCGGCGGCGGCGCCAACGACTACGCCTACCCCACCGACCCCATCAACATGACCGACCTCGACGGCCGACTATGGGGGTGGGTGAAAGCTGCTGTGAAGGTAGTGGCCAAAGTTGCTGACGTGGTGTCGAACATTCCCGGCCCCATCGGAATGATCGCTTCCGGCGTCGCAGTTGGTGCGCTGCTTACAATGGGAGACAGAGCCGGAGCCGGAATGGCCGCCCTAGGTATGATCCCCGGCGTCAAATTGATTAAGTCCGCTGGGCAGATCGCAAAGGCCTCCACAAAACAAATCGACAGGCTGAAAACGGTGACAGGAGGACGGAATGCGATTCATGCGACGCCGAGTTGCACAACCCGCTACTGCTTCGGCAAAGCAAATAATCATGGCGGAGGTCCACACCGGCCATGAGACGCGAGTGACGACTCAAGGAGCTCAGAGAACAACGATTCGGCCGATGACCGGAAGCGATGCGAAATACGCGCGAGGTCTCCTGAAAAGCGGCGAGGCATCCTTCGGCAACGCCCGCAAGCGAGGCCGATAAGATGACTGATTCAGATAGTCGTTGGCTCCCTGGGCAACCCGGTATCAGCGAGACGTTAGAGAATGGGTGGCGGCTTTTCGCAGGTTACAGGTGGGATGCTGCAGAATTCGATGGGGGAACCGACCTTGTCGCTATTCATTTCATCACACCAGGGACGATTGAGCTGGAGTTTTTGGTTGATAATGGCGATACGTATCGTTTTCTGTTTCAGAGTATTGCCGACCTGCAAATCGACGGAACGTTCTATCTGGAACCAGATGTGGATGGTTGGGAAGTTTTTGATACCTGGATGATCACGGCTGAGCATCCGCGAGAGGATGGCTTGGCGGTTTACAGGCTTGAACTTCATACGGGCATGGTGTGTTTTGCGAGCTTGCCCGGAGTGAGGTTGGATTGAAATGAGGACAACCTCGCGTAACCTTCAGCGTTTCCCGAACGCCGATTAGCTGTATAGATGGCTATGAACCCACGGAGCGGGACCAGCAGGGGTTGCGTCCGGCAGTGGGTCAAGTCTTCATGCTCCAAGAAACATGGATGGGGTTGTAGGCCTCCATCGACTGTCCATGACGCCTCTGACGAACATGACCTCGCTTTGCGCAAATCGTTTAGGGATCGTCTATCGAGACGGTGTGCAGAGCACTTTGGTCACTGTGATTGCGCCCAGAATCGCGTCTCGTTAGACCCGTCCGAAATATTTACCGATGATGGGTCCCTTATTGGTACAGTTCGGTATGGGGATCCTCATTGGTTATGCGCGAGTCTCTACGGACTCCCAAGATCTCACCGTTCAGCAGGAAGCACTGCTTGCGTTGGGTGTTTCCGAATCCCGCATCTACACCGATCATGGGCTGACAGGAACGAGCAGGGACCGGCCGGGGCTTCGGGAAGCGTTGGCCGCCGGCAGGGCGGGGGACACCCTTGTCGTTACGAAGCTCGACCGGTTGGCCCGATCCATTGTGGATGCCCGCAACATCGCCGACGAGCTGCTCGCCCGCGAGGTGGCTTTGAGCCTTGGGGGATCAGTGCATGATCCGGCCGACCCGATAGGTCGGCTGTTGTTCAACACCCTGGCAATGATGGCCGAGTTTGAGTCTGATCTCATCAGCATGCGAACACGTGAAGGCATGAAGATCGCCAGGGCCAAGGGCCGGCTAAAGGGCCGGAAACCGAAGCTCAGCCCAACCCAGGAACGTCACCTTGCGAAACTCTTCCACGAAGGGGAGCACACCACGGACGAGCTCGCAGAAATTTTCAAGGTGGGTCGCGCGACGGTGTACCGCGCGGTGCAACGCCAACAAGTTGTCTCAACTGCAAAATCACCGCACACAACTGATGTGGCTGACAGGCCACTGGAGGGAACATCATGACGCCGATCCGTTATGCGCAGATCTATCCAGACGCCTTCGAGTCGTTAACACCCGAGCAGTGCTGGAACGTTGAGCAGACGCTTGCCAATCACCGCCTAGAGGGGATGAATCCAGATCATGAGGATGTGCTGGATCTAGCGCAGTTTGTTGCCGGCCTGATGACGAGGGAGCAGCACATGCAGCGCAGTCTGGATAAGGCCCGTGCGGTTGGATCTGAGTGACTGACCCTGAGGCCAGGCAGTGGGAAAGCTATCTGTACCCGGGCACGGATATCCTTCGCAATAAGTTCGGGCTGACTGATTTTCGTCAACTGCGAAGCGCCGAATACCGGGTGACCGGGGTTCGGGAAGCAGAGATTCGAGGCGGCTTGGTCAACATTCCGCAGACTTTCGACGCCACTCACCTCAAGGCATTGCACGCTCATATCTTCCAAGATGTTTACGACTGGGCGGGGGAGTACCGCACCGTTAACCTCGGCAAACCCGGTAGCGAGCCGTTCGCTGCATCCTCGAATATCGACCTATATCTCAATGTTGCCGCCCGCACAGCTAGCAGACAAGATTGGCCCAACCTTGGGCAGCGACAGGCCGGATATGCAGCGGCTGAAGTTGTGGCCGGCATTGTTCCGGATGTGGGCGCCGTCGCGGATCTTCACCGCAGGGCGTCGAGATAGATCACGGGGTAAAACGCATCCAACGGGCGTTGCTGCCACGCCAATACCTCGTCTAGGACCTCGTCGGTGATCTTGCTGATCGTTTCCCTGCTGATTTCAGTGCCGATCGTGGACACCAGGTGGTGTTCAATGTCGCGCACCGTCATCCCGCCGGCATACAAGCTGACGATCATGTCATCCAGGCCCCCACCCGCCTGGACCCCTTCGGGACCAACATCCGGGGTGAATGTGCCGTCCCGATCCCTCGGGATTGACAGCTCCACATCGCCGACGCTGGTAGCGACCGTTTGAGGGAAGGAGCCGTTACGTGAATTGGGGAACAAGCTAACACCCTCTGAGCGGTACCTCTGGTCTCACCACCAAATACGTTTACGACGCCAGGGGTAAGACGGCCACCCCTACGGTCAGCGCCGCTGTAGCCAACAAGTTGCGCTACGCCAGCGGCCAACAAGTCAACGACTGCCTAGTGGGCAGCTCCGAAACAGACTGGGAATCAGATCCCCCTCCGAGTTGCGGCTCCGAGAAGGGCTCTCTGTGCATCTGAGACCCAGTGAGCTGAAAAAGGATCCAACTCTTTTACCTCAGACGTTCGGCCTGCAGCGGTCGCGCGCGGGCAATCCCTTGCCTCGGGGGGCGTTCCGTCTGCCGCTAACCTTCCAGATGTGGACAATATGAAACACATTTTTTTTGACGGCAGCCGCGGCTATTTGCACGTGGTGAGCGGTCCGCAGACAGCGGGGCAGCATCTGGGTCTGCTGATCACCCATGGACTTGGCGAGCACGCCGGCTCGTACTATCACCTGCAGCAAAGCCTGACCGCGGCTGGTATCCGGTGGTGGGCGTACGACCAACGCGGGCACGGCAGAAGTGCTGGAACTCCGGTGTTGATTGAGAGCGTGGACGATCTGGTCGCCGACTGCATTTCTGTCTACGCCCATACGGTAGGGGCGAGTGGCCTTCCCGGGGCAATGTTTGGGCATTCGCTGGGGCAGCGGTCACGCTCAAGGCCGCGATCGGTACTGGTACGCAGGCCTTGGTTTTGTCTGCCTTGGGCATTTCTGCTGGGGCAGGCCTGGAGGACCTCGCGGAAATGGTGGCAGCGGGGATCGACCCGCTGACGCTGGGGGCTGACCCCATCACGATGTCACGCAACGCCGAGCACGCCGCGTTCGTCCGCGCCGACCCCCTGACGTGGCAACAGGGTATTCGGCGCGAAACGCTCGCTGCTCTGACGTCGAGCAGGGCCACCCTAGCTTCGGCCGCGGCAGCTCTAACGATTCCGATATTGCTCGTCCACGGCGAGCGGGATTCCCTTTCGGGTGTAGAGGGCGTCCGCGAGCTTGCGAACATACATCCGAGCGTCACATTGGTCGAATTTCCCGAAGATCTACACAATGTTATTCACGAGCACGATCGAGACCGAGTAGAAGCGTGCATACTAAATTTTCTGAGTAACACGTTCGAGGACCTTTCGTAGCTCTAAGTAATTGCAGCACCGAAGGCCCTCCTCGAAGGAAACAACGGAAGTAACAAAAGCATCACATGCCGATCACTTTAAGGCCGATAAGCCGTTTGGTTCACAGTAAGGCCGTAGGTGAGAGACCACGCAAACGGGCCGCTTGGACCGAACGGATTTCGGTTACGATGAGTCTAGATTTGCACACCATTGGGGCGCGCATGTGGGAAGGAAACATCACATGCAGCAACCGGCGGTCCGGGTGAGATCCGATCGCGAGGCGCTAGTGCAGCGCCGACTTCAGAGCCGCAAAGTAATTCATATCGTCATGTACGCAGCGTTGGCCGTGGGCGCGGTAGTCAGCCTGTTGGCTCTGCCGGGCGCAGATCGACTGGTCGCGTTGTCCTGGTGTGCGGGGCCTGCGCTGTTGATGGCAGTCACTCATCCTTTTCTGCGTGCGGGACGCGCCCGTGTCGTTTCCGTGGTGATTAATAGCGGATTACTCATCATCTTCGCCGGGTCGGCTTTGATTGCTGGCACCCTGCCGCCAGCGCCCTACCTTCCCCTGTACGTGATGTTGTTGATTGGCGCATTCTCCGAGTCAATACGCGGCCAAGTGCTGATATATGTCGGAACCGTCATCTGCGTTCTAATGTGGATGAGTGCCGGTTTGGGTGGGGGGCTTGGTGCCTCTCTGTCGGCCATCGCCTACCTCACGTTGGTGTGCGCGCTGACAATCGTGGGGTCCCGAATGCTTGAGATGGCGAATGCCGGACCCACCGATGAAACCACCGAGCGAGCAATGCTTGAGGTAGCAATTCGGGAAAACAACGAAATTTTAGAAGACGCGATCGTGTCACGAACCTCCGAACTCGAACAGGTGCTGGAAGAGAAGGAAAGGCTGCTGCGCAACCTTGTGCGGTTGACGATGGCGGACGAGCTGACTGGCTTGAAGAACCGGCGCGGATTTCGAGATTTCCTGCAAAGCGAACGGCAGCAGGGCGGCCCCTCGTTGCTGGCAATGATGGATCTTGACGGTCTGAAGAGGATCAACGACAATTTCGGCCACCTTCAGGGCGATGCCGTCCTTCGCGGGGTAGCCCGAGTTCTGAATCTTATTGGAGACCCGCGGGTGGTCCCCGCGAGAATCAGCGGCGACGAATTTGCACTCGTCTTTATTGGCGTTGAGATGGAGCGGGCGCAGGAAATTTGTTGGTCGGTGGTTGAGGCAACAATGCAGATCGACGTGCCGCAGATCCAGAAGTCGCCCATCACGGTGACCCCCGGTATCAGCGTGGGGCTAGCCCATTTGGATCGCCGCGACATTGACCGATCCTTCGCGCACGCCGACGATGCGATGTACGACGCAAAGCGAGCTGGCGGTCGGCGGGTGGTTCTGCATCCGGAATTGCGACAGGCGGATAGGCCGGCTTCCTAGGACGTTAGACGCTCACGAATTCCTTCTCGGTAACCCTGGCAGCTGGCCGGGCGATGACGAAGTGCGCGAAGCACGCGATGACGCCGCAGCCGGCCATGGTGAGCCCCATGGGTAACGCGGAGTTTTCGCCCGCCAAGCCGACGAGAGGGGAGACGGCAGCTCCGAGTGCGAACTGGCTGGAACCGAGGATCGCAGAAGCGGTGCCGGAGGCGTAGGGGATTGCACCGATCGCCAGCACCATGCCATTACTGAAGATCAGCGCGATGCTGGCGACGCTGACGAACAACAGCGGCAGCACGGTGTAAGAGTTGCTCAGCCCAGTCGTAGTGAGCAGTGCTAGCGCCACTGTTGAGGTGACAAGGGCAACCACACCGAACCGCAGGATGGACGCGGGGGCGACCCGGCCAACGATTGCCGCGCTGGTGGCGCTCGCCGCCATCAGGCCGCAGGAGTTAACGGCGAAAACGATGGAGAAGCCGGTACTGGAGAAGCCGAGAACATTTTGCAGCACAAAGGGAGACGCTGCTACGTAGGCAAAAATGGCTCCGAATGCAAAACATAAGGTGATGGTGTGGCCGAGGTACTCCCGGTTCGAGAGGACACGCCTGGCCGTCGTTCCGAACTCACGGACCCCTCCGCGATGACGATGCTCCGTGGGCAACGACTCGGCAGCCCACGAAATGATGGCGGCCAGGAGCAGAATCGCCACGACCATGATGGCCCAGAAGACTCCGCGCCACCCGACCGAGGCGAACAGCACTGCTCCGAGGATCGGCGCCACAATGGGAGAGATGGCACCGATGACGCCGAGAATGCTGAAAATCCTTGCGGCGCGGACACCTTCGGCCTTATCAGCGACTACCGCCCGACCCAAAACCATGCCCGCCGCGCTAGCGATGCCCTGGATGAAGCGCATCGTCATCAGGAATCCGATGGATGGCGCGACTGCGCACAACGCGGAGCTGACGACAAGCAGCGCGGCGCCGCTGATCAGCAGGGGCCTTCGGCCGATGCGGTCAGACAAGCTACCTAAGACGAGCTGGCCGAGGGCCAAACCGATCATGAACGTGGTCAGCGTGAGCTGGACGCTGGAGGCGTCGGTACCCAACTCGGCCGCCATCGTGGGGAAGGCCGGCAGATACATGTCTGTGGCGAGCGGTCCGACCGCGGACATCAAGGCGATGGTGCCGACGAGCGTGACGCCCAAGCGGCTGTTTCTGGGTGGTCGCTGGTGAAGGATGGGGGTGGGAGCATGCGTCGCCTGGTCTACGGCGGTGTACGGGGGCACGGCAAGAACCTTCCAAGATCGGTAAGACGAAATTTCTAGTCGCCGATGAGCACACAACCTTGGGAGTCCCGGACTAGCGATACAGCGTTATCTGATTGTAATACGGGAATATAGGATTTCTGGCGGGTTAGTGGTGCTATTCGTCACGAATTGCGTGCTGTGGGGGCTCCTTGAGCATTTTTTCGCCGATCCCCCGCCGTTCCCCCGCCCCTCCCCCGCCCTTCCCCTGCCCTTCCCCTGCCGAGCGGTGCCCTATGACGCTCGAAACGGCGATTTGCGCGTTATATCGCACCGCTCGGCGTGATCATCGACCGGCAGGCTCACTTCCCGCGAGCAGAGCGTAGACCTCTGCCTGCGTTCCGCATCGGACTATCGCCCGAGTCGAGAAAGGCGCCGTCGCATCCAGGGGATTTGAGTGCTGCGCGTCAACGATAGATCCGCATCGGAACGTACTGTCGCCATCGGATGGGCAAGGTAGACCTAGGGTGTACGCATGAGCCGCATGTTTCACGTGAGTTCCGCCAACAACCGTGCATCGATCCGAGCGCACGGGCTGGATTGGTCGCGCATGTCCCTAGCTTCGGGGATCGCTGGCAGCTGCGAGCCAGAAGCGGACGGCATCTTCGTAGTGCCCGACTATTTCACGGCCGAATTTTTCGTCAGGATGAACAACACCGGTGGGCCGGTCGATGTCTGGGCGATTGACGGCGTCGACGAAGCCGATTTGGTCGAGACCGGCACCGGCTTTAGCTATCTGCCCTACCTCATCGACCCAGCGCGGTTGACGCTGCTGGACCAAACTCCTTTGACGCCGGCGCAAGTGGTGCGGCCGGGGGAGGGCGCTGCGTATCGGTCCAGCCTGAGCATCGCGTTGGACGACGGCACCGTGCTGGAGAACGACGCAGCCCACGAGTTGCTGGCCCGCGAACGTGTCGTTCGCGAAGGCGGAGACCAGTAACAGGGGACGCACCGCAACGGACCCCCTAACCAGCGCGCAGAGACCATCTGGGCGAAGTACTATGCGAGTGTAGATACGGTGTGTATAGTCGCCAGCATGTCAGTCTCCCTCACACTCCTCGGGCTTCTCGAAGCCAGCCCCTCGCACGGCTACGACCTCAAGCGCGCACACGATGAGGTGTTTCGCGGCGAACGGCCACTGGCCTACGGGCAGGTGTACTCCACGCTCGCTCGATTGCTGAAGAACGGCCTGGTTACGGTCGAAGGCGTCGAGCCGGGGGAGGGCCCGGAGCGCAAGCGGTATGCGATCACCGATGCCGGTGTGACGGACGTGCAGTCGTGGTTACGGACTCCTGAGAGCCCGAAGGAATATCTGCAAAACACTCTCTATACGAAGGTGGTGCTGGCGCTGATGTCATCTCGATCCGCAGCGGAACTATTGGATGCACAACGTGCGGAACACCTCAAGGCGATGCGAGAGTTCAACCGACGCAAGCAGTCTGGTGATCTCGCTGACCAGTTGATCTGTGACCACGCGTTGTTGCACCTCGAGGCGGACCTCCGTTGGTTGGAACTTACCGCGGCGCGGCTCGCGGAACTGGGCCAGCAGGTGACCCGATGACGCTTCTCCTGCAGGCAACCGGTCTCGTGAAAACGTTCGGGGCGACCGCGTCATCGACAGGTTCCCAAGCGCTACGAGGCGCGCACCTTACGGTCCACGAGGGTGAGATCGTGGCAGTGATGGGCCCTTCCGGGTCGGGTAAGTCGACGTTGCTGCAGTGCGCGGCGGGCGTCATCTCACCAGACAGCGGAACGGTCACATTCCTGGATGCTGAGCTAACGGCCATGCGAGAGCGTGAGCGATCCATCCTGCGCCGGTCGCAATTCGGATTCGTGTTCCAATTCGGCCAACTCATCCCAGAGTTGACCTGCCTGGAGAACGTTGCGCTGCCGCTGCGACTGGGGGGATCGCCGCGACGCACCGCTGAGGCTATCGCGGCCCAGTGGCTCGACCGGTTGGATGTCGGTGACACGGCAGCGAAGCGCCCAGGCGAGGTCTCGGGTGGGCAGGCCCAGCGGGTTGCGATCGCCCGAGCGATGGTCGTCGACCCGAAGATCCTATTCGCTGACGAGCCCACCGGCGCGCTGGACTCATTGCAAGGCGAGCGAGTCATGCGACTGTTGACGGGGACGGCGCGGGAGGCTGGCACCGCGATCGTTCTCATCACCCACGAACCTTCGATTGCGGCTTATTCCGACCGCGAGATCGTCGTGCGCGATGGCCGCATCTGCGAGACGGAGCTCGCCAGATGACGACCGAAGCCCCTGCCCAGCCTCTCACTTACGCACCGACTGCGCAGCGAGGCAGCCTGCGCCATCTCGTATCCGATCTTGCCATCGGTGTGCGCTTGGCTGTACGAGGCGGCCGCGGCGGTTGGCTCCGGCTAGTCCTCACCGCGGGTGGAATCGGTTTGTGTGTTGCGGTTCTGCTCTTGGGGGCATCCTTTAGCAGTGCGCTGGATACCCGCGACGCACGAGCCGACTCACTGAATCCAGTGGGTTTTGAACTTCTCGGAGCGAGGGCAGACGCCCCCACCTTCGTCGCGCTTCCCTACACCCAGACATATCGCGGCCTGCTCGTCACTGGCGCCGACGTTGCGCCGATCGAATCAGGGGCAGCAGCGCCACCAGGGCTTACGCATTTCCCGGCGCCGGGAACGCTGGCTGTCTCCCCCGCATTGCTGAAGCTGCTCGTGACGACCGACGGTTACCTCCTGCGCCCGAGGTTCACCGAGCCGGTGGCGGCCGTGATCGACGAATCGGGCCTGACCTCGCCGACCGACCTTCGCTTCTATCGCGGCATAGCACCCTCGTCGGTCGCAGATCAGGATGGCGGCTACCACGGGCTCAGTTCTGGCTGGGGCAAGCAGGACTGGAGGTATGGCTATAACGGCGACGTCTATGGCGACCTCACGCGGGCTGCGCTGGTTACCGGGGCTGCAGTGGTACTGGTGCCGCTGCTGATCTTCGTATCGTTGATGTCGCGGTTGGGGTCGGGCACACGCGATCGCAGATCCGCGGTCTTAGGATTAATGGGTGCCACCGGCGCGCAGCGGCGTCGCGTCCTCGCCGGCGAAACGCTGGTCGGGGCGGTGGCCGGCGTCCTGCTGGGGGCAGCGTGGTTCTTCGTCATCCGGACGGCCCCGTGGATCAGGGTGGCTGGGGATGGATTTTTCACTACCGACATCAGCCCGCAGCCGTGGCTGGCCGCCTTGATCGTCGTTGGTGTGCCCGTAATCGCGACCGCAGGCGTGGTGAGCAATGTTCGGCCTTCCAGGCACGACAAGAAGTCCGGCAAGAGTGCGCGTCCTGGCTGGCGCGTTGTCTTCGCGTTGATTGTCTTCGCGTTGATCGCGATCCAGTTGACGGGCATTCTCGTCAGCTTCAGTCCGGTGGGGTTAGCGATTCTCGGTGGCACCGTTGTGCTCGGACTGCTGCTGGTGCCTGTACTTCTCCCACTCCTGCTGGCCGTCGTAGCGAACCGCCTGCCCTCGGCAGGGCTGGCGTGGCACCTCGCCATCCGCCGACTACAGTCCAACATTGGCGCCGCTTCGCGATCAGTTGCCGGAATTTCGGTGGTAGTCGCAGCGGCCATAGCTTTTCAGGCACTGCTCGCGATGACCTCCACGGTTGTCGACACTGGTCGTTATGCAGACCGCGACCCGAATCAGTTTCAGATTCAAGTCCACGGTGCCACTCAAGCCGAGATGGCCAGCCTCACAGCGCTTTTCCAGCGAAGTGGGGGGGTCACCGCGGTCACCGCTGGCAGCTACGTGTGGCTGGGCGCCAACCCTGACAGCAGCAGTTTTGAGGCATTCGTCGCCACGTGCCCGCAGATCGAAGCTACTTCCGGCATCACAGACTGTCGTGACGGCGACGTCTTCCGGGTGGGTGCTTACGGCAGCGATCCCATCACCCCCGGCGCCACGTTGAGTGCCTCTGCCGCAGTGGATCGATCGAGCAGTTCGTGGTCTCTGCCTGACGTGATCCGCGACGCTCAACCAGACGACGCGATGAACCCGTTCGCGCCGTACCTGATAGTCACCGAGGGTGCGATTGGGCCGAACCTCGATGGCGTCTTGGCCAATTCGTTCGCGTACTTCACGCTGCGCGCGACGGGCGCCGATGCGGTCGACCAACTCCGCAATGTCGTCGGTGGCTTCGGATCTCGAGCGGAAGTCACAGGGAATTCAGAGTGGGCGGCAGATAGTCCCACGATCAAACTCACGTCCACGCTGCAAACCGGCCTCATCCTCGGCGGTGGTCTTACCCTGCTGGTGGCGTTGCTCGGGCTGCTTGTCGTCGCCGTAGAGCAACTCGTGGAGAGGCGCCGGACGCTCACATTGGCGGTCGCCGCCGGAGCGCCGCGAGGCTTGATCGCCAGATCCATCCTCGCCGGAGCCATGATTCCCGCCGTCACCGGAGCGATCTTGGGCATCGCGGTCGGAGCACTCCTCACCTTCTACGCGTCGGCGGCGACCAACTCGCTGTCCGGCTCCAGCATCACCCCCGCCTTCGCCCCGAATTGGTTGATCGCGTTGCTGATTGGGGTGACTGCCGTGCTGGCATCACTCCTCGTGACTGCCGCGACGCTGCCAGCCGTTCCTGCGCTGACCCGGCTCGAGAAGATGCGCACCGAATGACGCCGTACCGGTTTTGCGATACCGCACCCACTTGGAGGGGCTATGTACCAACTCGAAACCAGTAGCGGCTTCAGCGCGTCCATTGCGAATCCGGAGCTGATCACCGCGGCTCTCGCGGACGAGTTAAGCCGCAGCGGCGTGGCGCAGCCGATGCGGTGGACGGTGACCACTCCACATGGCACGACAGTCACCGACACAATCTATGACGGCGGCGATGCGAATGACAGGGTCCGTGACCCCATTGATCGGGCTTACGGGCTGCTCGTTCGCGACGTCTTCACCAGCGGGCGGCACGGCGGGCGGCACGGTTAGACGCCTCGTCAGGGTTGCTTTTTGCGCGGGGCGGGTATGAGGGTTTTGCATCGATCCAGGGCCGATTACCCGGAAGCCTTAAAGTCGCTGCACCCGATAAAGATCAGGGACGCGCAAGAGGAGAAACGGTGTCACAAGAACCACAGTCAGACAACGCTGTAGACCAGGATTTACGGGCTTTGTACGGCTCGGCAAAGCACCCCGACCGACCTGTTTTCCACGAACGCCCTGCCCGTTCGACAGACGCCGAAGTGGAAGCGGTGGGCAAGATTTCCGCCGCATTCGAAATAATTGAGAACGCCCGCGGGATGCTCTATCAGTTCCACCGGATGAGCGGCATGGCGGATCTGAATCTGCAGGACGGGATTGAGGCGTTGCGCAAAGCCGGCCATCCCGAATTGGCTGACGAGATCGAAGACGTCTTGGTGGGCCGGGATGTGGTGCGCGATATGTGGACCTTCCAGATCGTCGAGAATTATGACGATCAGTACTACAGCGTCTTCAAAGCCGTGGACACCAAAGTTCGAGAACAACTCAGCGCGGGCAGGAACCACATTTTTGAAGCCGAAATGAAGTTCGACGAACAGGGTGGCTCGGCCGGCGAACCAGAAGGCTCTCACTGACCGGGAGTGCGTCATCCCACCCTCGCCAATAGTGAGCATCGCGGTATCCAACGGGTGGCCTGCCCAGTGCCCAGTGCAGCGTAGGTAACTCCTGTCCCACAGTGGGAATTTTGCCCGGATCTTTACCCTCGATGGGACGAATTATGAGGGTGCCATCTTGCTTTTTAGAGCGTGAAGGGTATTGGAAGCGACACGCCGACGTCACATATCGCGCCACGCCGCCGGGTTGTCATCAATTTCTATCCACAATCTCCCAGCGGCGCGTCAGCGCTGTGATCTGGGATTATGTGTAAACATGTGAGAGATTTCCCCACGGTATCCACAAACGGCCAGCAATATCCACTAGGCGAAAGCCAGACTTATCCCCAGGTTGTCCACAAGGCCATCCCCAGGGTCATTAGGCCCCGAAGATGCCGCGGCTTACCGTGAGGCTTCGTAGCGTGACGGTCGCCTCGGCGGGCAGCTAGGCGGAGCTGTTGGCGCTCTGCCCGTGCCTGTCGGTGCAGCGCGATACAACAAGATGACGCATCAACAACGTGCTTGCGAGCGTTGCGGACAGTGACTTGGGAGGGCATGAGATGAGCGCGGAAGAGCAATGGTCTTCATCCCGCAAATCTGGCGTAGGCAACGCATCGGCCCCCGTGGCGTTCGATCGCCAGCCCCCGCAGGATTTGCCGGCGGAGCAGTCGGTCCTCGGCGGCATGTTGCTTTCCAAGGATGCCATCGCGGACGTCGCCGAGATCTTGACGGGTCGCGATTTCTACAAGCCCGCCCACACCCTGGTCTATGAAGCGATCCTGGATCTGTATTCGCGTGGCGACCCCGCTGATCCCATCACTGTGTCCGCCGAGCTGGAGCGCCACGGGACGCTGCCTCGCGCTGGCGGTGCCGTATATCTGCACCATTTGACGGCTACCGTGCCGACCGCGGCGAACGCCGGTTATTACGCCCAGATCGTCAGTGAGAAATCAGTGCTTCGCCGCTTGGTTGAGGCGGGCACCAAGATCGTCCAGCTCGGCTATGGCGGGTCCGAAGAGGGCGGCAGTGGCGACGTCGACGAGATCGTGGACCGAGCGCAAGCCGAAATTTATGAGGTCACTGAACGGCGCACCACCGAGGACTACGTCATCCTTGAGGAGCTCCTGCAGCCGACTATGGACGAGATCGACGCAATCCAAAGCAGCGGCGGAATGTCGTCAGGAGTGCCCACCGGATTCACCGATCTCGACAAACTGACCAACGGCTTCCACCCAGGCCAGATGATCATTATTGCGGCGAGGCCCGGTGTGGGTAAATCGACACTGGCCTTGGATATTGCCAGGAATGCGTCCGTCAAACATGGGATGACCAGCGCGTTCTTTTCACTCGAAATGTCCAAAACCGAGATCACCATGCGGTTGCTGTCCGCTGAGGCCCAGATCAAACTGTCGCAGATGCGAGCTGGCACCATGTCGGAGCACGACTGGCAGAAGATCGTCCGCCGGATGAGCGAGATCTCCGATGCACCCATGTTTATCGACGACTCCCCTAACATGACGATGATGGAGATCCGCGCGAAGGCCCGCAGGCTTAAGCAGCGCAACAACCTCAAGCTCATTGTGCTGGACTACCTGCAGTTGATGTCGTCGGGGAAGAAGGTCGAGTCCCGTCAGCAGGAAGTCTCGGAATTTTCTCGGCAGATGAAGCTGTTGGCCAAGGAACTGGAAGTTCCGGTGATCGCCATTTCGCAGCTGAACCGGGGCCCCGAGCAACGGACAGACAAGCGCCCGCTGATTTCTGACCTTCGTGAGTCAGGTTCGCTGGAGCAGGACGCCGACATGGTGATTCTGGTTCACCGTCCCGATATTCACGAGGCAGACGACCCTCGCGCCGGCGAGGCTGACCTGATTGTCGCCAAGCATCGCAACGGCCAAACCATGACCATCGCCGTCGCGCACCAACTGCATTACAGCCGCTTCATAGACCTAGCGCAGTAGATCTCGCGCAGTAGATCTCGCGCAGTAGTAGAGGAGTACGAGGACCCGCCTACGAACTTTCGGCCCACAGACCACGAAGTGCCTGTTGGACCTGCACGTCGCACCGCCCCAACTGCGCACGTTCCGCCTCGTCGAAATCCTGCGCAGCGGCTGTAGCCCGCAACCTCGCGAGTTGGCCAGTGACCGCCTCTCTCTGGTGGGGAGTGCGAACCGACCACCCCACCTCGCGGAGCAGTTCAAACAGGCGCACCATCAGCGCCGGATCGGATGCCCCGTAGCGCCGCGGCTGCGCGAGCGCCTCGTCCAAAATGTCACTGAAGCCCGGCTGAAGGCAAACGACGCGCAGGCAACCGTCATCGTCGTACCACCGCTGAGGGCGCAGGTCGTGGCGAGCGATTTCGCAGAGCAACGCCGAAATGTGTCCCAACGAGTGGATCGCCGTGGTCGGGTCGTTAACGCCGGGAGATAGCGCCTTGGTGGTGACGTCGGTGAGCTGCCGAAGGCCGAACGTGAAGTCCTGGGTGTCGTTGCGCTCGTTGCGGATTGTGAGGGACTTCTTCAACGCGGCCTCGAAAGCGGCCACAGTCTCTTTTGGATTCTTCGGGACACCCCGGGAGCGGCCGATCGGTGTGCCAGCAACCACGAACGCGCCGGGCCATCTTTCGATGAGCACCACTGCTCCGATCTCGGACGCCGCCGCGCACAGACCGTCGTGGTCGACCGATGTCAAGAAGCCGGACTTGTCAGCCAGGATCGGGTCGGAATCTTTGAAAGAGGCAGCCATGTCGGACGTTTCGTCGTCATCGGGCCCCTCACCCGGTGCCAGAAGCCGTACGACGGCGGCGATCGCATCCTTGCGAACCCCCTGCAGCATCGTCTCAACCCGGATCTCGCGGGCAAGGTGAGCGAGGAACAACACGAGCGCGACGACACTGGCGACCGCGAGGACGAACGCCAACGTCACCGAAAGTTGCGGGACGAACTGGGCTTGCTCCTCCCCAATGCTGCGCACGGTGCGCAGCACGGTCAACGCGTACACGAATGTCGCGAGGAAAAGCGCGAGCGTGAAGTGGACGAAGCGATCGCGAGTGAAGGTTCGCAGGAGCCGCGGCGAAAACTGTCCGCTCGCTAGTTGCAGCGTCACGACTGTGAGCGAAAAGGTAAGGGAAGTAACGGTAATGAGGGAACTCGCAACCGCGTCGAGGACTGTTCGCGCCGCAGAGGCTCCGCCGCCGAAGAGGTAGGCACTGATGCTGGCGGGAAGCGAGTCGTCGACTGCCCGGTCCAGTTCTGGCAGTGCCACGCCGACAATCAGAGCGAGAACGATGCCGACGGTCGGCACCGGCCATAGCTGTGTCCGAAGCGAATCCCGGATGTCGATGTACCGACTCTGCACCGTCATGAGCCGCCTCCGGTAGGTCCGTGACGCGAGGAACCTGTGAACGGGGTGGGCGCCAGCATGGTGTCAGTGAACAGCACCCTGTCCAAGTCTGCGCGAGGGGGATAGGAAGAGTTGACACAATTGTAGGTATGACGAACCAGCACAGTTTCGCCCAGCACCTGCAGTCGTTGCCCCGTCGTCGTTTAGAAGACTTGCTCGCCCGTCGACCAGACGTGCTCGTCGAGCCTGCCCCGCGCAATTTTGTGCAGCTCGCCCAGCGACTGTGTGGTCCGGGGTCGGTGGCCGCGGTGCTGTGCGCGGTAAATGGGGACATGTTGAGCGCCGCGACAGCGATCGCGTTGTTGGGAGAGCAGGCGAACGTGGAGACAATCTCAGCGCTGCTGCATGCCGCACCCGCGGAGGTCGAGCGCGTCCGTGCCAGCCTGCAAGCACTGGGTCTATGTTGGCCAGCGGGGGACGCCATTCTGCTCCCCGAAATCCTCACGCTGAGCGTGCTACAAGGCGTGGGGGGTGGCCGACCGATCCGCAAAATACTCGTCACAGCATCGGTCGAGTCGGTTCGCACTGCCGTTTCGGCGTTCCGCGATTCGACGGGTCTGCGGAAGGCGGAACTTGTGGAAATCGTCGTCACACGGATGAGTGACCTTTCTGCAATGACCGCAGAAATCCAAGAATTGCCTGGACCGCTGCTGCAATGTATCCGCAACATCAGGTCGGGGGAGATCGACGCGTTTTATAGCCGCGTTAGGTTCGGGACTAATTCTCGCGACGTCGCGGACCTCATCCACTGCGGCCTTCTGATTGAAGCGAACCACGGGGTGGAGCTGCCGAGGGAGGTGGCACTGGCGCTGTGGCTGGCAGAGACACCCCTTCGAATCCACGGCAGGCCACAGTTCGCTCCCGCGCCAACGAACGCCGAGTCGGTGCGTCCTGCGGCTGCGGCTGCGGCAACTGAGATCGTCAGGCGCGTAACAACTCTGCTCGATAGCACCGCCGCTACGCCGCTGGCGGAGTTGAAGAAAGGGGGTGTTGGAAAGCGCGAGATCGCCCGGTTGGCAACGAGAATGGGTATCTCCGCCCCTGAGGTAGGGCTCTGCCTCGATCTAGCGAATGCTGCTGGCCTGCTGACGACAACCAACCAGGGGTACACCCCCAGTGGCACCTATCTAGGCTGGAGGGAGGCTGAGGTCGGCGCAAGGTGGGCCCAACTGGCCAGGTCCTGGTGGCAGCTAGATTTCTGCCCGACAAGCCGTGATGCTGTTGACGGGCAGGAGGTGTCGCCGCCGGTCCCGCAGTCGAGCCCCGCGGGCGAGCTGCGGCGAGCTTTACTGAAAAACGCGCAGGGAGGGCTTTCGCTTGACTCCGTGCGCTCCCATCTGTGGTGGCTGGTTCCGTGGCAGCCGTACTCCCCCGCAGAGTTGGACGTGAAGGTAGCTGCCAGCCTCGTGGAGTCAGAGTTGTTGGGATTGTCCGCTTCTGACATGCTGACGGAGCTGGGCGAACATCTCCTCGAGTGCAACGCAGTAGCGGACTTGGCGGAAAGAGCCTGCGTCATCCTGGTCGTGGACTCAGGCACCGTCACCCTGCAGTCGGACCTGACGGCAGTGGTTTCGGGGCAGCCCAGCGCTGCTGCGGCGAAGCTGCTCGCGGCGGCCTCGGTAAGCGAAACCCTTGGTGCCGCGCAGGTCTGGCGCTTCAATCAGAGCAGCGTGCGGGCCGCCCTCGACGCGGGATGGAGCGCCGAGAATCTTCTGGCTGGCCTTGAGTCCCTGTCCGACCGTGCGATTCCTCAGCCGTTGGAGTACTTGATCAACGATGTGGCGCGCAGGCACGGGCAAATCAAGGTGCACGAGGGTGCATGCTGCATCGTCGCAGAGGAGAATCTGATCAATGAAATGTTGCATACCAAGTCGCTGATCAAGTTGGGGCTTGCGAAGATTGCTCCGACTGTCCTTGTGGCGCAGGTGGAGTCGACTCAGGCGATAGCGCTGCTCCGGAAGGCCGGACTGTTCCCGATGCCCGGCGATGCCACCGCGGCGGTGATCGTCCGCGCAGAGCAGGACGCGGCTGCTTCTCGGGCCGAAATCGCTGCATTTGCCCTTGCGTTCAAAGGCATCGGGGAGGCACCTCATCGCCCCAGTCGGAGCACCCCGGAGTCACTCGCAGCCGCGCTCCTAGGCCGACTGGGCGTTGATGAAATTTCGCCGATGGCCCAGGTACTGGTGAATGAAGGGTCGGGGCTCAATGAGGCGGAACTGGAGTTGCTGGCCTACGCATTAGAAAACCACAGTGAGGTCGTCATCGACTATCGGGATAAGAACGGCAGCTACACCTCGCGCGCCATCAGGCCATCAGGGATGTACGGGCGCTGGATCGAGGCGTTCTGCTATCTCCGTGGCGGCGACCGAGAGTTCACCGTGGGGAACATCGAATCGGTGTCGCCGGTGCTGCCCCGACCCTGAAATGCCGCCAGTCTCGGCGGGCACTCATCGCACGGCCCAGGGGGCTACTCCTGTAAACCGACTACGGCCACCGGGCAGTCTGCGTGGGTGACCAGCGTCTGGCTGGTCGAGCCTAACAGCAGGCCTGCAAACCCGCCTCGGCCGCGACTGCCGGTCACGATCAGCGATGCGGCCGCGCGGTCTGACGTCTTCGCCGATTCGCGGAGCAGCGTCTCGGCCGGGTGCCCACCAAAAACTAGCGGCCGGACCGTCACATCCGAGTATTTTGCCGACCAGCCCGCGAGTTGTTCTGCGAGTCGGACCTGCTCATCGACAGTGATGCTGGCGCTGTCGATGGGAAGCGGAAAAAGCCCTGCAAAACGCTCGAGGCCAGGCTCGTTCCAGACCCTGACCGCTACCAGTTCGCTGCCGCGGAATGACGCTTCTTCAAACGCAAACGCGAGCGCCCCATCGGAGCAGACACTGCCGTCAAGTGCAACGAGGACGGGTCCGTCGGCGGGGAGATTCTCAGCTCCGCGCACTACGACGACGGGGCACCCGGAGTTGCCGATGACGCGGTTTACGACAGACCCAAGCATCAGCTCGGCGAGACGGCTTCGGTGGCTGGTGCCGACGACCATCATGAGCGCATGCTCAGCTTCGGAGATCAATGACGAGCTGGCATCGTAATGATGCAGGTGCGCAGTAACGGCGAGGGTGGGGTATCCAGCCACAACAAGCTCTTTCGCCGAGGCCAGGATATTCATCGCCCACTCGGTGGTGGCTTCCGTCATGGATGGGGCAATGAGGCCCGGGCCTGCGTACATCGCCGCACTCTCGGTGTAGGCGTGGACGAGGCGCAGCTCCGCGCCGCGGCGTTCGGCCTGCGCTGCGGCCCAGAGAATCGCGACATTGCTCTCCGGCGATCCGTCGACCCCGGCGACGATGACGTTGATCCTGGTGGCGGCTGATGGTGTGAGCGTCATAGCGGACTCCTCGGTGAGATGGTCAGCGCTGCCCTGAACGAGCCGCAACCTCCAGCGTCGTCTCGCATTGACGGAACGTCCAGGGTCGAAGGTCCCGCCGACGCCGGGTACGCCAGCTTTTTGCCGCCCTCCGCTCTCGCTCCGTTTTCTTCGCCGAGCGGTACGGTACACCGGCAAAACTGCCGGATTAGGCGTCATAAGGCACCGCTGGACGTCTTGAGGCGAGAGAACTACGGCACCGGCAGCCCAATGTCGGCGGACACCTGCTTCGCAGGCGTTGTCAGGACAGCGCCGATGCTGGCCGCGATTACCAGCGCGATGGCAGCGCCGTCTATCAGGTTCATCGGTTGATCGAGGATGAAGTAGCCAGCGGTGGCGGCAATTCCAGGCCCCAGGCTGACCAGGATCGCGAAGGTTGATGCCGGAAGGGCCCGCAGCGCAAGCAGTTCGATCGTGTAGGGCAGCGACGACGACAGCACTGCGACCGCAAGGCCCAGGCCCAACACTGCTGGCGCGAACATGGCGCTGCCGCTCGAGGTGATACCCAGCGGCAGGGTCAAGACGGCGGCCACTACCAGAGCCAGCGCTAGGCCATCCGCCTTCGGGAAACGTTGCCCGGTGCTGCCGCTGAGCACGATGTACGCCGCCCACGCGGCGGCGGCCCCGAGAGCGAAGGCCACGCCGGTGAGATTGAGACCATCAAATCCGGCCCCGCCCAACAGGATCACACCGCCCAGTGCCAGGGCCGCCCAGAGCCACGCGATCGCCCGTCTGCTGGCGATCACGGAGAGCGTCAGCGGCCCGAGCACTTCGATGGTGACGGCTGCGCCTAGCGGGATGCGGTCGATGGCTTGGTAGAACAGCGTGTTCATCCCGGCGAGAGCGACCCCGAAGCCGATGACGACCGCCCAGTCCGAGCGTCGGTAGCCGCGGACCTGAGGCCGACAGATCAGCATCATGATGAGGGCGGCGCCTGCCAGGCGCAACGTCACCACCCCACCTGCGCCGGCCCGCGCGAAGAGCAGGACGGCAATGGCAGCGCCAAGGTGGGTGGAGGTTGCGCTCCCCAGAACCATTGCGACGGCGGGCCAACGGCCGAGCCCGGATCCCGCCGATCCGGCGCCCGCCGGTCCGCCTTCTGCGACAGGAACGGGGGGCGTGGTCATGTCGTCAAAAATACGTCCCCGCCGCCGCAAAGAATAATGCCTCAGCGGTAGTGGATATGCTCTCAGGACATGACCATCGAATTGCGTCACTTGCGCGCTTTCCTCGCTATTGCCCAGGAAGGCACCGTGACGGCGGCGGCGGCCGCGCTACATATGACGCAACCTGCGGTATCCCGCACCCTGATCCAACTCGAAGCGCAGGTAGGGCTCTCGCTCGTGGACCGCTCCACCCATCACCTGCACCTGACTCCCGCGGGTGAACGCTTCCAGGCCCGGGCTGCTGCGGCCGTTGCCGCGTTCGAGGACGCCACTGATCCCGAGCGGTGGGGTACCTGGCCGCTGCGGCTGGGATATGCGTGGTCTGCGCTGGGTAACGCGACGCCGGTGTTGTTGCGCGGCTGGGCCCGCACCAACCCGGACATCCCGCTGGAGTTGCTGCGTTGTGACGAACGAACCGCGGGGCTCGCCGCAGGCAGCGTGGATGCCGCCCTGATACGCGGAGACCCGACCTATCAAGACCTGACCTATCGAGACCCGACCTATCAAGACCTGACCTATCGAGACCTGACGAGAGAGTTGCTGATGATGGAGCGCCGGATCGCGGCGGTGCCTTCGGAGAGCTACCTCGCAGCCGCCGAGTCGGTGACATTGGAAGATTTAGCGCGGGAAACCGTTGCCATCAATCCGGCGTCGGGGAGCACCACGCTCGATCTGTGGCCCCCTCAGTCTCCGCCAGCAACGATAACCGTTGCCAATACTGACGATTGGCTCAGTGCGATCGCTAGCGGCCGAGCGGTGGGCGTCACGGCTGCGGCGACGGGAGAGCTGCATCGCTACCCGGGGGTGACGTATCTGCCGCTTCGCGGTGCGCCGGACCTGCCCGTGTACTTTGCGACAAAGAATCCACCGACCCATCCCGCGGTGGACGCGCTGTTAGCCATGATGAAAACTGTTCTGAGTCAGCACACATCGCCAGCACATCCAGATCCAGCGGAGAACTCATGAACCCCAGCGTGACGGTTACCGGACAGGGCCGCGTCAAAATTGCGGCGGATCAGGTCGCGGTAGATCTCGCTATTGAGATCGTTCGCTCCGAGGCCAGCCAAGCCTTCGAGGCGGCGGCGGGGTCTGCCACAACAGTGCTGGCTTTGCTCGCCGACGGTGGCGTTGATTCCCGCAGTGTCCGCACCACGAACATGCATCTGGCGCCAAAATTGAGCTGGCAAGACGGCCAGGAGCGGATGCTCGGATTCTCCTGCGGTCAAGGCCTTCTCGCTGTGCTACAAGGGCTCTCCGGGCTCAGCCGCCTGCTCAGCAGTGTGGCAACCGCCGGGGTGGAGGGAGTGCGGTTTAACGGCCTCGTCTTCTCCGCCGCGGACCCGGCGCAGGCGCAGCAGCAAGCTCGGGCTCTGGCTATAGCTGACGCAAAGAATAAAGCCGAACACTATGCCCAGCTCGTGGGACGCCAGTTGGGACAGGCTATTTCGGTGTCCGAGATCCCTGGATCAGCAGGAGGCGGACCGATAACGATGATGCGGGCAGCAAGCTTGGCAGACATGCCTGTTGCTCCGGGCGAGGGTGAAGTCGACGCGAAAGTGGAAGTGGTCTACGAGATCGACTGAGGTCAGCCGTAGGTGGCGCGCACCCATTGAGCCCACGACGCTGTGAGGTCGGCTTCGGAGAGGCGAACTCCGGCATCGTCGGTGACGCAACCGAGGACTGTGCCCTCTTTGTAGGCGCACACCGATGCTCTCAACGCCGCGGGCATTCCGTAAGTGAGGGCTAAATAGTTATAGAGGGAGCCGGCAATGTCGTACCAAAAATTGACGACACTATTGCTGCCACTGCGCATTTCGTCGCTGGTGGGGAGGGAGCCGTCAAAAAGCTCTGCGAGAAGGCTTGCCGAGATCGAGGTGGCCTGCCGAGGTTGGCCGACGACCCAGGCGCCCGCCACGGCGTCGGCGGGAGTCGTGAAACCATAGACCTGCTCGATCATCTCGGCCACGCCCTCGGCCAAATACGGCTCTGTGTAGGGCCAGTACTCCTCGTTGCGGAACTTGCCCAGTGAGTAGTGCACGAGCTCGTGAACGAGGACGTCAACGGGATCGGCGAAGTCGAGAACGTCACTGCCCACCACCATTCTCGGCGCGGTGTTGGGGACAGCCCATGCCAGGTTCGGGTTGAAGCCGTAGTAGCTGTATGTCGCCTGCACCGCCGCTACAAAGCTACGGTCGACGGGAACCTCTGCGGTGCCGTCAGAAAGTGGCCGAAACCAGTTGTAGAGGCGGTCGGCATTCGCAGTAGCAAACGTGACAACCTCTGCGGGCACGCCGATCTCGGGCGCGCTCAACGTCATAAAATTATTGAGCCACTCATATCCTTGATCTTGATAATTGAGGATCTCGTCGGCGAATGCTGCATCGTCGGGCAGGGAGGCCACGACACCGGATACCCCTCTGGCGACATGTAACGCGCAGTTGCAGTCCCATGGAGCGTTGCTCAGCGAGGTCCACGCGGTGACGATTAACGAAGTGACCTCAAACGTTGGATCGAAGCTGGCAGCCACATCCCAGCTGTAGGCGGTCGTGGACACACGCAGGTTATTGAACTCGTCAGCTCCGTCGCCGGGAAAGTGCGCGCCCATAAACACTTGTCGCACCGTACCAACGTCATTTGCGCCCACATCGATCATCGCCGCGTCTGAGTAATACGTGCTCGCCGCGCCTCCGTCCATCCCGATGGCAGCCATATTGTCCCACCAGAATGTGGCCGGTACCAGCGCTTCTGAGGTGAAGTGCAGAAGGAATGCTTCACGATTGCCAACCAGCAGTGCATTCGTGATGGATTCGAAAAGCGCGCTGGTGTCAACGCTACTTGGGCGAACCTTGGGTCTTGCGGCTTCACTGGCCAGTGAAGCCGCCACGCTGGCAGCGGAGCTTTCTGCCGCCGCGCTTGCTGCCGAGCTGGACGAAGAACTTGCGGCCGAGCTGGAAGCCAAGCTTGCTGACGAGCGGGCCGAGGAACTAACCGCTGCAAGATCGGCAGCCAGCGCCGCAGCTACGGATGTGTCGCCGCTGCCCCGGCCGGAGATGACGGCGGTACACCCGGAGACGGTGAGCAGCAGACAGATCAGCGCGATTAGCCGCTGTCGTGCCTGAACAGAACTGCGCTCAGTCCGCATCTGGCCCCCGTCGTATCCCATCGACATGCTTTCACCGAAGAGTAACCCGTTCGGCCTAGCCCGCGTCTGCCTACAGCGATTCTGAGGTTTTATGCCTCACGAAGCCGCGTCACGGTGAACTCGCACGCGGGTTCAGCGATCTGGTCAGCGGCTTGAATCAGCTTTATCTCCCGGGACCCAGCCGCGAGGGTCAGCGACAAAATGGCGAACACCGATGACGCCACACGGGCGAGGGCGCTCTCGATCCCGGCCGCCGCAAGGTGAGCAAGAAACAGAGCCGACGTGACGTCGCCGGCGCCGTTCACGGATAGCGGAAGCTCCGGGGTTCGCACTTCGTACGCCCCGGTGGGGTCGCAGGCGATCATTGCGATCTCGTTCGCGCCGAGTTCGTCATGGGTGACGGATGTGACGAGCACCGTCGTGGGGCCTGCCGCGCGGACAGCGTCGATTGCCGCGAGTACGGAGGCGGCGTCACGGAACGGAGCCGGGACATAGGCGTCGTCGGTGGTACTTGGTAGACCGGCGAGGTAGGCGAGTTCGAACGCGTTGGGGGTGACGATGTCGGCGTGGGGCACGACGAGTTCGCGCATGAGTTCGGGGATTCCGGGCGCCACGAAGAAGCCCCGGCCCACGTCCCCGAGGACCGGGTCGCAGCAGTACACAGCCCGCGGATTGAGGGCCTTGATGCGGGCCACGGTGGCCAAGACCACCTCGGCGACGCCGGGAGAACCTTGGTAGCCGGTGAGGATGGCATCTGCTTGACCCAACACGCCGCGATCGTTGATGCCTTCGATGACGTCAGCGACTACGGCCGGATCGATCACGATGCCACGCCACTCGCCGTAGCCCGTGTGGTTGGAGAAATGCACCGTCAGCACGGGCCATACCTCGTGGCCCAACCGTTGCAAGGGGAATGTTGCAGCGCTGTTCCCGACGTATCCGTACGCCACGGACGACTGGATCGAAAGTATCTTCACAATCCGTGATCTTAGAGAGCCGAAATGGTCGCGGTGCGGGTCGGCGGTCCCGAAGCGGCGCAGCCGTGCCAGGTGCACACAAAATTCGGACGAAACATACTCCCAGCTGCCAGTACGGGAACGTGATCCCTACGGTAGGGCCTCCCCGCGGCGCGAACCCACGGGCTGGGTTACGCAATTGTTACCGCTAATTACCGGCTAGGGGTTGCCAAACAGCTACGCAAACGTTTTCTATTGGGTGTTGGCAGTGTGAAATCTCTCACGCGCCGGTCCTAAAAAAGGAAGCGAGGTCGGCCCGAATGGCCATGACTTCAGTAAGAAAAGCACTGATCGCAGGTTCGGCGGCAACAGCGTTGCTGCTGTCCGCGTGCGGCAGTTCAGACACGGCAGCCACCCCTGCCGCATCGAGTACGGCTGCGGCTGCAACATCGGCTGGCAGCTCCGAAGCGATGACATCAGAGGCAATGACCTCAGAGGCGATGACGGACGGCTCCGCAGCCGGCTCGTCCGGAGCCCCCGCGGCAACGGATGCCGCGTGGTGCGACACTCTCAAGTCGCAGTTCGCGGACATCAGCGGCAAGTCCGTCAGCGTCTACACCTCCATCGTGGCGCCTGAAGACAAGCCGCAAATCGACTCGTACAAAGCCTTCGAAGCGTGCACCGGCGTGAAGGTGAACTACGAAGGTTCCAAGGAATTCGAGACCCAGCTCAAGGTGCGCGTTTCTTCCGCAAACCCGCCGGATATTGCCTTCATTCCGCAGCCAGGTTTGCTGAAGACGCTGGTGGAAGAGACCGGCGCCGTGAAGCCGGCACCAAAGTCTGTCGCCGACAACGTCGACAAGTGGTTCGGTAAGGACTGGAAGAGCTACGGCACCGTCAACGATATCTTCTTCGCTGCCCCTCTCGGCGCGAACGTCAAGTCGTTCGTCTGGTACTCCCCGAAGGTCTTCAAGGAAAAGGGCTACACGGTCCCGACCACGTACAAAGAGCTGATCGCACTGTCGGACAAGATCGTTGCCGACGGCAAGAAGCCGTGGTGTGCCGGTATCGAGTCCGGTGTAGCCACCGGCTGGACGCTGACCGACTGGCTTGAGGACTATATGCTCCGGGTCAACGGACCTGACGTCTACGACCAGTGGATCAGCCACAAAATCCCGTTCAACGACCCCAAGGTTGTTGCCGCGCTGGAGAAGGTCGGCGAAATCGTCCGTAACCCTGCCTACATGAATGCCGGAATCGGCGACGTTGCCTCGATTGCCGCCACCAAGTTCCAAGACGGTGGACTCGGAGTCGCGACCGGTACCTGCTTCCTGCACCGTCAGGCATCGTTCTACGCTGCCAACTTCCCGGCAGGCACCAAGATTGCCGAAGACGGCGACGTCTTCGCCTTCTACCTGCCCGCAATCAGCGAAGACTTCGGCAAGCCTGTTGAGGGTGGCGGCGAGTTCGTTGCCGCTTTCAGCGACCGCCCCGAGGTCCAGGCGTTCCAGACCTACCTGTCTTCCGACACGTGGGCTAACGAGAAGGCCAAAGCCACTCCCGGCGGCGGCTGGGTCTCGGCCAACAAGGGCCTGGACGTTGCCAACCTGACCACCCCGATCGATGCGCTTTCGGCAAAGATCCTGCAAGACCCGAAGACGGTCTTCCGCTTCGACGCCTCTGACCTGATGCCCTCCGCGGTCGGTTCGGACTCGTTCTTCAAGGGCATGACGACCTGGGTCCGCGATAACGCGTCCAGCCAGTCGGTCCTCGACACGATCGAAGCCTCTTGGCCCGCGAGCTGATCTTGCTCGGATGACGGTGAGCCCCGCTGCTGAAACCCTCAGCGGCGGGGCTCATCTTTCACACTTCTCAAAGCGCGGAAGGTGGTGTGGGCGTGTTTGATTTCAGCTCTTCATTTTGGGATTGGTTTTTAAGACCAACCACTGCAGTAGAAAAAATCTCGGTGATGGTGGTGGCGATCCTGCTGTTTGCCCTCATCGTTGGTGCCATCATCGTTGCAGTCGATCGACCGAAAATCCCCAACTGGCTCGTGGTCGGCGGATTTTTAGGGCCCGTGGTGCTGGTCATCGGCGGCGGGTTGTTCTACCCAGCTCTGCGCACGCTGTGGGTTTCCTTCACGGCTACGAGAGACGCACTCGGCGACAACGGGAAAAAGATCATCAACCCCAGTACCGGGCAGGTGACTAAGGAAGATTACTTCTACGGTTTCGGTAACTACGGAAAGATTTTCTCCGACGGCGCGCTGCAAAAAGTGTTGCTCAACACCGCGATGTGGGTCATCCTCGTTCCGCTCATTGCCACGGCGATCGGGCTTGTGTACGCCGTAATCATCGACCGGAGCCGTTTTGAGAAATTCGCCAAGGTGCTGATCTTTACGCCGATGGCTATCTCTATGGTCGGTGCGTCCATCATTTGGGGTTTTGTCTACGACTTCAAAGACCCCAGCGTGGTGGATAACCAGATCGGCCTGGCGAACCAGGTCTTGGTCTGGCTGGGGCTCAACCCCGTCGACTTCCTGCGGTACTGGCCGTGGAACACCTTTGCGCTGATCGTCGTCATGATCTGGATCCAAGCGGGCTTTGCCATGACACTGCTGTCGGCAGCCATTAAGGGAATCCCGGATGACGTGATCGAAGCCGCGAAAATTGACGGTGCGTCGGGCATGAGACTTTTCCGCAGCATCACCATTCCCAGTATTAGGCCAACCCTGGTGGTGGTCATTACGACCATCGCCATGACCAGCCTTAAATCGTTCGATATCGTGCGGACCATGTCCAGGTCGAACGAGGAAATGTCTGTGGTGGCGAACGAGTTCTACACCCAACAGTTCACCCGTGGCCAGCCTGCTATCGCTGCAGCCCTCGCGGTGCTGCTGTTCATCATCGTTATCCCGATCATTGTTTACAACGTTCGGCAGATGCGGATTTCGGAGGGTATGCGATGACGCAGATAGCGCCGGTTTTGCCAGAAGAATCAAACATGACGCGGAGGGCACTCAAGGCGTCCGAGCGTGCCTCGGACGCGAAGACCAAGCTCTCTTCGCCGTGGGCCTCGGCCGTTGCCATCATTTTGGCGATCTTGTGGACCCTTCCAACGTTGGGCCTTTTTATCACTTCGTTCCGCAAGCCCGCGGACATTTCCGGTCCCACGGCGACCGGTTGGTGGACGATCTTCACCAATCCAAGCTTCAGCCTGGATAACTACGACAAGGTCCTCACCGGAGGGGCGAGCAGTCTCGGCTCGTTCTTCTTGAATTCGTTTGTCATCACTATTCCCGCCGTGATCATCCCGATTGCGCTGGCGCTGCTTGCGGCCTATGCATTTGCGTGGATTCCGTTCAAGGGCCGCAACTTCCTCTTCGTGGCAATCTTCGCCTTGCAGGTGGTGCCGATCCAGGTCACCTTGATTCCGCTGCAAAGCCAGTATGTTGCTTGGGGACTCGCGGCATCCTTCTGGCCGGTGTGGCTGTCCCACACCATCTTTGGTCTGCCGCTGGCGATCTTCCTTCTGCACAACTTCATGAAGGAGATCCCGCGGGAAATCATCGAAGCCGCTCGCGTCGACGGTGCGGGACACGTGAAGATCTTCTTCCGGGTTCTGCTGCCGTTGTTGGTGCCAGCAATCGCGTCGTTCGGCATCTTCCAGTTCCTGTGGGTGTGGAACGACCTGCTCGTGGCGATCGTGTTCGCCCCGAGCGCGAACCTTGCCCCGTTGACTGCGCGGCTTGCCGAGCTTTCGGGAACGCAGGGCGCGAACTGGCAGCTGCCTGCCGCCGGAGCATTCGTCTCCATGGCTGTGCCGTTGATCGTGTTCCTTGCCCTGCAGCGTTACTTCGTCCGCGGCTTGCTCGCCGGCGGAGTCAAGGGCTGACCGTAGTGACAGCTTTCGATTCGGCTCATCCGGCGCGGCTCAGTAAGGGCCGCGCCGGATGAGTGGAATCGTTGATCTAGCAGCCCATGTCGGCGTGTCGCCGGCCACAGTTTCCAGGGCACTGCGGGGTCTTCCAGGCGTCTCGGACAACACCCGCGAGCGCATCCGGCTCGCAGCAGATCAATTGGGATACGTCGCGTCGCCCTCGGCGTCCAGCCTTCCCACCGGCAAGACCAAGGCCATCGGCGTGTTGGTGCCGTGGATCTCTCGGTGGTTTTTCAATGCAGTGGTGGAAGGTGCTCAGGAGGTGGTGGCGCACCACGGCTACGACTTAGTGCTCTATGCCGCTGGTACGTCGACGAGCAGGCCGCGGACCATCGACGCGCGGGTGCTTTCTAAGCGTGTGGACGGGGTGCTGGCGTTGTCCGTCAACCTCTCTCACTCCGAAGCCGAAGCGTTGCAAGCCTCTCGCTCAGCACTCGTCACGGTGGGGCCGGCAGCTCCCGGTTTTTCTTCCGTGAGCGTCGATGACGTCCGGGTGGGAATTATGGCCACGCAGCACTTGCTGACCCTGGGCCACCGCCGAATAGCGTTCTTTGGCGGGGACCCCTACGACATGTTCGGCTTCCCCGTGGCTCCCGATCGTCAGGCGGGCTACGAGAAGGCTTTGAGAGCGGCGGGTATTGAACCCCGCGCGAACTGGATTCTGCCCGCGGAGTTCAGCGTGTTCGGTGGGGAGAGCGCGTTCGTGCAGCTGTGGCAGGAGGCTGAGCACCCCACGGCGATCGTGGCGGCATCCGACGAAATCGCCATGGGCATCCTGCACATGGCGCGGGCCATGGGGGTGTCGGTACCTGGCGAGCTGTCCGTGGTCGGAGTCGACGACCATGACCTTTCCTACCTTTTCGGCCTCACCACTGTCGCGCAACCGGTGCGCCACCAAGGTGAACTGGCAGCCGAGCTTCTTCTGAAACTGATGAAGTGCGGCCCGTCGCGTGAGCCCGAAACTATCCAGGTAGCAACAGTTCTTATTGACCGCGCCACCACCGCGCCGCCCAGCTAAAGCAGCCTCTGCCAGTGGCAGTGGCAGTGGCGTGGTCGGCCGCTGCGCTCGGTCAGCCGTCGCGTCGCGCTCCCTCGCTTGGCGCCACCGAGCGAATGGTCGGAGCGGTCCGGCCCTGCGCGGCGAAGGCGGCCCGCACGGCTGCCGAAAGGGATTCCGCGCGGTCCGTCTCCACCAACGCAATAGCGGATCCGCCGAAGCCGCCACCCGTCATCCGGGCACCTGCCGCGCCTGCATCCAGAGATACCTCAACAGCTAAATCTAAGGCGGGATCGGAGATCTCGAAATCGTCGCGCATGGAGGCGTGAGAATCGACCATCAACTGACCCACCCCGTCGAATCGCCTGGCGCGCAACAGTTCCACCGTTTGGGCAACGCGGGCATTCTCGGTGACGATGTGGCGAGTCCGGCGGCGCAGCACGTCGTCGCTCAACTGCGCCAGGGCAGCATCGAGGCCGGCCAGATCAACGGCTCGCAAGAACGGGACTCCGAGCTCGGCCGCGGCCTGCTCGCAGGACTGACGACGTTTCGCGTATTCACCGTCGGCGAGCTGGTGGTGCACGTGCGTATCAATCACCAGCAGGGACAGCCCTGCGGCGGCGGTATCGAACGGAACCTGCTCCGTGGTCTGGGCCTGGACATCAAAGAATAGGACGTTGCCCGCGGTGCATGCGCTCGATGCCATTTGGTCCATCAGACCGCATGGCATCCCCACGAAATCATTCTCCGCCTTTTGGGACAACAGCGCCACGTCGCGCTGGGTGAGATCGATACCCATCAATTGAGACACTGCCAGAGTTGTCACACACTCCAGAGCTGCGGATGAGGACAGCCCAGCTCCCACCGGTACGGAGGAGTCGATCGCGATGTTCAGTCCACCGGCCAGCGGGTAGCCTGCCTCACGGAGCGCCCAGATCGCGCCATACACGTAGCCAGGCCACCCCCGGGCAGACGGACTACCCTGTTGGATCTCATCCAGGCGAAACGAGTGGACCGTAAAATCTTGTTGCGCTGAAACAACTTTGACCTCTTGGCCAGCGGCCCGTCCGACGGCCATGTGCGCGCGTGCATCGATAGCGAACGGCATTACCAGGCCGTTGTTGTAGTCGGTGTGTTCGCCAATAAGGTTGACACGGCCGGGTGCTGACCACAGCCCGGCAGGTGCTGCGCCATAAGCGCGGGTATACAGGTGCGAGGTGGTCACAGCGAAGTATCTCCGGAATCTGTTGCTGACGGCCGACTCTGGGCGAATGCCCAGGCGTCGGCCACCATCGTGGTCAGGTCGAGTTCGGGGTGCCACCCCAGGCGTTCGCTGGCTCGCTGCGCGGACGCGACCAGCCGGGCAGGGTCGCCGACACGCCTTGGCCCGTAAGCGATGGGCATCTTCATTCCGGTGACCTGCTCGACGGCGGCCACCACTTCTTTGACGCTGAAACCGTTGCCATTACCCAGGTTGCAGATAAGGTGCTCTCCCGGATGGGCTGCGCCAATGGCGAGAACGTGGGCCCTCGCTAGGTCGGCAACATGCACATAATCGCGCAGCGGTGTGCCGTCGGGGGTGGGCCAGTCATCGCCATAGACGGTGAGCTTGTCGCGCTTACCGGCAACGGCGTCAAGCGCGAGTGGAATGAGATGCGTTTCTGTGCCGTGCCTTTCGCCGGCGCCTTTGGCTGCGCCCGCGACGTTGAAGTATCGGAGTGAGACCGCGGATAGATCGGTGGCGGCGCACTCGCCTGAGATCATCATGTCGACCGCGAGCTTGGTCGCCCCGTAGGTATTGGTCGGCTTGGTCGGGGCATCTTCAGAAATAGGGATTTGTTCGGGTTCGCCGTAGACCGCCGCGGTGGAGGAGAAGACGAGCCGTGGCACCTGGTGCTCGGTCATGGCATCGAGAAGCGCGCGGGTCCCGATCACGTTGGTATGCCAGTACTTTGACGGGTGCACCACAGACTCGCCGACGAGCGATTTTGCTGCCAGGTGGACAACCGCGCCGTACGGTTGCGCCGCGAAGAGTTCGCCGGCGGCCGAGATGTCGGCGTGGGTGAAATCGACCCCTGCGGGTAAGGCATCGGCATGCCCGGTGGAGAGGTCGTCGAGAACCATGACGTCGTGGCCCGCTTCGATCAGGAACCTGGTCACCACCGAACCGATATAACCAGCGCCGCCAAGGACGAGAGTTTTACTCATGCCTGAGCCCCTGATTCGGTCGGTGTAAGAACTACGTCGCGGAGACGTTGGGCGGCGGATTCGGGGGTGATGTCGTTGACAAAGGCGCCCATCCCGGACTCACTTCCAGCCAGGTACTTCAGCTTCCCCGGTGCCCGCCGGATAGAAAGAATCTGCATATGCAGCCAGAACTCCTCGCGGCCAACATTGACAGGGGCCTGATGCCAGGCGGTGATGGCGGGCATGGTGTCATCAAACACTCCTTCCATACGGTGCATCACTTCGAGGTAGATCGCGGCCAGAGTCAGCCGCTCGGCTGCGTTGGTGGCGGGTAGGTCGGGGACTTGGCGGCGCGGGTAGATGCTGACCTCCACGGGCCAACGAGCCGCGAACGGGACGAAGGCTACCCAATGTTCGTTGCTGGCAACGATTCTGCTGCCGTCGGCAATCTCGCGGTCCAAAATATCGCCGAATAAGTTGCCGCCGGTCCGGGCCCTGTAGTCGTCCGCGTGGCGCACCATTGCGGCTGTTTTTGGGGTGACGAACGGGTAGCCATAGATCTGACCATGCGGGTGGGCCAGCGTTACACCAATTTCTGCGCCCTGGTTGATGAAGCAGAAAACCTGTTCCAACCCAGGGATGTGTCCCAACGCTTCCGTCCGGTCGGCCCAGGCCTGGATGACGGTGCCAATCCGTACCGGGTTCAGGTCGGAGACCAGCGCAGTGTGGTTGGAGGTGAAACAGACCACCTCGCAGCGGCCGTTCCCAGGGATTTCCATGAACAACGCATCGGCGCCCAGCGGCTCGGGCGCAGTACTGGCGCCTATGGGGGCGAAGGAGGGGAAGCGATTCTCAAAGACGGTGACATCGTAGTCGGGTGAGGGCATCTCAGTTTCGAACTCGGGAGTCGTCGGGCACAACGGGCACTGGTTGGCCGGCGGTAGGTAGGTGCGTGTTTGGCGATGGCCAGCGATGCCCACCCATTCGCCGACAAGTGCGTCGTAACGCGCCACCGACGCGGGGATGACGGGCGAGATATCGCGCGCATCTTCGAGGATCTCGGTCGGACCCTCGGTGTCGACGTAGTAGATGAGGTCGCGGCCATCGGCCATCTTGGTGGGAATGACCTCCGGCGGGAAGATGCTGGCTACGCGGCTGGCGGTGGTGCTGTCGTGAGTCAAGGGGTGGCTCGCCTTTTGATCAGGGGATGTGGTGTTGTGGAGCAGTTGTTGAGGTGGGGCAGGGTGTTCTAGTGCACGCGGTAAGCCGGTTCGCCATTCGCCCCGCCATGGTGGTGCGAGTCCAGTTCGCTGGCGCTGAACGGCCTGCCCGCATCGACGCGCGGCACGCAGATCACTTCTCCGACGCGCTCCTGCAGGACTCGGACGGCGTGCGCGTCGAGGCGGTCGTCGGTGACGAGTGTGGTGACAGCGTCCAGCGGCGCGATCTGGGAAAGTCCCACCACACCCCACTTGGTGTTGTCGGCGATGACGACGAGCCGACGGGCAGAATCAACAAAAGCGCGGTTGGTTTCCGCCTCGAGCAGGTTCGGGGTGGTGAGGCCAGCTCGCTCGTCGATCCCATGAACGCCCATGATCACCATGTCGACATGCAGGCTTTTGATGGCATGCACCGCGATAGGGCCGACCAAACCGTCGGAGGGCGTGCGGATACCGCCGGTGAGTACCACCGTCAGGTCTGGTCGACCTTGGGCGTACAGGACCTCGGCGACCTTCAGCGAGTTGGTAACAACGGTGAGACTAGCGATGGCAGCGAGGTGGGTGGCGAGCGTCCACGTAGTGGTTCCCGCCGTTATCGCCACCGCCATCCCAGGACGGACCAGCGATGCTGCGCGGGCAGCAATCGCCTGCTTTTCTGCGGTTTCGCGCCCGCTCTTGGCAGCAAATCCCGGTTCGACAGCGGAGGCTGTGTCGACAGCGGTGGCCCCACCGTGCACTTTGGCGAGAAGTCCCTTACGGGCCATCAGCTCGAGGTCGCGCCGAATCGTCATGTCGGAGACGCCGAGGATATCGGTGAGGTTGGAGACGCGCACTCCGCCGCTGCGGTGCACTTCTTCCAGAATCCGGGCTTGACGCATTTGTGCGAGCACAGGCAGCTCCTTCGGGTTGCTGCCTGATTCTGGCAAGAAGTGGCACCTAAGTCAACTTATTCGAACGGGGCGATGTTGATTCCTGTTCGGTTCGTGGGCAGTGGGCACTGTTGATTCTCGCCCCGCCCCAGTGAACCGGGAGCCCGCATCGAAGAATCAGGCCTTGTCTTCGACGGCGATCGTGGTGGGCCCGGTGGCGGCATGCGAGCCTGCGTTAGACCCCTTGCCTGCTCCGGTCACCCCGCCCGCTGCTGCTCCGCCGAGTTTGGTCAGCAGCGCCTTGAGATCGACGCCGGTGAGGTCGCTCGACAACTCAAGACCCTGAGCCACGTTGGCGGCAACAGTCTTCGTCAATCCTGAAGCGCCGTCCGTTGAAATAATCGAGATCTTGTCAACATTCGACAATGGCGCCGAGGCTGCCCGAACGATCTCGGGCAGCACCTTCATCAACAAGTCAAGAATTGCTGCCTCGCCGTAGGTGCTGAATGCGCCAGCCCGGGCGTCCATGGCGGCTGCTTCAGCGGTTCCGCGGGCAAGGATCGCCGATGCTTCCGCGGCGCCTTCGGCTTCGACCGCCGCCGCGATAGCGGTGCGTCGTTGCTGCTCGGCTTGCCCCTTCTTGGCGCCTTCGATTGCTTCGGCGTCAGCGAGCGCACTACGGCGCGCCCGTTCACCTTCACCGGAAAGCTTGGCCTGCTCCGCGGCTGCCTGCGCACCCGCAATGGTCGCTTGCCGGTCGGCTTCGGCCTTGGCAATGACGGAGTTTTTGCTGGCCTCTGCCTGTTGCTCGATCCGGTAGCGCTCAGCATCCGCGGGTCGGCGGACCTGGGTATCGAGCTGCCTTTCGGTCAGGTTTGCCGTGGCTTGGGCTACCTTCTCCTGCTCGGCCAGAACGCGCTGGTCTTGAGCCGCCTTAGAGATAGGCCCAGCGGCCGCAGCCTGCGCCTTGGCGGCGTCGATCTCGGCGAGGATCTCTGCCTGCTTGAGGGAGAGCTGCCGGTTGGATACGGCGATGGCTTCTTCGGCCAGTAGACGTTCCTGCTCGGCTGCCTGCCTGGCGCGGGCCTCCGCGATGGCTGCTTCTTTGACCACGCGAGCTGCTTCGGGGCGGCCGAGGTCTTCCAGGTAGGTGCCTTCGGCTTGGATATCCTGCAGTTGGAACGTGTCGAGCACCAAGCCCTGGCCGGTCAGCGATGCTTCGGCTTCTTCCGCGACGGCCGAGGCGAACGCTGCGCGGTCGCGGATAATTTCTTCAATGGTCAGCCGGCCAACGATGGAGCGCAGTGCGCCGGCCAGCACCTCCGAGGTGAAGATATCAATGCCCTGCTGTTGGTTCAGGAACCGTTGGGCTGCAGCGCGGATCGAATCCTGTGATCCGCCGACCTTGACGATGGCTACCCCTTCGAGGTCGCATTTGACGCCCTGTTTGGAGACCGCGCCGCGGATGGCGACGGGGATTCGCCTGCTGGAGAGGTCGATGACGTGCAACTTCTGCACGACGGGCAGTACGAAAACGCTGGCGCCCATCACGACCTTCTGGCCCGACATGTCGGTGGATACGTCACCGGAGGCGCTCGTCACGGAGCGTCCCTTGGCTCCGGTGACCAGGAACGCCTGGTTGGGCCCGGCCACCTTGATGCGGCTCAGAATCAGCAGCGCCAATAGGACGATCAGAACAACGACGCCGATGATGGAAAGCAAAATAGGACTCATTCGAACCTCTTTCTTCAAGCATTCGGTACTACGTAAGTTCTGCGCTGGCTCCTGGTTCGGTGGTGTGCGAGCCGGCCGCGCCGGGACCGCCCGCGCCGGGACCAGCCGCGCCGGGCACGTCGTAGGCGGTGGAAACTACCTCCACCGACGTGGAACTAGGGACATCCACGACGTACACCGTGGTGCCGACAGGCAATGGGGTCTGGCTCCGGGCGTTGTATTTGAGCGTGTGACCGCCGAGGGTAAGCCGGACTTCACCGAAGGCTGCTGCAGAGGTGATCGCGGTGATTACCGTTCCGTGGGCGCCGAGCAATGACGTGCTGGTTACGGTGGCGTCGGTGCGCATGTTAAGAAGCGTCGAAGCGAGCTTGAGCGCCGCCCAAGCCAGTGGGAGAGCCACCGCGCCAGCGACTGCGAGGCTGAGCAGCAATCGGACCAGGCCTGGCAGCGAGTCGAGTAACGAGGCGGCGATCGCGCCACCGAATCCTGCACCCCGAAGAACCCCGCAAGTGCTGGAAGTGAGAATGGCCCGTCGGCGTCCGCACCGAAGTGCGCTACGTCGCCGATTACCACGGAGATCAGCAGGATGACGACGCTGAGGCCGCCCACCACCAGGAAAGTAGTAGTCATTGCGTCCATGGCGTCCCCTTTCGGTGCCTGTCAGCGTTACCGCAAATCCTAGTGCAGGGCTCCGACAGGCTCCCCAGCGGCAGTAAATCAGCGCACCAATGGGGCGCTGATGGCAGGCAGTGGCATCAGAAGCCACGACCAGATAGTGAAAGGCGGCAGCGCGACAAGGGCATTGGTGTTGCCGCGCCGTCAGCGGTGGCAGGATTGACTGGTGCCGGACTTCCGATCGATGCCATGGGCGACGCCGTTTCCACAGCTGTCCGCCCTTGACATTGACGACGCGGCCGCGCGGCTGGCCGGAGTGATCACCAGTACCCCGCTGGAGCGCTGTGAGCGACTTTCGACGATGGTCGGTGCGGAGGTCTACCTGAAACGGGAAGACCTGCAGGCGGTCCGTTCGTACAAGCTTCGCGGCGCGTTCAACCTGATGACGCAGTTGTCCGAGGCCGAGCGCGCTGCGGGCGTCGTCACGGCGAGCGCCGGCAACCACGCCCAGGGCGTCGCCTTTGCCTGCAAGCAGCTGGGGATTATGGGGCGCATCTATGTGCCGCGCACCACGCCTGTGCAAAAGCGGGATCGGATCCGCGCTCACGGCGGCTCGATGGTGGAGCTGGTGATGGTGGGAGACACGTATGACGAAGCCGCGGAGGCCGCCGCGAAGGAGGTGACCGAGACGGGCGCGACGATGGTCCACCCGTTCAACGATCTGCGCACCATCGCCGGGCAGGGCACCATTGCCCGAGAAATCGTCAACCAGCTGGGCCGCGTGCCGGACATGGTGGTGGTCCCTGTGGGCGGCGGTGGTTTGCTGGCTGGTACGGCGACGTTTTATTCGGAGCGGTTCGGCAGCATCCGCGTCGTCGGCGTCGAACCTGCGGGCGCCGCTTCGATGACGGCCGCACTCGCCGCCGGGCGGCCGGTGCCACTGGCGAATATGGACCCTTTCGTCGACGGCGCCGCCGTGCGAACCGTCGGGACTCTCACGAGTGGGCTAATCGCACAGAGCGGCGTTGAGATGGTCACTGTTGAGGAGGGCGCGATTTGCACCGCGATGCTCGCGCTCTACCAAAGTGAGGGCATCATCGCCGAACCCGCTGGGGCGCTCACCGTGGCAAGCCTGGGTACCCATTACGATCCCGGGGTAGTTCAAGTGCAGCCCGGTAGCACCGTCGTGCTGGTGGTATCCGGTGGAAACAATGACGTTTCGCGGTATGGCGAGGTCCTCGAAAGGTCTTTGGTACACGAGGGTTTGAAACACTATTTTCTGGTCAACTTCCCGCAGGAGCCCGGGGCGCTGCGAAGATTCCTGGACGACGTGCTCGGTCCCGACGATGACATCGCCTTGTTTGAATATGTGAAGCGCAACAATCGTGAGACCGGCCCGGCGTTGGTGGGTATTCAGATCGGCTCACCTGACGACCTTCCGGGCTTGCTGAAACGGATGAGCGCCGCGAAGATGGACATCGAGAAGATCGACCCGGATTCACCGACCTTTAGGTTCCTGACATAAAGGTTAGTGACTACTTACCGTCACCAATCTGTCAGAAAGAGTAAACTAAAGATTACCAGAATGGGCTGTTAACCGTCCGGCGAACGACTTAACATCACTCTCACAGTCCGCTAATTCGACGTGAGGTCGCCCGTGTCCGCAACTCGTTTTCCTCTCAAAACAGTGTGCCTTCGCGCGGGTATCACTGTGGCGGTGACCTGCCTTGTCGCTGCGAGCCTTCAATTGTTTGCGCCGTTAACGGCTAACGCCAGTGAGTTGGTCGTGCAGATTCAGAAGCTGACGGACGGTACGGCCCCGTTCGAGGACTGGTGCAACGACGGTACCGACGCAATCGACACCCCTTGTGTCGCGGGTGACGGCGTCCAAGAACCGGGCGACGACCTCAACGCCTCCAACGGGATCGTCCGCACAGGTGACACGGTCCAATACAGCGTCGACTATTCAATCAACCCCCCGTTGAACACGGAAGACACTATCCTCACGGTGTCGTTGACCAACGGGGCCTTGATCGAGGCCTCTTTCATTTTGTCCACGGATCCGACCACTGGCGTGTGCAAGAAGGGCCTGACCTTTCTCAACCCGCGCACTGGGTTCACCTGTAATTTAGGCCCGCTGGCAGCTTCCACGACCGGCACCGTTCAGCTTCCAGGGTTTGCCCCGGTGGCGATGGGTGACGGCGCGAGCTTTACGGCCACCGCCACCGTTACCAACGTTGGGAGCACCCCCGCGACGGCGACATCGGTGCCGGTCGTTACCTCGGCAGCCCCGCGGTGGGATTTGGTCAAAGACCTTGCCGCCGTCCCGAGCTTCGCTGCCGCGACGCAAACACTTCCCGCAGGTTTTAACGCTCGGTACATGATCGGTCTTCGCTCGGCCGACACCGACCCTCGCGGAAACACAGCCTTGTCGGCGCCAGTAGTTTTCAGCGATATCTTCACCCCCACCGGCACCGTCGTGCAGAACTGCACCGACGTGAATATCTCCGCCTTCAACATCCCCGGCATCCAGTTCGGGAGCACCATCGACTACGACCGCCAGGTCGCCAACGCAAACGCCAGCTGCGTTCAAGCAGCTGCGGGCGCGCCTATCACTGTGAGCTTCAGTCCTGACTTCAACCGCCCTGCCGCGACACCGACCAAAGACGCTTATGGGTTTGCATTATCGGCTGGTCACCAGGGGTACTACGGCGTGGCGCAGGTGCAGCTTCGCATCCCGTCCGCCGACGTCGATGCGGCCACACTCCCAGCAGGTGACGGCGCCGGCACGTTGTACTTCGGCAACGCAGTCGGCACCACCAATGAAGGTCTGTGTTCATCACCGAATCCGGGATCGCCTTGGGTCGCCGGGACCGGAGTGAGTAACTGGGACCCGTCGGATACCGCTGGCTTGTCGAACTTCGGCGCGGGCACGGAGAGCACCCTCAACAACGGGGTGTGTACTCAGCTCGATGTGAATGTGAGCGGTCGGTACTACAAGTCAGAAGTCCGAGGCCTCGGCGTAGCACTGGGCGGTAAATTCACCAGCGAAATCGGCTTCGTTAACACGGGCGTGGCCGACTACCCGGCAGGCATCGCGCTGTGCGATAAGTGGGAGAACGATAAGTTCACCCTCTCCGCTCCGACGGGCACCGTCGGCACACCAGGCGGACTTCCCTTTACTACCAACCCGATTGCTCCGAACCCCGCGGGGTTCAACCCGTACGTGGGCACGTTCCTGACCGAATACGGGATTGGCCCGTGGGGAACTCATCGGATCGCGGCTACGGATAGCGGGGAGTACCAGGCACAATCCGCTAACGACTGCTCGGCGCCACAAGCTATCGCTGGCGATGCTGACGGCTGGGTAACGGCGGCCGACGTCGACTACACGAACTCGGGACTCCGTCTCGTCAACGCGGCTAATCTCAATATGGCGCGTGTCACCTTGAATGAGGCCGTTCCGGCTGGAAAGTCCGCAGGTTTTACATTTGTCTGGGAGCCACTAGCGGGCCCGAATGGCCAGCAGATGAGGAATTACGCCTCGTTCAAGGACAGCGTTAACGGTGTAGAGACGGCCACGTGCACCAACTTCCCGGACTGCACGGCGCCGCTCGCTTACACCGTCAGCTCTGGTCCGCAATCTTCTTGGTGGACCTTAATCAACGGTGCAGTACGCGTTAGCAAGGGAAACACAGACAACGGTGTCAGCTACGGGGTGGGCGACACGGTCCCTTGGGTACTAGTGGTGCAGCCAGCACCTGGCGAGTCAGCAATCAACCTGTTCAACGACGGCACCACCATCGGGCTGACCAATGACGTCGCCGTCGTTGACACCCTGCCTCTGGGATTCACGTATGTGCCGGGCAGTGCCAACTTCCAGGATTCGCTGACCTACCCCACAGCGCCGCCCACGCCGGAACCGGTGCTGAGCTTCGACTCGGGCGGGCATCAGGTGATGACATGGAGCATGGGCGACATGCCATGGTTCTCCACGGCGATCATCAACTACCGAGCGCAAATCGGCGGCGCTGTGGCTAGCGGAAGCCACACCAACTATGTTTCGATCAACTCTCCGGACAGGTCGGGTCTGCCTATCCGGACCCCGGACGAGGTCGCCGGGTTCAACGACAACGGCACGTTGGCAGCTAACACGGTCAATGTCAACGGCAGCAACCAGGCAGTTATCTCCAAGGCGGCGCTGACCCCATTGCTCGATGCTGGCGACGTAGCGACCTACAAACTAGATTTCGCCAACAACTCCGCGATTGACCTGAATAGCTTTGATGCAATCGACATCCTGCCCTATGTCGGCGACACGCGGGGCAGCATCATCGCCCCCGGAAGCCTCACCATTAAATCCGTCACGCCTTCGATCAAGGGCGAGGTGGCGTGGGTGTCAACCACACCGCCGTCCACCTTGGATGCCCTTGACGGTCCCGGGCTGGACGGGCGGGTGGACCCGGGCACAGCTGCGGCACTGGGATCAGCGCAGTGGCCGTGCACGTTCGCAGACGTTGCTGATGCAAACCCCGCTACCTGCGCAGGGGTGACGTTGTCGATGGTGACAGCCTTGCGCTTCGTTGGCAGCGGACCGGCTTACCTGCCCGCGGACTCCGGGATCTTCAGCATTTTGCTGGACTTCCAGACGACGGCTGGCGCCAAACCGGGTGATCTTTACGCGAACTCTTGGGAAGCACGTTTTGGCGACATCGCCTTGCCGGTGTACTTCAATGCGGAAATTCAGCCCAAGATCCGCGAAGTCGCGATCGGCGACTTCATCTTCCTGGACAGCAACTTCAACGGGCGCGCCGATGCCGGTGAGGCCGGGGTACCCGGAGTCACCGTGCTCGTCTACGCCGCGGGCGCCATCGTCGGCACGGATACCCCAGTCGGAGTAGCCGTCACCGACGCTAGCGGGCGCTGGTTTGTGCGCGGGCTGGCCGAAGGTTCGTACTTCGTGTACGTGGCCGCAACCAACTTCGCGCTCAATGGTCCGTTGGAAGGCTACAAAGTGGCGCCCGACGGCGTCGTTAATCCCGCGAGCGGAGCTGACGAAGGAGTTGATCACCAGGCCACCGGTGCCACCCCAGCCATCAGCGGCGTGCGGTCCGGCCTGGTCAGCCTGCTTATTGGCGGCGCACCAGCGGGCCAGACCTCCCCGAACAACACGGGATTGCCGTACGAGGACACCAACCTAACGGTTGACTTTGGCTTCGTGGGCGACTCGGGCATCACGCTCGAGAAGACCGTGGGCCCTGTCGAGGGCCCTTACGGCGAGACCTACGCGGTCGGCATGGATGGAGTGGCCGAGTGGCAACTGGTGGTGACCAACACGGGCGCGCAGACCCTATCCGGATTCGAATTTACCGACCCGACGCTGCAGGCGTGCCTTGATGACCAGGAGTTGCCGGAGGCTTTGCAGCCCGGAGACTCCTTCGCCATTACGTGCCAGGAGTCCATAGCCAAGGGTTACGTGAACACCGCGGTCGTGCGGGCTTACGACGAAGAGGAAAATACCGTTACGGACGACGACCCGGCGGAGGTGACGGTGCCAGTGACAACCTCTACGTCCACCACCACAACCTCCACCTCCACCACAACCTCCACCACAACCTCCACCACAACCTCTACCAGCACCGGAACAACTATTGCCACATCCCCCACAACCACATCCCCCACAACAACACAGCCGACGTTCAACTCCCCTTCGGTAACGTCTCCTTCGGTCACGTCCCCGAGCACCTCGACAAAGACGTCTACCTCCGAAGTGGAGGGTGGGAGCGGCAGTACCAGCCCCAGCACTATGGCAGGTACTCCGATCAAATACCTGCCTGCCACGGGTAGCCACACCGACACGATGGTGCCGTGGTCGATGCTCTTGATCGGGCTGGGCGTGGGAGCGCTGCTCTTCGCGCGGCGCCGCGCATAACACACCCGCGCAGTAGGCAAGGGCCTGCCTCCGCTCAGCATGAAAGGCTGAACGGGTGCAGGCCCTTGTTTTTGACGCCATCAACTCTCCACTCCACTTGCGGGACGTGCCGCCGCCGGCCTGCCCGGATGACGGGGCGCTGATTGCGGTTCGGGCCTCTGGTGTGTGTCGGTCTGATTGGCATGCTTGGCAGGGCCACGATCCGGTTGCCCTGCCGCACATCCCGGGCCATGAACTTGCGGGCGTGATCGCGCAGGTTGGGTCGTCGGTTCGGCGCTGGAAGCCGGGCGACCGCGTCACGGTCCCCTTTGTCTGCGGCTGCGGCGCTTGCGAATACTGCCTGGCCGGCGACTCCCAGGTGTGCCCCGATCAGACCCAACCGGGGTTTACGCACGCTGGTTCTTTCGCCGAGCTAGTCGCGATTCATCGGGCGGATTTCAACCTGGTCGCCCTGCCCGAAGCGATCGACTTTGTGACAGCAGCAGCGCTGGGCTGCAGGTTCGCCACGGCTTTTCGCGCACTGACCGCCCATGGCGGTCTCACCCGCGGACAGTGGGTTGCTGTGCACGGTTGCGGCGGAGTGGGTCTGTCCGCGGTGATGATCGCGAAAGCATTGGGCGCCAACGTTATTGCGGTAGACATTTCGGAACAGGCACTGCGCACCGCAGCCAACTTGGGCGCCGACATAACGCTGATGTCATCGCCGAGGGCTGCTGCTCAGATTCAGCAGCAGTCCGGTGGAGTGCACGTCTCGATCGATGCCCTGGGGTCGGCGGAAACGGCCGTGGCGTCAGTGCTGTCGCTCCGCAGGCGCGGGAAGCACATCCAGATCGGACTGTTACTCGGCGCCAGTTCCACGCCGCCGTTGCCGATGGGTCGGGTGGTGGCGTGGGAGCTCTCGATTCACGGGTCGCACGGCATGGCGGCGCAGGAGTATCCGGCAATGTTGGCAATGATCGCTGACGGGAGGCTCGACCCGTCATTGCTGGTGGGTCGCACGGTGGGGCTCGCCGACGGCAGTGCGGCTCTAGCGGCAATGGGGCAGCCGGGTGGCGGGCCCGGGATGACGGTCATCGAGATCGGCTAGACACCGCGAAATAGGGGCAAATTACGACATCCCGCGGAGCAAGATCCGCCCGGCGGTGGTTGCTTTGCGCCACGTCGGAACCCGCACCCGGGTGCTGAACACGTCGTAATCAGCCTTTTCGATACGGTCCAGGATCTGTGAGTACAGAACGCGAGCGGCGCCCACGCACTTCGCTGATCGCGGCGGTAAGTGAACCAGCCCGGTGTCAGCGTGCTGGTACAGCTCGCGGTTGCGGCGTAACTCGAAGGCCAGCAACGCCTTCCACGCCTCGTCAGATTTGCGCGAGTGGATGTCGACGCCGAAGTGTTCGATATCTTCCAACGGGACGTAGATCCGTCCGCGGTCAAGATCTTCGTTGACATCGCGCAGAAAGTTCGTCAGCTGGAAAGCAAAACCCAAGGAGCGCGCGGGTTCTCGAGCCGCCGGACTCAGCGGTTGCAGTACCGGCAGCATCATCTCGCCGATGACGGCCGCGCTGCCCTCCATGTAGCCGAGCAGGTCATCCCACGTGAGATAGCTGGTGGTGTGCAGATCCATCGCCATCGCGCCGAAGAAGCGATGGAAGCACTCGGGATCGATTTCGGTCGCGCGCACCGTGTTGACGACAGCAGCCAACACCGGATCGGTGCACTCCCCGCCGTCCAGCGCTGCCCAGAAACGATCCACGAAACCTTGCAGTCGGGCTCCTAAAATCTCCGGGGTCGCACTGTCGATTGCTTCCTGGTCATCGACGATATCGTCGGCCAACCGGCACAGCGCATAGACGGCGTAGACGTGCTTGCGGCTGGGTTTCGGCAGCAGCGCCGCGCCCCAGAAGTACGTCGTGCCATACGCGTAGGTCAATTTGGCGCACTGCCGGTAACCCTTAACCAGCAGCGCTTCGGCGGTGGTGGTTGCCGTCACGAAGCCTTACCTATCCGTTCGGCAGCTAGCTTGCCGGAAATCAGCACCATGGGCACCCCCACACCGGGGACCGTTCCGGAGCCGGCGAAAACCAGTCCTGGGACGCGCTTGTCCGTGTTCGAGGGGCGGAAGGGACCGGTCTGGGCGAAGGTGTGCGCTAACGAGAAGGGTGTTCCCGCCTGCATCCCTTGGTCGGCCCATTCCAGCGGCGTAACCAACTCTTCCGTCATTACCTCGGTGGGGTAGCCCTGCTCTGCAAGGAAGTTCAGCAGGCCGTCCCGGATGCGCGGGCCTTCGGTGACCCAGTTAATGTCGCTTTCCATGTTCGGCGATGGTTCCAACACGAACAGGGAGGAGCAACCGGCCGGAGCGAAGCTGGCGTCGGTGACGGTGGGGATCGTGACCAGCCGCGACGGGTCGGGCATCATCTGACGCTTCTTAAGCAACGCTTCGAATGAGGATTCCCACTCGTGGCCGAAGTGAATGTTGTGGTGACCGACTTCTGGGCCGGGCAAGCCGCGCATTCCGACGTGCCACACCACCGCGGACGGTGAATAGTTGGCCCCCTTGAGGCGTTTCGGGGAATCGACGGTGGGCAGCAAGGTGTCGTAGGCGACGGGTAGGTCGACGGTGCAGACCACCTTATCGGCGGCCACGACTTCTCCCGTGTCGAGCTTGACGCCGGTGGCCGCGCCGGTCACAGAATCGCGCACAATCTCGGTGCAATTTTGCGAATAGCGGAACACCGTGCCAGCCTTTTCGGCCGCGTCCGCCAGAGCCTGCGGGATGGCGTGCATCCCGCCGCTGTTGGGGAACCACACGCCTTCAATGCTGTCCATGTAGGTGATGACGGCGTACAGGGCCAAGGCTGACTCCGGGGCGAGGCCCGCGTAGAGGGCCTGGAAGCTGAAAAGTCGCTGTAGCCGAGGATCCTTGAACCGCTTGCGAATCGACGGACCAAGCCGCGAGAACGCACCCATCCGAAGGAGTTTCGCTGCCGCTTTGGGGTTGGCGAGCAATCCCAGGGGGGAATCAAAGTTGTGGTCGATAAAGTGCGGCATCTCGACTCGGTAGAGCTCGCGCAGCCACACCACGAAGTCGTCGAACGCCGCGGCGTCGGTCTCGCTGCACGTCCGGCGGATCTCTTCGCGCATCTCTGCGTGGCCGAACCGAACATGAATGGTGCTGCCGTCAGCGAACTTTGCCCGGTAGGCGGGGTCGAGGCGGTGCATTGGCAGCACATCTTTAATGTCCACACCGACGGCGGCGAGTGGGTCTGAGATCAAATCCGGCATGGTGAGAACAGAGGGGCCGGTGTCGAAGGTAAATCCATCGCGCCGCAGTTGACCGGCCCGACCGCCTGGAATATCGCCCCGTTCCAACACCGTGACTTCGTGGCCGTTACCCGTCAAACGGCAAGCCGCCGAAAGTCCAGCAAGCCCTGCTCCGATTACTACGATGTGACTCATTTTTCCCGCCAAGCTATCTCGTGTGCCAATTGCGTAAGTAGTTCAATGCCTTCATAAGCCAAGATTTGGGGATCCAGTGCGCTCAGCGCCGCGTCGACGTGGCTAGTAATCATTTTTTCCACCGTCTCCGCGACGCCGCTTTCACGCATCGCCTCTTGGACAGTGACCAGGTCTCGCGCGGTGAACTCCGGTGAGCCGGCGCGGGCCAAGGCTGCGGCCGCCGGTTCGGCGATCAGATTGGTTTTGGCCAGCGCAAGGATAATGGTGGGCTTAGCCGAGATCAGATCGTCGCCAGCGGGCTTGCCGGTGATAACGGGATCGCCCCAGATGCCAAGCATGTCGTCGCGGAGGGCAAAAGCGACGCCTACCTCATGGCCATAGACGCCCAGGCTCCGTTGAACGGCGTCCGAAGCCGAGGCAGCAGCCGCTCCGAGCTGCAAGGGCCGTTCGACCGTGTAACAGCCTGATTTCATCCTCGACACGGATCGGGCGTACGCCAGGTCCTGTCGGCCCGTCGCGCTGCCGACCAAATCGCGGCGCTGCCCGCAGACCAGCTCGACGACGAGCGAGCGCCAGATGGCGCGCAGTGGCCGAGGCAACTCTGAGACCAGGTGGTCAGCTTCAGCGTGGGCGAGGTCGCCAACCAGGATGGCAATGCTCTCGCCGAATCGGGTGGCGTCGCCTTGTGCGCTGGCGGCGCGATGCAAGGCGGCGGCTTGAATATGGATGGCTGGCCTACCGCGGCGGGACAATGATTCGTCCATCACGTCATCGTGGATCAGCGCAAACGCCTGCAGGAGCTCAAGTGCGGCGCTGGTCCGCACCACATCATCAAAGCTCGTCCGAGGACCCGAAGAGTCTCGGCCGCGACCACCGGCACTGAGCCAGCCGCAGTACGTCATCAGTGGCCTGATTCGTTTCCCGCCGCAGTCGACGAGCTCGCCGAGCAGGTGCACCAAGTCGTGTTCGCCCAGAATATCGGTGACGCCGTCATCGTTCTCGACACTTCGCCACTCTTGCTGCAACTCTTGCACGGCGGTAGCGAGTTCCGCATCCACCAACTTGAGAAAATCGTTGCGCTGCAACAACAGTCGAGATCTATTGTCGTTATCCAGGGGTGCCGAACGGCCCGCGAGTGTCGTCATTGCTGCCCCTGAACTTGCTGCCCCTGAACTTGCTGCCCCGAAGCCGATAGCTCCGCGACCTGCCGAACCGACCACGGGCTGAAGGCAAATGGGGTCGCGGCCGTGGCCGCGCAGATCGCGGGCCACGACGCCCATTCGTAATCCATCACTTCGTTCGGGTTCGCTGCGATGGTGGCATCCGGCGCGATGGTGCCCACGTAGACAGGGCAGATCTCGTTTTCCCGGATACCACTTGCGTCCCGTGCGGTGTAGGCGAAATCGGGCAGCACGCAACGAATGTCGAAGGCCGTCGTACCCAGCTCCTGCAGCAAACGACGATGGATGGCGTCGGTAAAAGACTCTTCAGGAAGCGGGTGGCCGCAGCAACTGTTGGTCCACACCCCAGCCCAGGTCAACTTGTTCAGCGACCGGCGGGTCATCAGCAGTTGCCCGTCTTCGTTGAACAGGTACAGCGAAAACGCCAAATGCAGGGGCGTGTCGAACGTGTGCACTACCGATTTGAGTTCGGTGCCAAGGGGATTTCCCGCGGGGTCGACAAGGACAACGGATTCGTCAATGTGTGTCATGGCGTCTCGATCACCTGTCTGGTTGGTCTGGTCAGAAGTTTACGCGAACTACTCCAGCGTGGACTGGGAGAATTGCGCTGTCGGCGTGATCTGTCTTTCACCGAGACCCACGTCACCGCCACCAACACAATCAGCCCAAACCTTAAAACTACGTGCTAGGCGGGGACGTTGAAAAGGCAGATTCCAGTGATGATCCGGGGGTCGTAGCGGACGATGTCGTATCCGATCGGAATGCCGTCCACGATGCACTGGGAGAAAAGCATGAAGGCGTAGCTGGCCCACAACAACTCGGTGGTAGGCAACCTGGTGCGCACCAACCACCTATCACCGATAACGACGACGACGATAGAGAGGACAGCCAACCGGGTGTACCCGAGCGTGATCATAGTTTCGCCGCGCGCGGCTGCGCCCACTGCGGCTTGAGATTTGCCACCGCCTCAAGGCTGATGATCGCGCACATCGCAATGACGACGAAGAAGAGCCACTCTTCTAGCGGCAAAGAACCGATGAAAATACCCGGCACGTCATCCTTGTCGAACCACCACCAACGAGCTTTCCCCACCAGAAGAAAATGAAATCCGTTGCCGCGGCAAAGACTGCGACAACAGCCTGGGTCCACCGGCGGTACACCCGCACCCAAAACACGAATTCCCGAGGATGCATGCGAGCGTCACAGCAAGATAGGCGTAATGACGCACTAGGAGCCCCTGGTGAGCACGAGGGGTCCTTTCGGCGCTAGGGTGAGCCCGCCCCGCGGGCTGCCGTCGCCATTGACGCGGGTCAGGCTCCGGTCGGCGAAAGCCTTCACGGCCGTTTGCAACGTGAGACTGGCTAGCGCCGCGCCGAGGCAGGTGCGCTCACCCGCGGAAAACGGGATGTAGCCCCACGGCGGGAGTGGGTCCGAGAAGCGCTCAGGGGAGAAATGCAATGGGTTGCGCCACAATTCCGGGTCGCGGTGCGTGAGGTAGGGGCTGTACAAAATGAGCATCCCCGCAGGAATGGTCCGGCCTTTGAATTCAGTGTCGTTAGTGGCCACGCGACTGCCGATCCATCCTGCTGGATAGAGTCGCAACGTCTCCTGAACCACCGATTCTGCCAGTTCGGGCACCCGAAGGTCGGGGCGCGCAGCCAGCTCCCAGAGTGCGAAAGCCAGTGTGTGGGCGGTGGTGTCGTATGCCGCGGCGATCGCCACCCGCGCTTCTTCGACGCCGCCTTCCAACGACCCGAACAGTGGGGCAAGGGTGGTGGGGTCGGCCTCGTTCAGCGCGGTGCGTAGTGCCGATTGCATGCGCCGAATCTTGAAAGGCCTACGCAGTAACGGACCCGGCATCGGGGTGTCGAGCGGCTTGAGGAAATTGTGCAGCACCTTTTCCGGGAAGCTCTTGCCAACAAACACTTCTTGAATCATGTTCTGCATCAGCGCGCTCGACCACTGGCTCGCATCAAAGTCGCCAGACGGCATACTCCGGTCGATGAGTTCCTGCAAAGGTTCGGCGAAGCGGGCGGCGATATCGCGGCGGTGAAAGGCCGGATTCATCAGTGCGCGGCGGCCGCGGTGCGCAGGCGCATCCAATGCGACGACACCGCCGGAGAGGTAGGGGGACAGCTGGCTCAGACTGCCGCCGCTTCGAAACCCCGCGGCATCGCCGAGTACCAAGCGGTTCCAGTCAGGGCTGTAACCGACTACCGCAGGTCGCCACAGTTGGAGGGAAAAAACCGGTCCGAGTCGGGCGCCCTCCTCAATGAGGGCGAGGGAGTTCCCGGTCCAGCGCGGTAGGTGCCCGAACATTCGGCTAGTCCGCGGAGACGGCCACGATCCGGTCGTCCGGGTGGACTTCACCGGTAGGCCCTGCCTTTCCAGTTTTGTTCGCGCTTCATCGCCTGCGCGACAACCGGGATGGCGGCAAGCGGCGACAGGCCGATCAATGCTGCGGCCGGCCAATCGCGCGTGCCGGATTTGGCCTCTACTAGTGCTCGCTCGACAACGGCCAGCGCCGCGGCCCAACGCCATGGCCCGCGTCGGATTAGCAGGAGTGGCAACGTGTAAGCCAGGATGTGCCAGGCCCACCCTGCGAGCACAGCAGCGCGGCTGCCGCCAGCTGCCGGGACCAGGCCGCGGCCGAATCCGGTGATGATGTCGGGGTAGCCCGTGTACATCCGGGTGCTGACAAGGTCGCCGCCGAGGGCAAGCCCGAGTTTCAGGCCGCGTTGTCGGGTATGACGAGCCATCGCCACATCTTCGACCGTGTGTCCCTTGACCGCAGCGAAACCGCCGAGTGCTTCGTACGCGGCGGTGCGGAAGGCCAGCACGCTGCCGTTGGCGGTGGCGGCTTGTTTCACCGGCGCTTTGAGCAGCGCAAATGGCAGGAAGCAGAGCAGGACGTCGTTGACGAGCGGTACCAGTGCCCGCTCGCTCCACGTGCGCGTTACTTGGCGCGGGAAGATGGAGAGCACGTCGGCTGACTGCCGTGTTGCTTCGGCAATGATGGCCGGTATGGCGTTCGGTGCGAGGTAGATGTCGGCGTCGACAAAAATGAGGTAGTCCGGTGCGGCGGTTTGATTCACCGATGGCGCCAAAGTCTCGCCGAGCGGTGCCCTATGACGCGCAACGGGGCCTATTTCAAGCAACGACGCACCGCTCGGCGAAGGCGGGTTGGCGGCTGGCTGGGCGGTGAGCAGCACGCTGTCAGCAAGTTGGGCGCACGCCCACGTTTTGCCGGTCCACCCCTGCGGGCGGGCGGTGCCAACGATCACCTTCCCACTACTGAAAGAGGTTGCAGCCAGAGCGCTTTCGACCATCTGGCCGGTTCCGTCGGACGACTGGTCATCAAGAAATGTGGTGGTGGTGGCGCCACTCCCGAGTAATCCCTCCAGGGTCTGCGGCAGTCGGTCAGTTTCGTCTCGCATCGGTATCAGCAAGGCGGATGTCTTGGTGCTGCTGCTACGCCTGAGCGTGGGAAATGCGAACAGGTTTGAGAGCAGTGTCAGCAGTTTTACCGACAGGAACAGCATGATCGCCCTGCGGAGCACCCTCATCCCAGCAGCCCGTGCTTGTTCAGCCGTTCCTGCCAGCTTCGGACCCCGGAAACCACTTTGACGAATCCGGGCAGGGGGACGTTGGGGTCTGAGTTCTGTAGTTCGTCATCCAGGTGCGCAAGGCCTTCCCGCAGCAGCGCCCCCGCATCCGGCGGTGGAGCTGATTCAGGGTGGGCACGCGTGTCGTTACCGAGGATATCCAGGTAAGCCTCCGGTGCCTGCTGCCCGCGCAGCACCACGCGGGTAGCGACAACGGCGAGTTGCGCACCGGAGCGGTTGGCGATCCATTCGGCCCCCGGTCTGATGGGACGCAAAGGGCCAGCAGGGAAAAGCTCCCCTTCGGGAAAGACGACGAGCACAGAATGCGTACGAAAAGCGTGGGTGGTGCGGCGTAATTCGTCGGTACCTAGAACGCCGGCGCCGCGGAAGAGCTCGCGGTTACCCATATTGGCCGCTTCCATCAGAACGCCACTTCTTCTGCCCATTGCCTTCAACGCGGAAGCGGCAACAAAGAAATCCCACCAACTGTGATGGTTGGACATCCAGACGACGGGCCCCGAGGCGGGCAGATCCCCGCGTACCCATACCCCGCGCAGGTTCCGCCGCACTGCTTGGTTCAACCCCAGTCGCAGTGCGGAGCCTGTCTCGCGGAGCAGGCGCGTGCCCGCCGCGGACTTCATGACGCCCACCAAGACTCCCTCTGCTGACGCTGTGTGTGAGCGGGCCGATGCTCTTCGCTCTTCCCGGTAAGGCTACCCGTCGGCAGTGCCTCGGTCAGGAGTCGTGGCCGGTTAGGGTCAACGATGTCGACGGGAGGAAAAATTGAGTGCGGAGCCACCCGCAGAAGCCGCACTTGCACCTGAAGAGGGGCGGACGTCGCACCGCCGATTGAAGCCACAACGGCGATGGCCGCACATCTTCCTGGTGGTGGTTCTCATTTTTGTGACCGGTCTTGTTGCTGATCTGATGCTGATCAAGGCCAGGATTAGCAAGGTCGACGTCGTGATGCCGAGCGGCTCACCCGGGGAAACATGGGTCATTGTCGGGTCGGATTCCCGGGCGGCGTTACCGCCCGGGCTGAGCGCGGAAGGCGTGGGGAGCGCAACGGACGTGCCGAGCTCGCGTGCCGACATTGTGGTAGTGATTCACCGCACCGACGCTGGCACTTCGATGCTGTCAATACCGCGAGATATGTTGCTGCGCTGGGGTTCGACTGGCATCGGAAGGTTAGCGCTGAGCCTCACTCGAGGGCCACAGGTGTTGGTGGATGCTCTCTGCGACCTCTCCATACCGGCCGACCACCTCATCATTTTTGACTTCAGCGCCTTCATCACTCTTGTCGATTTGTTGGGGGGCGTCACGGTGCAGATCGATTTCCCCACCCGCGATGTCGTAACCGGCCTCGATATTGCCGCTGCCGGATCGATCACGCTGACCGGGCTGCAGGCGCTGGCTCTGGCGCGTTCGCGTCATCCGGAACACCTTGAAAACGGCGTGTGGGTAGGCGTTCCCGATGGAGCCACGCAGCGAACTAGCTGGGCTGGGGAGCTTTTCTCCGCTATCCGGACATCCATCAACGACCGCAGCACAGACCCCGTCTTGCTGCAGCGACTGGCATGGACATTGTCGGGAAAGGTAGTGACCGACACGTCAACCAGTCTGTTCGACCTGCTGAAAATAGTCGGCAGCAGTGCGAGCGTGATCGATCTACCCGCGACTGCTAACCCGGGTGTGTTGGCAGTAAGTCGTAGCGCAGAAACCGACAAGGTACTGGCGGCTGCAGGTTTCGACCGAGAGTGCGTGGCGCACGGCTAGTTGCTCTAGCAGTCGGTTGTCAGAAGAGCTCCTGTTGCCCAGCTTCCGGCGCTGCCTCTTCGATGAGGCCCGGCCCGTTGTTTCGCACCGAGTTCACTCGCGAACTCACTACGACGGGGACCAAGTGCGGCTCTGGGATTGCTGTGATTAATTGAGCGACTTCGTCTTTGCCGTCGATGGCCGGGTCGAGCCAGGAGTCGATCAAGTCGCCGGGCACGATCACGGGGCTTCGATCATGTACGTACCCCAGTGCGTCTGTAGCCGGCTTGGTGATCACCGTGAATGTCCACACCCAGCGGTCGTCCGCGTCGGCAGGTTTGCTCGGGTCAGGCCAGAGTTCGTACAGGCCGGCGAAGGAAAGGAGGCCCCCGTCGGCCGAGTGCAGAAAAAATGGGACCTTGCCGTCGTCGGATTTTTGCCATTCGTAGTAGCCAGCAGCTGGCACGATGGCGCGGCGCTTGCGAGCAGCCTGCCGGAAGGCGGGCTTTTCAAGAATCGTCTCGACCCGGGCATTGATCATTCTCGCGCCGGATTTCGCATCCTTCGACCACGATGGCACCAGTCCCCACCGGAGGGACCGCACCTGGCGCACTGTTTCTGCGCCAGCACCTTCTGGGCCAGCACCTACTGCGCCAGCACCTTCGACGGTGACAAATCGTTCGAGGAGTACGCGCGCCGAATCTGTGGGTGCAACATTCCAAGACGGGGCGGGGGCGTCATCGATGGGCGCGAAAGTCCCGTAGATCGAGAACAATTCGCCGTCGCTCGCCGTGGATACGTATCTGCCGCACATGGTGTCAGTCTGCTGGACTTTGGCCGATATGCAACAGGTGTGAGCCGATCACGCTACTCGCGGTCGCTGATTCTGCGGCGATTTTCCGCAAGTGCGGTGCATCATCCCGTCCGGCGTGAGGGTGAGTTGCAGGTAAAGTAGGTATAGGTGAGCCGGGAAGTCTGGTCGGCAATTGTTTTGACGACCCAGAGGAACGCTTATGACGCAACAAGATCCACCCCGCCATATTTCCAGCGGCGACACCCACAGCGATAACACCCACAGCGATAACACCCACAGCGATAACACCCACAGCGATAACACCCCCAGCGTCCACACCCCCGAATCGCAGAACGAAGCGGAGGGCTTGCCGGCGCTTCTGCCTGCGCTGCAGGCGAAGTTTTTTTCTCGCAGCAGCGCGAGCGAAGCGAAGCGGATCGCACAGATCCTGCGAAGTGAAACCGTCGGCGGTGGCTTGCTTTTGTTGGCAACCATTCTCGCGTTGGTGTGGGCCAATTCTCCGTGGTCGGCGGCATACGAAACGATTCGTGACTTTAAATTTGGACCGGAGAGCCTGAAGCTGAGCCTGACAGTGGGGCAGTGGGCTGCTGACGGCTTACTGGCCATTTTCTTCTTTGCCGCGGGGCTGGAGCTCAAGCGCGAATTTGTGGCCGGCGACCTGCGGGAACCGCGGCGGGCCGCTATTCCTATCGTTGCCGCCATCAGCGGCGCCGCGGTGCCAGCGCTGGTATTTATCGTGTTCAACCTCGGCAACTCCGACGGGCTGCACGGGTGGGCGATTCCGACCGCTACCGATATCGCTTTTGCACTGGCAGTTCTCGCCGTCATCAGCACTCACCTACCGTCCGGTCTGCGGACTTTCCTACTGACCCTGGCGATCGTCGACGATCTCATCGCCATCACCATCATCGCCGTTTTCTACACCGAAACCCTGTCGATTCCGCTGCTTCTGCTGGCGATGCTGCCCGTCGGAATATTCGCTGTGCTTGTCCAAAAACGAATCAGGTCATGGTATTTGCTTCTTCCGTTAGCAGCAGCGGCCTGGGCTTTGGTGCACGCATCCGGTGTGCACGCCACTGTTGCGGGGGTGCTTCTTGCGGCCACGGTGCCGGTGATGCGCAGCGAAGCACGGGGCGGACCGGATGCCGGGCCCGGTTTAGCAGAGCACTTCGAGCACCTCATCCGGCCGATATCTTCAGGGTTCGCGGTGCCAGTCTTTGCTTTCTTCGCTGCGGGCGTCACCGTCGGCGGCTTCAGCGGTCTAGGTGATTCCCTCGGTGACACTGTGACTCTGGGCATTATTTTTGCTCTTGTCGGTGGCAAAACGATCGGGATCTTTGCCTCTACATTCCTGCTATCCAAGTTCACCAAAGCACATTTGGACGATGATCTCTCGTGGACCGATGTATTCGGGCTAGCGTTGTTGGCAGGTGTGGGTTTTACTGTTTCGCTGCTGATCGGCGAGCTCGCGTTTGGCCCGGGCAGCCTCGCGGACGACCACGCCAAGGTCGGGGTGCTGGTGGGTTCGTTCGTCGCGGCGATACTCGCGACCGTGGTGCTGCGAAGCCGCAACCGGGTCTATAAAAAGATGTACGAGGCCGAGCAGCTGGATGAGAACAACGATGGCATTCCGGATGTCTACCAACAGAAATAGACGTTCCCCCGAGTCGCGACCGTCGAAGACTAGAGTTCTCGGCGCTGGAACTCCAGGTCAAAGATTGCGCGGCCAGCCGTCACGCCGCGGCGCTCGAACCGCGTCTGCGGTCGAAACGCCGGACGAGGCGCAAAGCCATCGTGCATATTGGTCAGCGTCGGTTCCGCGCTGATCACCTCCATCATCTGTTCGGCATAGGGCTCCCAGTCCGTGCCCAGCCGAAATATGCCGTCAGTGGTGAGGCGGGAGGCGACGAGGGCTGCGAACTCCGGGTTCACCAGTCGTCGCTTAAGGTGCTTGGTTTTTGGCCAGGGGTCGGGAAAGAAGAGCCAGATTTCTGCGACGGAACCGGCTTTGATCAGTACTTCAAGAATCTCCACGGCGTCGCCTCGCATCACCCGGACATTCTCGACGCCAGCTTTTGCCAGGTGGTAAAACGTCTGGGCGACCCCTGGTTTGTAGACCTCGATAGCCAGCACATTGATATCGGGACGATTGGCTGCCATCCCTGCAGTCGCCTCGCCCATGCCGGAACCAATCTCGACGATCAGTGGTGCGTTGCGGCCGAAGTGCTCTGGTGCGTTGAAGCCGCCCTCGACGACGTCCGACGCTTCGATGTACCAGGCATCTGCGTGGGTATCCCATGACCGTCGCTGCACCGGGTTCAGCCGGCCGCCGCGGGGGTGGAAGCTGACGACGCGCCGAAAGTGTTGCGGCATTCCGTCATCCGGCACGGTAAGCGGCGTGATGCGGGTGTCTTGGGAATCCGGTGCTGACATGAGTGCGACGTTACGGGGGCGGGCCAGTCGGTTCCAATCGCGCGAAGCCGGGGGCCACTAGACACACAGCAGCGGTGGCTCTCCTCCCCAACGAGAAAACCACCGCTGCTAGTAATGCTGCTCTCGGAGTGCTCCTACCCTGCCTAGATAAAACTAGGCATCTCTGCGCTTGAGGACAACCAGCGCTGCTGCGTAGAACACGATGGTGATGCCCAAGAACACTAGGCCGCCCTGCCACCAGTTCGGTGTGGGGTAGTTGCCGAGGATGCCCCCGCCTTGGGAGCCGAAGCCCTGGCTGTAGAAGGCGGTGCTTGCGTTGAACGGTAGCCACGGCGCGACGCGGAGCCCAAAGTTGCCGAACAGGGGGAACAGTGATTCCAGGGTCGGCCAGATCAGCAGGGCGGCAATGGCGCCCGCGGACTGCCGGATCAATGTGCCGATGGCAACGGCAAGCACGGCGGCCACCGCACAGGCAACCGCTGGCGCCCAGAGCAGACGCCAATCGGCGCTGCTCGTCACCTCCATCGCGCCGGCTTCCATCCTGGGGCCGTGGATAGCGGCCATCAGGAAGTAGGCCAGCACTGACGTAATTGCAGCAACGACAAAGGTCACGAGCGCGACGGTGATGGATTTTGCTGCCAACACGCGAGAGCGTTTGGGAACAGCGAGGAACGAGTTTCGAATAGTGCCGAACCTGTATTCGGTGGTCATAGCCAACGCGGCCATGACGAGAATCACGCGGAGTTCGAAACCGACGCCAGCCTGACTGAAGGCCACACTTGCGCCGGCCCCACCATCGACCAGCGATAGCAGGGTGGAGATGCCGAGTCCGAAGACTGCCACTAGCGCGAGGCACCAATATGGCGACCGAGTCGAAAAGAGCTTGATGCGTTCAACATTGATCAGTGTCATGGTCAGATTCCTTGCGGTGCAGCTGGAGCGGAAGTGGCGTTGTACTCAACGGAGTCGCCGGTCAGGTTAATGAACGCATCTTCCAGAGAGCCTGCCTTGGTGGCTAACTCGTGCAGGGTGATGCCGTTCGCGGCCGCAATGTCGCCGATCTGCTCCATCGGTGAAGCTGTCACAATCAACGCGTCCTGCGTATCGGCGATCTGCATGCCAGCGCCAGCTAGCAAAACGCGAAGTTGGGCCAACTGTGGCGAGCGCACGGACACAGTGGCGGTAGTCGAGTTGGCAATGAAGTCACCGGTGCTGCTGTCGGAAATCAACTTGCCCCGACCGATGACCAGCAAATGATCTGCTGTGAGGGCCATCTCGCTCAAAAGGTGCGAGGAGACCAGCACTGTTTTGCCGTTGGCGGCCAGCTGCTTGAGAAAGCTGCGGATCCAGTGAATACCTTCAGGGTCGAGACCATTGACCGGTTCGTCGAAAAGAAGGATATCCGGCTCGCCGAGGAGCGCTCCGGCTATACCAAGGCGCTGCTTCATACCCAGCGAGTACTTTCCGGCGGCCTTGTCCGCTACCGCGCTCAGACCCACCGTGTCGAGTACCTCGTTGACTCGGCTCACCGGGATACCGTTGGAAGCTGCCATCCACCGAAGGTGCGCTTTCGCGCTCCGGTTGGGGTGGATCCAGTTGGCGTCCAGCAACGCGCCCACCTGCCGCAGGGGCTGCGGAATCTGGGAATAGGGTGCACCGTTGATCGAGACGCTGCCTCGGGTGGGGGTGTCCAGTCCGAGAATCATCCTCATCGTGGTGGATTTACCCGCACCATTGGGGCCGAGGAATCCGGTGACAATTCCGGGGTTGACGGTGAATGAGAGATCATCCACCGCAACGGTCTTGCCGTAGACCTTGGTGAGGCCGACCGCTTGAATCATTGCGTTACCTTCCATTGCTTAAAGGAACTACTGCGGAAACCGACACTGAGAGGGCATCCACTGATCACTGTGCCTTATGGCAGCCGGGACCGAAGCATTCTGCGCTGATCTGCGCTGCTCTCCACTATTGCGTATCGGTGGTTGCTCACTACCGGTGAGCGGGCCCTTATTTGACCCTGGTTTATGGGAGCGACGGACGGTTCCGCAGTCTCGGGCCGCGCGGCGACGATCCGGCGCGGTGGCGATCCGGCGCGGCGACGATCCGGCGCGGCGACGATCCGACGCGGTGACTAGGGTTGGTTCGGTGCAGACGCAACGGACGATAGACCCACAGTTTTTGGCGCTTCCCATGCGCACTTTGGCCGAGGCAGCTCTGTCCACCGCGAAATCGCTGGGTGCTTCCCACGCCGACTTCCGGTTCGAACAAATCCGTTCGCAAAACATCGCTGTTTCTGATGCCGCAGTCCAATCGACGGCGGAGTCGGTCACCGTCGGCTACGCCGTGCGGGTAATCCTCAACGGAACCTGGGGTTTTGCCGCGGGGGTCACGTTGACGCAGGACGCGGCCGCTGCGGTGGCGCGCTCCGCCGTGGACGTGGCAAGGGCATTGAAATCGGTAGTGGCCGAGCGGGTGGAACGAACCGACGAGCCGGTCTACGACGACGTCACTTGGGTCAGTGACTACGCGATCGACCCTTTTGCAGTCCCGGATGTCGACAAAGTTGCGGTGTTAGTGGACTGGTCGCAGCGGCTGTTAGCGGCGGCTGGGGTTGCACATTCGTCCGCGTCATTGGTGGCGGTGAAGGAGCAAAAGTTTTACGCAGATCTGGCCGGCACCATCACAACACAACAGCGGATTCGCTTGCAGCCCAGCCTCAACGCGGTCGGACTAGATGCGGTGAGCGGTGGATTCGAAACGATGGCGTCGCTCGCGCAGCCAGTCGGCCGGGGCTGGGAGTACGTCGGAGGGCAGGCCTCGGGTGGATACGACTTTGACGCCGAAATAGCCTTGATACCGGACTATTTGGCCGAGAAACTCAAGGCGCCGTCGGTGGCTGCTGGCCGCTACGACCTTGTCGTGGACCCGACCAATCTGTGGCTCACCATCCACGAGTCGGTGGGGCACGCCACCGAGTACGACAGGGCCATCGGCTACGAGGCCGCCTACGCCGGAACATCTTTCGCTACCCCTGACAAACTGGGAACACTGAAGTACGGCTCAGAGTTGATGAATGTCACGGGCGACCGAACCGAGCCCGGCGGGCTTGCGACCATTGGCTACGACGACGACGGAGTGGCCGGCCAGCGCTGGGATCTCGTCTCGGGGGGAATCCTCACCGGCTATCAGCTGGACAGGGTCTTTGCGCGCAAGCTGGGACTGCCCCGATCCAACGGCTGCTCCTTTGCAGATTCGCCGCTGCACCAACCCATTCAACGCATGGCCAACGTGTCGCTGGCGCCAGACCCGTCTGGAGGTAGCACCCAAGACCTGATCTCCGGTGTCGAAAACGGGATCTACGTGGTGGGGGACAAGTCGTGGTCAATTGATATGCAGCGTTATAACTTCCAGTTCACCGGCCAGCGCTTCTTCAGGATCAAGTCTGGTCAACTTGCGGGGCAGCTTCGCGATGTGGCCTACCAGGCGACAACTACTGACTTCTGGGGTTCGATGGCCAGCGTCGGTGGGCCGGAAACATGGCTGTTAGCAGGCGCTCTCAACTGCGGCAAAGCCCAACCGGGCCAAGTGGGGGCGGTGTCGCACGGGACTCCCAGTGCGTTATTCACCTCGGTCAACATTCTGAATACCGTCAGTGAGGCAGCGCAGTGACGATCACCGCACAGCAGATTGTCGAAGCAGCGTTGGGGTTTTCGATTTCGGATGGCTGCATCGTTGTCGCAACGGTCAACAGCACTGCCAATATTCGTTGGGCCAACAACACTGTCACTACTAGCGGGGTGTCGAACTCGTTGAGCTGGTTCGTGGTTTCGGTCGTCGGCGCGGCGGCTGGAACCGTCGAATCTTCCGCCACCGACTTAGCAGGCATTGCCGGCGCGGTGGCTCAGTCCGAAGCCGCTGCCAAGGCAGCAGGGCCAGCACGCGATGCGCAAGCTCTCATAGAGGGCGGCGCCTGCGCAGACTTCGACGAAGGAGCAGTGGATACCGACTTTTCGGTGTATTCGGCATTAATCCCGTCGCTGGCCCAGGCTTTCGAGGATGCTCAATCTGCCGACCGGATTCTCTACGGGTTTGCCCGTCACGAGTCGGCCACCACGTACCTGGGGACCTCCACCGGCGTGCGTCGGCGCTGGGTGCAGCCCACTGGCACCGTCGAGGTGAACGCGAAGTCGGCGGACCTGACACGCTCGTCATGGGCGGGCCTGTCCACCGCAGACTTCACCGACGTCGACGTACGGGTGCTGGCGGAGTCGCTTGGCATGCGCTTGGGCTGGGCAAAACGGCACATCGACATAGCGCCGGGCAGGTACGACACCGTATTGCCCGCAACGGCTGTCGCCGACATGATGATCTATCTGGCTTGGAGCGCCGGTGGCCGCGCCGCGCACGAAGGGCGCTCCGCGTTTTCTGCGCCCGCAGGTGGAACCCGGATGGGGGAGCGCCTCGTCGACCGTCATTTGTCGTTGTTCAGTGAACCTACGATGCAGGGAATTGAAGCCGCCCCGTTCGTCATTGCTGGCGGTTCCAGTGATGAGACAAGCGTTTTCGATAATGGCGCGCCTATCGGGCGCGGCGAACTGATCACCAACGGCGTGATCTCCGGGTTGCTGCACACCCGAGCTTCGGCTGCCGAGTTTGGGGATGCCTTTGCGCCGATGGCCGATAACCTAATTCTCGCCGGCGGGGACGAAACCCGCAGCACGCTGGACCTTGTCGCCGGCGTCAAGCGCGGTTTACTCGTGACGTCCCAGTGGTATATCCGGGAGGTGGACCCGATTTCTTTGCTGCTGACCGGCCTTACACGCGATGGCGTTTTTCTGATCGAAAACGGCGAGATCACCGGAGCCGTCAACAATTTCCGGTTCAACATGTCGCCGTTGGACATGCTGCGCCAAGTGGGCGATGTGGGCCGCTCCGAGCGCGCACTGTCGCGGGAGTGGTCGGACTGGTTCACCCGGACCCAGATGCCGTCCATGCGGATCGACGGCTTCAATATGTCGTCGGTCAGCCAGGCTCAGTAGCGGTTGCCGCGCCGACGGTAACCGGCGAAGGGGCAGCAAGGACGCGGCGGGCGATCCACATGCTGACCAGTGCCAGCAACACTGCCAGGCCGAAACATGCGAGGTAGGCAGCGACCGGAGTGGCGGTGATCAGCAGGGCGAACGCGAAGCCGGTGACGGCGAGAAAGGTTGCGGTCGAAAGGGCTTCAGCGAGCTGGAGAGCCGAGCTATTGGCCCCCTGCTGGCTAACGGGGGACAGCTCCAGCGTCAACAGCGACAGCGTTGGGTACACCAGGCCCATGCCGAGGCCGCCTACCGCCCAGCCGATCACCGCCACGAAAATCGGTATGTGTGGCCACAGCGGAAGGGCGGCGGCGATGATTGCTACGGCGATGGCGGCGCTCCCCCAAGCCAGATAGCGCTGATGCCCCGTGCTACTGCGCCCCCGTAGCCAAGACCCCGTTGACCACGTCAATGCCGCAGCCGTGAGGACTAGGCCAGCCATCCCCGGTGTTAGACCCCGTTCTCTAATCAGAAGTAGCGGCAAAAATACCTCAGCGACGGTGAAGCCTGCCCCGGCAACCGCGCGGAGGGCGATGGCGGCGGGGATTCCCGGGCTGGCCGTCACTGTTCCGTGGGGGAGGAGGCGGGGAACCACCATCACCAGGCCCGCGATTCCGACCGCGAGCGCGATGATGGCGACTACACCGGTTTGTTGGCCGCCGAAGTGCAGTAGGACGACACTGGCCGAGGCCGCTATCGCCAGCAGCACCTTCACGTGGTCCGCCGGTGTTCGCGCTTTAACTTCGGCGATGTCGATCTGGCTGCGATTGGCGGCGCCGCGGATCATGAATGCGGCCGGCAACGCCAACATAATGGCGCCAAAAAAAACCCAGCGCCAATGCAGGTGTTCGACCACCAGCCCCGCAATAAAGGGGCCTATCAAGGCTGGTACGACCCATGCAGCGGCGAACGCGGCGAAAATCTTGGGCCGCAGTGCGAGCGGGTAGACCCGGGCGACCATCACGTACAAGATGACACTCAGGGCGCCGGAGCCCAGGCCTTGGACTAGTCGTCCGAGCACCAACACGGGCATCCACACAGCGGTTCCGGCAATCACGAGCCCTGCGATGAACAGAGCCAGCCCAGCCCAGAGCGGCCTGGCTAACCCGCCCCGGTCGCTGGCTTGCCCAGCAACCACCATGCCAACCACACTCGCCGCGAGCGTGCCCGCAAACGCCATGGAGTACAGAGCGAGCCCGTTGAGGTCTTCCGCAATCACGGGCATCGCTGTAGTGACGGCCAGCGACTCGAAAGCAAGCAGCGCCATCAACGCCGCCATACCTGCGGTGGTCGACCGATAGGGGCGCTGCAAAATACCGACTGCCTTGACGGCGATCGACTCAGTGGGCGGCGCCGGTGGGCCTTCGAACAAGATGATTCTCCTACTGCGTGGGGGTTGCTATTCATCCTGACACCCACCCAGGGGAATCGTTAACGGCGCAGCAGCCAGCGGCCGGGCAGATCCGCGCACGGGGTGCGTTCCACGCCCGCCGAAGAGCCTTTCGGCTTTGGCGCACCGTCGCGATACGCGGGTAAACGCGACCTGCGCAGGCAACGGCAGGAATCGGAGCGCAACCCGTTCGCACACAATGAACACCGAAGTTCAACTAAATCGAACAAACATTATCAACCATTATTTACTGAATCGATTCTCTTTCACGATTCTGTGGTCTGGGCCTCAGCTAATTGGGCACCAAATCAACACTGGGATGGATAGCCTCAAGAGATTCGCAGATCGGAATCGCTGGTGTCGTCTGACCCAGATCGTTAAATTTCTATTCGGCCGGTCGAATTCACAGAATTTCAACAGGAGATGGTGTCAATGACCGCGGTACAGACCAATCGTGAGCAACCGGCAACACAGCCGCGGCTGCCTGGCCAGTCCTTCGCCAGCAACCAACCAGCCGGCCACCCAGTCCCGAGTAGCTTTGCTGGCCCCACGTCCAACGAGGCTCTCTTGGTGTGGGTCGCTGAGGTAGTCGCGTTGACGACGCCGAACGCGGTGGTCTGGATCAACGGATCGGACGAGGAATGGGCGGCGATGGCGGCGCGACTTGTCGACGCCGGCACGATGATCAAACTCGACGCCTACCCCGACTCCTATTACGCTGCATCCGATCCGGATGACGTCGCCCGCGTCGAAGGCCGCACCTTCATTTGCTCGGTGGACGAGAAAGATGCTGGCCCCACCAACAACTGGATGGAACCGGCGCAGATGAAGGAGATCATGTCTGATCTCTACCAAGGCTGCATGGCGGGTCGCACGATGTACGTGGTGCCGTTCTGCATGGGCCCGTTGGATGCTGCGGATCCCAAGCTGGGGGTCGAGATCACCGACTCCGAATACGTTGTTGGTTCCATGCGGATTATGACCCGCGTGGGAGATGAGGCGTTGCGCCTCATCGAGAGTGTTGACACGTTCGTCAAATGTTTGCATTCGGTGGGTGCGCCGCTGGCGCCCGGCGCGGCCGACGTTACCTGGCCTTGCAGCGATACCAAATACATCACCCAATTCCCGGAAGAGCGAACAATTTGGTCGTTTGGGTCCGGCTACGGGGGAAATGCGTTGCTGGGCAAGAAGTGCTATTCGTTGCGAATTGCTTCAGCGATGGCGCGGGACGAAGGCTGGCTCGCGGAGCACATGCTGATTCTCAAACTCATCAGTCCGGAAGGGGATGTCAGCTACATCGCCGCGGCTTTCCCCAGTGCCTGCGGTAAAACGAATCTTGCCATGCTGGAGCCGACGGTTCCCGGCTGGAAGGTCGAGATGCTCGGTGACGACATCTCGTGGATGCGATTCGGCGGTGACGGTCGGCTCTATGCGACGAATCCGGAGTTCGGCCTGTTCGGCGTGGCGCCAGGTACCGGCTGGCACACTAACCCCAACGCGATGCGCACCATCGAAAAGGGAAACACCATATTCACCAACGTTGCTCGCACCGACGATGGTGGTGTGTGGTGGGAGGGCATGACGAAGCAGGCCCCAGATCATCTGATCGACTGGAAAGGACGGGACTGGACGCCGTCGGGCGTGGACGCTCAGGGCAACACCCTCGAGTCCGCGGGAGAGCCTGCTGCGCATCCGAACTCGCGATTCTGCACCCCGATCACCCAGTGCCCGATGATCGCCCCGGAATACAACTCACCGGTAGGCGTGCCGATATCGGCGATCGTCTTCGGCGGTCGTCGTAAGACGACCATCCCGTTGGTTTCGCAGGCGCGTGACTGGCAGCACGGGGTGTTCCTTGGATCCACCATGGGCAGCGAAACTACTGCTGCCGCAACGGGCCAGGTAGGAATTGTTCGCCGGGATCCGATGGCGATGCTGCCATTCATCGGGTATGACGCGGGTGACTACTTGAACCATTGGCTGGAGATCGGCAAGCACGCAGATCAAGCCAAGCTGCCGAAGATCTTTTACGTCAACTGGTTTCGGCGAGATGCCGAGGGCGGCTTTCTCTGGCCCGGGTTTGGCGAGAACTCGCGAGTGATGAAGTGGATTGCTGAGAGACTCAGCGGTAAGGCAGCGGCAGTACACACTCCGATCGGGTTGGTGCCCGCGGTGGGTGCGTTGGATATCGACGGTCTCGAGGTTGACGGTCGGCCCATGTCGACCGAACAGGTGAAACAAGCGCTGGCCGTCAACGTCGATGAATGGAAAAAGGAAATCCCGTTGATCGAAGAATGGTTCGCCTTCCTCGGCGAGACGCTGCCCAGCGGTATGAGCGATGAATTAGCCGGGCTTAAAACTCGCTTAGGCCTGCTGTAAACGTGGAATAAGAATAACGAAAAGAATCCCCGCACAACGGTGTGCGGGGATTCTTTTATATGGGCAATGATTACTCAGTCTTCTTACTCCGCAAGGCAAAAACCACAAGTGCACCAGCAATAACGCCGCCAACGAGGGGAACCAGCTGCTTCAGCAACGGTGTTCCGGCCTCACTGAGCCCACTGATCGCGTCGCTGCCCTCACTGGCAAGGCGCCGAGGCCGCGCGGTCGCTGCCATCGAGGCTGCGCGCGCTGTCGCCGCTCCCCTCTGCGATGCGGCGCCGAGGACCAGCGTGTGTGCTGTATCTACCGGAAGTTCGTCATCCGAACGAGTCGCCGCTCTTACCTCCGCGGCCACCTCGTCGGGGTTGACAGCGACCACTAACGTGGCGCCACTTCCTTCTTTACCGGTGAGGTTTTTGGCGAAATTATCAGCGAATTGCCCGATCAACGCGCTCACAACGTCCATCATGGCGCTGCGGCCCACCTGGGCGGGCCTCCCGGTAATCGCCAAGGTTGTCAGCAGGTCGACCGCGGTGCGGTTTGGCGCAACAGCGGTCGCCGTCGCGGTCACCAGCATGGTTGCGGTCGAGCCCGATCGAGAGGCGGCTCCGGCTGCCTCGATCTGGGCGCGGTGCGTGAGGTTGTCCTTGACGACGAAGGTGGCCTTGCCGCGGTAGTTCAGATGCGCCGGGCCAAGTTTCACCTTGACGCTGCCAAGGAACTCCTCGCGCGAGGAGGAAACAAGATGGGCTCCGGGAAAGCTCTGGGCGAGAAGTTCCATGTTCAGTAGCGCTGCCCAAGCTTTGTCGATGCCTTGCGGCACTTCGAAGCGGTGTTCCAGTTCCACTGTGTTCTCCAGCCGAGGAGTCGAAATCGCGATGAGGGTCGTCGGCGGCACCCGTCACCAGCTTTGGCATTTCCACCAATAATTATCCCAGGCAGCGGCGGTATCCGCCGCACCGAATCGGGTAGGGGTGCTCCACGTCACCTTCGCTTCGCCGCCGTGGGACAATTAGCGTCGACGACGTGCTCACTCACGAACCGTCACGGTCAACGATGACTACGTGCGCGCCTTTGCCCGGGGAGCCACCGCTTGACCAGGTTGAACTGACCAGATCCGGACCGGCGACCCCGGGCCGGTTTTGGCCCTGACGAAGGAGAGAACATGACTGGTACGTCAGATTCGAAAGCCGGCGATGAGCATGGCACCCAGCGCGATACCGACGACGTGAGCGTCGCCGAGGCCGCCGCACGGGGAACCGCTGGTACGTCGGCCCTCCCATCGCCGCACGAGGTGATAGCGGGCCTTCGAGCCATCAATGCATCCCCCAACTTGGTTTCGATGTTGAGCCCCGAGGGCGTGCTTTCCCAGCACCCAGACTTCCCGCTGGAGGTAACCACCGATCTGGTGAAGAGTCTGTACCGCGATATGTGCCTGGTGCGCCGGTTTGACCGTGAGGGCAACGCTCTGCAACGACAGGGTCAGCTTGGACTGTGGGTCCCCCTGCTGGGCCAGGAAGCAGCCCAGATTGGGGCGGGCAGGGCGCTGCGGTCGGCGGATATGGCCTTTCCCTCCTATCGCGAGCACGGAATCGCTTGGTGTCGCGGCGTGGACCCGACCGAGCTACTGGGAATCTTTCGAGGCATTGACTTCGGCACGTGGAACCCCGCGGAAAAGAAGTTCAATAACTATTGCATCGTGATCGGTAATCAGGTCCTCAACGCTGTGGGATACGCGATGGGCCAAAAGCTGGATGGAGTTCTCGGCGACGACGACGCGGCGGAGGCCACGATGACGTTCTTCGGCGACGGGGCCACCAGCCAAGGTGATGTGCACGAGGCGATGGTGTTCGGGGCCGCTTTCAACGCCCCCGTCGTCTTCTACTGCCAAAACAACCAGTGGGCAATTTCTGAACCAGTCGAAAAGCAAACGCGCGTGCCGCTTTTCGCTCGCGCAGCGGCGTACGGGATCCCGGGCATCAGGGTGGACGGCAATGATGTGTTGGCCTGTCTTGCTGTCTCGGAGTGGGCGATGAACGAATGCCGGACGGGCAACGGTCCGGTGATGATCGAGGCATTTACTTATCGAATGGACGCCCACACCACCTCGGACGATCCGAGTAGGTATCGGCTTGCTGACGAGACGCAGGCATGGAAGCTGCTGGACCCGATTGAGCGAGTGAAAGCCTATTTGGCGCGCAACGGACTTGCCGATGCCACCTATTTCGACGAGGTCCAGGCGGAGGCGGACGAGCTGGCCGCACGGTTTCGCAAACACTGCATTGAACTTGAGAGTCCAGGACCAGAAAGGATTTTCAGCAAAGTGTATGCCGAGCAGACGCAGCAGCTTCGTGACCAGGAGGCGGCGTACTTGGAGTACCTCGACGGATTTGTTGACCCTGAGATCTCGTCAACGGAGTCAGTTGCTGGTGCGCAGGCAGGGGCGCGCTCATGACGAGCACGGCACCCAACAACTCGACGATGACGCTGGCGAAAGCGTTGAACACCGCGCTGCGCGACTCGATGGCGGAAGACAACAAAGTCCTGATGATGGGCGAGGACGTCGGTAAGCTCGGCGGCGTTTTTCGAATCACAGACGGTTTGCTAAAGGATTTTGGCGAGCATCGGGTGATGGACACGCCGTTGGCCGAGTCTGGGATTGTCGGCACCGCAGTGGGTTTGGCGATGCGCGGCTATCGACCGATTGTCGAAATCCAGTTCGACGGATTCGTGTTTCCGGGATTCGACCAGATTGTGTCGCAGGTGGCCAAGGTGACCTACCGGTCGCAGGGTGCCTGGAAGATGCCGTTGGTGATTCGCATCCCATTCGGCGGTGGCATCGGCGCCGTGGAACACCACTCCGAATCACCCGAGTCCTTCTTCTGCCATATTGCAGGTTTGCGAGTAATGGCCTGCTCCAACGCATCTGACGGCTATCACATGCTCAGACAGGCGATAGCGCTCGACGACCCCGTGGTGTTCTTCGAACCGAAACGGCGGTATTGGGAAAAGGGCCTCGTGGATGTCACAGCCACGTCGGAACACAGCTTGCGCACTGTATTGCGCAGGACAGGAACCGATTGCACCGTCGTCTCCTACGGGCCATCGATGGCGGTTGTCCTGGCCGCCGCCGCGGCCGCAGAGACGGAGGGGCGGAGCTTGGAAGTCTTTGACCTGCGGTCGCTTTCGCCGCTCGACCTTGACCCGGTAGTGGAGTCGGTGCGCAAAACGGGCCACCTGGTGGTGGTGTCCGAGGCGCCGCGTGAAGCATCCATCACCTCCGAAATTGCTGCCAGGGTGACCGAGGAGGCGTTCTACTCCCTCCAGGCTCCCGTGATTCGGGTAGCTGGCTTTGACACGCCCTACCCACCGAGCCGACTCGAGGCGGATTACTTGCCGTCGTTGGACAAGGTGCTGGAAGCTGTCGACCGTTGCGTGGGGTTCTGAGATGGCTATCGAATCTTTTAACCTCCCCGATGTCGGCGAGGGACTGACTGAAGCGGAAATCCTCGGGTGGCGGGTCGCCGTGGGGGATCAGGTCACCATCAACCAGATCATCGTGGAGATCGAAACAGCTAAGGCATCGGTGGAGTTGCCCTCGCCGTACGCGGGGACGGTTACAGCGTTGCTGGTCGCGCAGGGCGAGACCGTAGATGTGGGAACACCCATTATCCGGGTCGAAACTGGCGGTGCGGGGACCGGTGCGAGTTCGTCACTCGTGGACGTGCCCGGGTCTTTGCTCGAACTTGCAGAGGCGACCAGTGCTTCGGCTGCAGCGGTGCGGGCCGCAGAAGTAACCGGTGCAGAAGTGACCGGTGCAGAAGTGTCCGGTGCTGAAGTCTCCGGTGCTGAAGATGAAGACGCCGGCACCAAGATCGGTGAGATGACAGCTGACGGCAAGATCGCCACGCTGGTGGGATACGTGGCCGCCGAGGGAGCGACTGCGCGTCGGCCGCGACGCGCAGTCGCTGCGCCCTCCGTGATGCCCGGCGTGATGCCCGGAGTGGTGCGCGCAGTGCTGCCCGCCGCGCGCCCCACGGCAAGAGTGGCGAGTGCAGAAGTCGCGACGGCTGCTCCCGCGGTCGCTGTTGCGAAGAGTGGCAGCGTGCATCTTGCTGCGCCCCCCACCCGCATGCTGGCCCGCGAACTTGGTGTTGATCTAGCCTTCGTTTCTGCGACGAGGCCAGATGGCGTTATCTCGCGACAGGATGTGCTGGCCGCGGCCGGTTCACCCGCATCATCGTCGGAAAATACAGCCCTGGCCGGAACTGCTCTGCAGGGGGCTGCTGGCCTGCAGACCCGGGTGCCGATCAAGGGCGTCCGCAAAATGATGGCCGCGGCAATGGTCTCCAGTGCATTCTCCGCCCCTCATGTCACAGTGTTCCTCCAAGTCGACGTCACCGCGATGATGCAACTGCGCGACCGGGTTCGGTCGATGCCCGATTTTGCAGGCCTCAAGCTGACCCCGTTGGTTTTTGTGGCCAAGGCGGTGTGTCTGGCCGCGAAGCGGACTCCGGACGTGAATGCCTTCTGGGATGAGCAGGCGCAGGAGATCGTGTACCAGGACTACGTCAACCTCGGCATTGCGGCGGCCACCCCGCGGGGGCTGATCGTTCCCAACATTCCTGGCGCCGACTCGTTGACCGTGAAGGAACTAGCGCAGGCGCTCGTCGAGCTGACCGACACGGCGCGGGCGGGCAAGACCTCTCCCGCGCAGATGACGGGCGGCACCTTCACTATCAGCAATGTTGGAGTACTGGGTGTCGACACGGGGACGCCGATCATCAACCCTGGCGAGTCGGCAATTCTCGCGCTTGGCTCCATCAAAGATGCCCCGTGGGTGTTCAACGGCGCGCTGGCAGTCCGCAAGGTCTGCCAGTTGGCGTTGTCGTTCGACCACCGGGTGGTGGACGGTGAGCAGGGGGCCAGGTTCCTCGCCGACGTCGGCGCAGTGCTGGAACACCCTGGCATGGCGATGCTGTGGTGACGGGCTAGCCAGCCGTCGACGGTGTAGCTACGGCGAATGACGGGACACGGCGCTGCCTGCCCTGATACGTTCACAGGCGTCATCAACGACCCTTTTACAAGAAATAGGACAGATACCGCTATGCGCCTGCTTGTCACCGGTGGTGCCGGATTTATCGGCTCGAACTTCGTCCAGCAAACGGTCCGGGAACGCCCCGACGCGGAGATCACCGTGCTTGACGCGATGACCTACGCCAGCAACCTCGGCTCGCTGACCGAAGTGGCCGACAAGATCAAGGTTGTCGAGGGCGATGTTGCCGACGCCGCCCTGGTCGACTCCTTGGTGGCTGAATCGGACGTCGTGATCCACTTCGCAGCTGAGTCGCACAACGACAACTCGCTCAACGACCCGTGGCCGTTCGTGCAGACCAACATTATCGGTACCTATTCTCTGCTCCAGGCGGTGCGTAAGCACGAGGTCCGGTACCACCACATCTCCACCGACGAAGTGTATGGCGATCTCGAACTCGACGATCCGAACCGGTTCGACGAGGAGACCTCGTACAACCCGTCGAGTCCGTATTCGGCCAGCAAAGCGGCTTCCGACATGTTGGTGCGGGCGTGGGCCCGGTCCTTCAACGTGCAGGCCACCATCTCGAACTGCTCCAACAATTACGGACCCCGTCAGCATGTGGAGAAGTTCATCCCGCGGCAGATCACAAACGTCATCGACGGGGTGCGGCCCAAGCTGTACGGCAATGGCGTCAACGTTCGCGACTGGATCCATGTGGACGATCACAACTCCGCCGTGTGGGCGATCGTCGATAAGGGCCGCATCGGGCAGACGTATCTGATCGGCGCTGACGGCGAACAGAACAACCTGGAAGTGGTCGGGATGATCCTGGAGCAGTTCGGCAAGGCCAAGGACGACTTCGACTTGGTGACCGACCGCCCCGGCCACGACCTCCGCTACGCCATCGACTCGTCGCTGTTGCGCTCCGAACTCGGTTGGATGCCGAAGTTCACCAACTTCCGTGACGGCCTGGCCGATACCGTCGACTGGTATCGCGCCAACGAGCCGTGGTGGCGAGCGCAGAAGTTGGCGACCGAGAAGGTGTATGCCGCGCAAGCGCGCTAACTCGGTTCCGCTGGAGTGCGGGTGGTTCTGCGGCCAAAGTCGCAGGGCCGCCCGCATTTTTTTCGTCCGTATCTGTGACTGGGACTTCGCATCTGTGACGGGGACTACTTCTCGTGGAACAAAGGTGAGCCCTGACACTCCATTTTTCACCCGAATCGTCCCCGAGACGGCCCTCTCGCCGGATGATCAATGGCGTGTGACTCAGTTCACCGGAAGATCGGGTAACGAAGGGCCCCTCGGCTACGTATATATCTATGTAAGCAACATTCAGCACCACAAAGAAAAGGAATTAACATGAGCAGCCTTGCGAAGGCCTTCCGTAGCCACCGCGAGATTTCCCGCAACCGCCGCGCAGTTTCCCGCGCGATCGATCTTGCGTCGACCCCCGCGATGCGCGACGAGCTGATCCTGATCGCTCAGCGCCAGGGAAGTTTCAACCGCTGAGCCATTGCCCCAGCAGGAGGGCGTTCTCTTCGATGAAAGACTTTTTCTCGAAGATGTAACGGATCCCCTGGGAGCACCGATATACCGAATGACCCCGGATTGTTGCCTAACCCCCGACTTGGCAGCCAACCGGGGTCATTCCATTTCTCGGCCCCTATCAAGTGAGTTCGCCCAGACACTCATCGCTTCTGAATTCGGCCGTAGACGCTGCCTACACTTTGCTACCCATCAGGCGCGCCGCCGACCGGCCGGCTTCGGTAAGCCACCGGACCGGGTCAGCGATGGAAGCCTCCGACGATCCGGCGAGATCTGAGACGCAGACCCCGCGGACGCCACGAGGAATTCTTGCCGCCACTTGGCCCGCGATGATGATCACCGTGCTGGGATCGACTAAGGTCAGAAGGTTTCCGATCACCTTGCCGGTAAGCGAGGTGTCGTCGAAGCGTCCCTCGCCCGTGATGATGAGGTCTGCGCCTTCCAACTGCGCTCCCAGCCCCGTCAATTCGGCAACCCGCGCGGCGCCCGGGACCAATCTTCCCGCAGCGCCCGCCCACATCATCAAGCCGAACGCGGTGCCACCGGCAGCGCCAGCCCCAGGGATAACAGCCAAACCCAGGCCTTGGAGAGAAGAGTCTGCGCGGGCGCCGTCAGAAGAATCATTCTCAGAACCGCCGTTGGCTGCGAAATCAGCCTTGGAGTAGTCGCCATCAAACGCGTCGGAAGCAGCTCCGTGTGTGGTCAAAAAATGTGCGAAGTTGTTCAGCGCGATGTCGAGTACCTCGACCAGCTCGGGATCGGCGCCCTTCTGTGGCCCAAATACTGCTGCCGCGCCAGACGCGCCCAGCAGCGGAGCAGTGACGTCAGTGAGGAGTTCGACGCCTCCTTCGGGGGCTGCAACCATTTCAGAGTCGTCAATTCCGAAAAGCCAGCTCAGGGCTTCACCGCCGTCGGGGAGGGGTTCATCATCAGAATCAAGCAGAACCAATCCAAGAGCTGCGAGTGCGCCGGCGCCACCGTCGGTCGACGCACTCCCGCCCAGCCCAATGTGAAGGCGCTGGGCACCGGCGTCTAATGCTGCTCTGATTACCTCGCCGAGTCCCCGGCTGGTAGCCCCTGCTGCATCGAGGTTCTCCATCACGGCCAACCCTGACATCTGGGCCATCTCGATGACGGCGGTCCCGTCGGGAAGTACTACGTATTCACCGGTCACCAGCTGTCCGTCTGGCCCGGTGACATCCGGAACTATGACGGTGCGGCCACCTGTGCCGATGGCAGCCATCGTGCCCTCGCCGCCGTCGGCCTGTGGGCAGCAGACGATGTCGTCATCTGGCCTGATCTCGCGCCATCCAGCGGCGATAGCGTCGGCCACGTGCTTGGCTGGGAGGCTGCCTTTGAAGGAGTCGGGGGCAATCACAATCCGCATGTCGGGCTCCAACTCTGGTAAGCACCGGGTGCCTCGCACCCGGCTGAGGTTTCAGTCAGTATGGCTGCCCGGCACTACGCGGCACCCGTCTGGGCACTTCGGACCCGGTGAGGGCGAGCTAGGATCCGAAATTCGAGCCAGAGCCGCCTGCCTCATCACACGCGGCCTCGCATGTCGACGGAACTTGCTCGGTAGGTCGCCCAAGCGGCGAGCAGCTCCGAGCGGGGCGACTGCGGATGTTCGGCGTGCCAAGTTCGCGTAAACCGATTGAATTCGAACTGGCGATCGATTGCCATGTTTCTGCTGCCGCGGGTGCTTTGCCAGTGGTCAATCGCATCGCCCAGTGTCTGGGTCCCGTCGGTGGCAGCGAAGAAATGGCGCATCGCGGCGTCGAACCGAAACGCGGGCCCGATCTGCTCGGTGAAAAACTGTCGCACGTTCTGGCTACACCGCTGACCGATGGGTATCACTGAAGCCGTCGTGAGTTGCGGGCCGAGTTGGCAGCGAGCCGCCGGGAGTTTGGCGGTGGATTCGGGAAACGGCACGCCGTCGAGATGTGCAGCGATGCGATCAGTAAGGACTTCTTTGCTCCCGTGGGAGCGGACGCCCAGAAGTCGAGCGAAACAGATCAACTCGTCCTTCAGCCAGTACCATCTACGCAATTCCCGCCCGCTCAGGGTGCGCTCCAGGAGCGGTCGTGGTAATTCCTGCTCGGCCATCTGCCGAATCTAATCGGGACCACCGACACCAAGCTGCAATCCCCGTCGACGCTTACCGCTCGGCCAACTGCGGAATGGTGAGCAGGCAGACTCCGGGCGCAGCGAATGGCTGGAGTTCGATGCCTTCTGGGTCTTCGTCGTGCGCCATCAGCGCACCGCGGACAAGCCCGAGGTGGACTGCGCAAACCACGTCCGGCTGCCGATAGGCGATTTCCAGGAGCGGGCACCGAGTCAACCGCACCTGCGTGGGGTGCGCGCGATCGACCTGCGGAGAATAGCCCACCTGATCCAGCAACACGATTACCTTGGCAGCGGCCCGCGTGCTCGCGTTGCTCGCTACCGGGTGCTCCTCTACGAGCGTGCGCCCCCAGTGCTCCCCTGCGCTGACGGCGGTCCCGGTGGGATCCGCGCTCGTGGTGGCAATGCTCATGGCAAGAGTAGCTGCGAGCCCCGCGTACTCCGAGGAAGCACCGCGCCCGGTGGCGTAATACAGCCAGGCGGGCCGCCCGCGACCGGAGGGATTCGACTGCTGCCTTCCGCACAGGCCGCGACGCACCAAGCTAGCGAGATGTTCGCGCAGGGTGTTTTCGTGTAATCCGGACAATTCCACTAGTGCGGCAATGCTCACCGGTGTGCTCTGGGCTCGTAACTGCTCCAGCAGGGTCGACCGTGATTTCGACAATCCTCGCAGGGCCGACCAGGGGCGGGCCCCGAAGCCCGGATGCGCGCGCGTGCTATTTTCCACGGAGTTGATACTAGTAAAATCTGGGATCTAGCAACAGTCTCGTCGACACCGTTCACGGGCTGGAGTGTGGGATTTACCCGGGGTTGTCTTCTTGCCAAACCCGCCGCCTGGGATCGACACCGAGGAGCAGCTGATGCCCACTACGAATGCCAGCACCACGCACCAAGCGAGTCCCGTTACATCCCAACAGTCGACCCCCTCGCCGTGGTTGATGCTGGCCCTGGCCACCGTCGGATTCGCGGTGAACTTTTGGGCATGGGCATTGCTCAGCCCGTTGGGGCCGGTTCTGCGCGATAGCGGAACGCTGGGTGAGCTCAGCGCTTCCCAGCTCTCGTTAATGGTCGCGGTTCCCGTCATTGTCGGATCGGTGGGCCGGATCCCGGTCGGCGCGTTGACAGATAAATACGGTGGGCGGGTGATGTTCGTAGTGATCTCGCTCGTTACCGTCATCCCCGTCTTGTTCATTGGCTACTTCGGCCAAAGTAGTTACGGCGCACTGCTGGTGGGCGGATTCTTCCTCGGAATTGCTGGCACGTCGTTCGCCGTCGGGGTGCCCTTCGTCAACTCGTGGTTTCCGCCAGCGAGGCGCGGTTTGGCAGTGGGCATCTTCGGCGCGGGCATGGGCGGCACCGCCATCAGCGCACTCACCACGGTCAAGCTCTACACCAACGTGAACGACACCGCGCCCTTCATGATCTGCGCCATCGCGCTGCTCATCTTCTCCGTGGTGGCCTGGATGTGGATGCGGGATGCGCCGGGCAGGACGGCCCCGACTGCGTCGTTGATCAGCCGCGTCACTGCCAATGCGAAGTTGCCCATCACGTGGCAGGCCAGCGTTCTCTACGCGGTCGCCTTCGGCGGTTACGTAGCGTTTTCCGTCTACCTTCCCGTCTATCTCAAGGTGGCGTATCAACTTTCACCCAGCGACGCCGCCACCCGGATGGCCGGCTTCGTGGTCTTGGCAGTGATCATGCGGCCGGTGGGTGGGTGGCTCGCAGACCGGTTTGGCCCGATCCCCGTGCTGTCAGCAGGGTTTGGCGTGGTCGTGATCGCAGCTGGCTTCGCGTCGGGAACCCCGGTGCTCGAACACGTTGGTACGGCAGCGTTCCTGGCGATGGCTGCAGCGTTGGGGTGCGGCACTGGAGCGACTTTCGCCCTCATCGCCAAATCCACCGATCCCGCCCGGGTGGGCGGGGTCACCGGCCTTGTGGGAGCGGCGGGCGGCCTCGGCGGGTTTGTCCCGCCACTTCTGATGGGCTTTATCTACGGGCAGACAAAGTCCTATTCCATTGGGCTGTGGCTATTGTCGGCCACGGCCGCAGCGGCACTGGTTCTCACCTTGACGATCGTCCGCCGCACCGAAGAGAGTTCCGTTAAAGGAAAGGCCACCGAATGAAGGACCGCACGAAACAGGCTCAGGGCTCAACAACTGTTGCTGGACTTGATGGTTCGGTCAGCGATGCGTTGGTGCGCACGCGTCGATACTTCACCAAGAGCAAGGTTTCGCCCGACCTGCGGACGGTCCTAAAAACGGGGGGTCGTGAGGCTGATGATTTTTACCGCGACCGCTGGAGCCACGACAAGATCGTCCGCTCCACCCACGGCGTGAACTGCACCGGGTCCTGTTCGTGGAAGGTGTACGTCAAGGACGGCATCATCACCTGGGAGACCCAGCAGACCGACTACCCCTCTGCGGGGCCGGATTCGCCCGAGTACGAGCCGCGCGGTTGCCCGCGCGGTGCGGCGTTCTCCTGGTACACCTACTCGCCCACCAGGGTCCGCTACCCCTACGTTCGCGGAGTACTGCTGCAGATGTTCCGCGAGGCCAAATCCCAGCACGATGGTGATCCCGTGCGCGCCTGGGAGCACATCGTGGAGAATCCCCGTCGCGCGAAAGCCTACAAATCTGCCCGCGGTAAAGGCGGTCTCGTGCGTGCCACGTGGGAGGAGTCCTGCGAGATCATCGCTGCCGCCCACGTGTACACGATTCTGAAGTACGGCCCGGACCGTGTGGCCGGGTTCTCGCCGATTCCGGCGATGTCCATGGTGTCGCACGCTTCTGGCGCCAGATTCATCAACCTTATCGGGGGCTCGATGCTGAGCTTCTACGACTGGTATGCGGATCTGCCGGTCGCCTCGCCACAGGTTTTCGGCGACCAAACCGACGTCCCGGAATCCGGCGACTGGTGGAACGCCGGGTATCTCATCATGTGGGGATCGAACCTCCCCGTTACCCGTACCCCCGATGCGCACTGGATGACGGAGGCGCGGTACCGCGGGCAGAAAGTGATCGCGGTCGCCCCGGACTACGCCGACAACGTCAAGTTCGCCGACGAGTGGTTGCCCGCCAAACCTGGCACTGACGGCGCGCTCGCGATGGCCATGGGCCACGTGGTGTTGAAGGAGTTCTTCGTCGACCGCGACACTCCCTACTTCACCCACTACGTCAAGACCTACACGGACCTGCCGTACCTGGTGTGCCTGGACGAGGCCGGCGAAGGCACCTTCAGTCCCGGAAAGTTCCTCACGGCAGCTGATCTCGCAGAAACGGCGTCGTCTGCAAATGCGGCCTTCAAGACAGTGCTGATTGACGCTGCCACGGGTGAACCCGTGGTGCCGAACGGATCGCTGGGCCACCGCTACGGCGACGCCGATGTTGGCAAGTGGAATTTGAACCTCGATGGGGTCGACCCGCAGCTCACGTTGATCGATGCCGAACACGAGGGCGTGCGGGTGCACCTGCCCCGGTTCGATTCCCCGGACGGATCAGCGGGGCAGCTGCCGCGGGGTGTTCCGGCCAGGCGCATCCAGGGTCGTTTGGTGACAACAGTTTTCGACCTGTTACTCGCCCAGTACGGTGTGGGCCGAGAGGGTCTGCCTGGCGAATGGCCCAGCTCGTATGACGATGCCGATGCGCCGTACACCCCGGCGTGGCAGGAGCCTATCACCGGCATCCCCGCGGCCACCGCCGCTCGGATCGGACGCGAGTTCGCCGCGAACGCCGAAGAATCCAAGGGCCGCTCGATGATCGTCATGGGGGCCGGTACCAACCACTGGTTCCACTCCGACACCATCTACCGCGCGTTCCTCACGCTGACCAACGTGACCGGTTGCCAAGGTGTCAACGGCGGCGGCTGGGCGCATTACGTCGGCCAGGAAAAGGTGCGGCCGCTCACGGGCTACAACCAAATTGCGAATGCACTTGACTGGAACCGCCCGCCGCGCAACATGATTCAGACCGCGTTCTGGTATCTGCACACCAATCAGTTTCGCTACGACCAGTTCAGTGCGGACACCCTCTCGGCAACCCGTGGGCCGTCAGTGCCCGGCCAGGACGGGCCCGCAGCGAGTAGCTTCGCGGGCAAAACCACGGCGGATGTTATCGCACAAAGTGCGCGCATGGGCTGGATGCCGTCGTACCCCACGTTCGACCGCAACCCGCTCGAGCTGAGCGACGAGGCTGCGGGGGCGGGTAAGCCGGTTGCCGAACACATTGTGGAGCAACTGAAGTCGGGCGAGCTTTCGTTCGCCTGCGAGGACCCGGACGCGAAGCAGAACTATCCCCGGGTTCTATCGATCTGGCGGGCAAACCTGCTTGGCTCCTCCGGAAAGGGTAACGAGTACTTCCTGAGGCACCTGTTGGGAGCGGATTCTTCGCTGCGGGCGAGCGAAACGCCGCCGGAGCTGCGGCCAGCAGATGTGAAGTGGCGAGAGGAAGCTCCGGAGGGCAAACTCGACCTGCTGATGACGATCGATTTCCGGCAGACCAGCACGACTATCTTCTCCGACGTGGTGCTGCCGGCGGCGACCTGGTACGAGAAACACGACCTCAACACCACCGACATGCACCCCTTTGTGCACTCGTTCAACCCGGCCATCGCGCCGCCGTGGCAGACCCGAACCGACTGGGACGCATGGCAAAGCATTGCGGCAAAGTTTAGCGAGTTGGCAGCCATCCACCTCGGGGTTCGCACCGATGTGGTCGCCGTCCCGTTGACGCACGACACGATCGACGCGATGGCGAACCCGCACGGCGTGGTACGGGATTGGAAAGCTGGTGAATGCGAACCGATCCCGGGCGTGACGATGCCGAAGCTGGTGTCCGTCGAGCGGGATTACGGCGCCGTCTCCGACAAGATGAATGCTCTCGGGCCGCTCGCCGACACACTCGGCGCCACCACCAAGGGTGTCACCTTCGACGTCACCAAAGAGGTTGAGTACCTGCGCCGAAAGAATGGGGCCGTCCGCGGCGGTGTCGCGGACGGAAGGCCCTCGCTCAAGCGCGACATCTTCGTCTGTGAAGCGATTCTCGCGATGTCGGGAACCACCAACGGTCATCTGGCCACCCAGGGATTCCGGACGTTGGAGAAGCGGACCGGGGTGAAGCTGGCGGACCTGGCTTCCGAACACGAAGGGAAGCAGATCACCTTCGCCGACACCCAGGGGCCACCCGTGCCGGTGATTACGTCGCCGGAATGGTCGGGCAGCGAGACGGGCGGCCGCCGCTACTCCCCGTTCACGATCAACGTGGAGCGGCTCAAGCCGTGGCACACCTTGACGGGGCGAATGCACTTCTATCTCGACCACGACTGGATGTCCGAGCTGGGTGAGAACATGCCCATTTACCGGCCACCGCTCAACATGGCGGCGCTGTTTGCCGAACCGGAATTGGGCAACATCGACGACGGCTCGACCGGCGCCGTCGAGGGTCTCACCGTGAGATACCTTACGCCGCACAACAAGTGGTCTATCCACTCCGAATACCAGGACAACCTGTTTATGCTTTCCCTGTCCCGGGGCGGCCAGAACATCTGGATGAGCGATCGCGATGCGGCGAAGGTTGGCATCAAGGACAACGACTGGATCGAGGCGGTCAACCGCAACGGCGTGGTTGTCGCGCGTGCGATCGTGTCGCACCGGATGCCGGAAGGGACTGTGTACATGTACCACGCGCAGGACCGGCTGATCGATGTGCCGCTCGCCGAGACCTCCGGAAAGCGTGGCGGTATTCACAACTCGTTGACCAGGCTATTGATCAAGCCGTCGCATCTGATCGGCGGCTACGCGCAGTTGTGCTTCGCTTTCAACTACCTGGGGCCCACCGGCAACCAGCGAGACGAAGTCACCATTATTCGCAAGCGATCACAGGAAGTTGTGTACTGATGAGGGTTATGGCGCAGATGGCGATGGTGATGAACCTGGATAAATGTATTGGGTGCCACACCTGTTCGGTGACCTGTAAGCAGGCCTGGACCAACCGCACCGGTACCGAGTACATCTGGTTTAACAATGTCGAAACCCGCCCAGGGCTGGGCTACCCGCGAACCTATGAGGATCAGGAAAAGTGGGAAGGCGGTTGGGAACTCAACAAGCGAGGCCGGCTCAAGCTCAAATCCGGCGGTCGTTTCAAGAAGTTGATGACCATCTTCTCGAATCCGAAACTGCCCTCCATCAACGAGTACTACGAGCCCTGGACGTACGACTATGCGACGCTGACGGACGCCCCCGCCCAGGAGCACACACCGGTGGCACGGCCGAAATCGCTGATCACCGGCAAGGACATGAAGATCGAATGGTCCGCAAACTGGGATGACGACCTGGGAGGCGCGACCGAGACCGCGCACATGGACCCGATGCTCAAGAAGATCGCCGACAAGGTGAAGTTCGAGTTCGAACAGACCTTTATGTTCTACCTTCCACGGATCTGCGAACATTGCCTCAACCCGTCCTGCGCCGCTTCGTGCCCCAGCGGTGCGATCTACAAGCGTGAAGAAGACGGCATTGTCCTTGTGGACCAGGACAAGTGCCGCGGCTGGCGGATGTGCGTGTCTGGCTGCCCGTACAAGAAGATCTACTTCAACCACAAGACCGGTAAAGCCGAGAAATGCACGTTCTGCTTTCCGCGCATTGAGGTTGGTTTGCCGACGGTGTGTTCGGAGACCTGTGTCGGTCGCCTGCGATACATCGGCCTGATGCTCTACGACGCGGACAAGGTGCTGGAGGCAGCAGTAACCCCCGACGAAGAAGATTTGTACGAAGCGCAGCGCGGCGTGTTCCTCGACCCCAACGATCCGGAGGTAATCCGCGAGGCCGAGAAGGCCGGCATTGCAAGGGATTGGATTGAAGCCGCTCAGCGCTCGCCCATCTATGCATTGATCAACCGCTTCAAGGTTGCGCTGCCGCTGCATCCGGAATACCGCACCATGCCGATGGTCTGGTACATCCCGCCGCTCTCGCCCGTCATCGACGTGGTGCGAGAAACGGGAGAGGATGCCGAAGATAGCAAAAACCTGTTCGCAGCCATCGATGCCCTCCGGATCCCCATCGAGTATTTGGCGGAACTCTTTACCGCCGGCGATGTCGAACCGGTGGATCGGGTGCTGAAAAAGATGGCAGCGATGCGCAGCTACATGCGGGATATCAACATGGGGCGCGAGCCCAACGCAGCTATCCCTGCTTCCGTCGGAATGACGGAGGAGGAGATGTACGACATGTACCGGTTGCTCGCGATTGCCAAATATGACGAGCGGTACGTCATTCCCGCGGCGCATGCCGAGCAGGCGCACTCTCTGGAGGAGCTCGCTACGGAGTGCTCGCTGGACCGTGACGGCGGCCCAGGAATGGGCGGGTCCGGACCGTTCGGCGAAGGGTCCGGTGCGCCGACACCGCTTGCGGTGGAAAACTTCCGGATGCTCCAGAATCGGCAAACCTCCGAGTCAATCGTCGACCCGGGCGACACCAAACGCCGGGTGAACCTTTTGAACTGGGACGGCAAGGGTTCTGCAACCGGAGTGTCGGCATCGAAACACGATCACTCGTGAGGTCGAAACGGGCCGCTGGTGGAATGACGAACGACCAGCGCGCCACCGCCTGGCAGGCAGTCTCGTTGCTGTTGGACTACCCCGACGAGACGCTGGTGTCTCAAGCCGCGGTGCTGCGAGCCGCGGCCGAAACTCTGCCGGTAGCAACGGGTGACCCGCTGCGCCGGTTCCTAGACCACTTGGTTGCTACCCCGCTGGCTGAACTACAGGTCGATTACGTGACCACGTTCGACAACCGCCGTCGCTGCAATCTTTTTCTCACGTATTTCGCCTATGGGGATACCCGAAAGCGCGGGATGGCATTGCTGCGGTTCAAGCAGGTCTACATGGCCGCTGGCGTTGATCTGGGCGACATCGAGTTACCGGATCACCTCTGCGTCGTTCTCGAATTCGCTGCCACCGTAGATGGTGAGCAAGGGCAACAATTGATGCTCGACCATCGCGCTGGGTTGGAATTGCTCCGATTGTCGTTGCACGACATCAAATCTCAATGGGGTCACCTGCTTGACGTGGTCACTGCCACGTTGCCAGCGCTGCGCGGCGATGAGCGCGATGCCGTCCGCCGATTGGCCGCAGAGGGTCCGCCGGAAGAAGAAGTGGGTCTCGCGCCGTTCGCGGCTCCATCCTTCAGTCCGAACGCGCCCTCTTCCACCGCTGGCGCTGGCCCGCGTCCCACATCCCTGCCCATGCCGTCGTTTCCGGGAGCTCGCTAATGGACGAATTACTCTTTGTGGTGTTTCCCTACATGTGCGTCACAGTCTTTGTGGTGGGGCACTTTTGGCGCTACAAATACGACAAGTTCGGCTGGACTACCCGCTCTTCCCAGTTGTACGAATCTCGCCTGCTCCGGATCGGAAGCCCGCTGTTCCACTTCGGAATGCTCGGGGTGGTGGGCGGGCACATCATCGGGATATTGATTCCGTTGTCGTGGACGGAAGCGGTGGGAATCACCGAGACGATGTATCACGTGGCGGCCATCGGTGGCGGTCTGCTCGCCGGCCTCATGACGGTCGTCGGTATGGTGATTCTGATCTATCGACGTCGCACTGTCGGCCCGGTTTTTTCTGCGACAACCGTGATGGACAAGGTGATGTACGCGTTCTTGTTCGTCGTCATCTCGCTCGGCATGTGGAATACGATCGCCGGCTCCATCTTGACCATCGGCGGCGAGTACAACTACCGCGAGGGAGTCTCGGTGTGGTACCGGTCGTTCCTGGCCTTCCAGCCGGACGCCGGACTCATGGCCCAGGCGCCGTTGGGCTTCCAACTGCACGCGCTGATCGCCTTTGGTCTGTTTGCGCTCTGGCCGTTTACCCGGCTCGTCCATGTATTCAGCGCGCCATTGGGCTACCTCACCCGGCCCTACATCGTCTATCGCAGTCGCGACAGCGCGAGTATTGGCAGCCATAGTCCGCGGCGTGGGTGGGATTCGAAGTAGTTTTTTTCAGAGTCCGTAGGTCTCCAGCAGCCGAAGCCACACTTCGTTCATCGTCGGGTATGCCGGTACCGCATGCCACAACCTGTTAAGAGGTACCTGCCCGACGACGGCAATGGTTGCGGCGTGGATCATCTCGCCCACTTCAGGGCCGACGAAGGTGACACCGAGCAGCACTTCCGACTCGGTGTTCACGACCATGCGGGCCTTGCCTTGGTAGCCATCCGCGCGTAATGCCGCGCCGGAGACGTTACCGATCTCGTAGTCCACGACCTTGACCTTGCCGGGGTGCTGCGCCTCCGCCTGTTCTGCGGTGAGACCCACCGAGGCCACTTCGGGCTGGGTGAAGACGACGGACGGGACGGACGCAATGTCCGCGGTGGCAACATGTTTACCCCACGGGGCGTCGTGCACCTCGTGGCCCAGGGCTCTCGCCGCAATCACGTCGCCGCAGGCGCGGGCCTGGTACTTGCCTTGGTGGGTCAACAACACCCGACCGTTGGCGTCCCCCACGGCGTAGAGCCAGCCACCCTCGACCCCTTCGACCCGCATGGTGTCGTCCACGTGTAGGTACCGACCTGGTTCCAGCCCAATGACGTCGAGTCCGATATCGCCAGTTGCGGGCGTCCTTCCGGTTGCGACGAGAAGCTCCGCGGCGGTGAGAGTTTCGCCGGTGGAGAGTTCGATGATCAGGCCGTCGTCGGTGCGATCCACTCTGGTCGCTGCAGCGGTGAGGATAGTGACGCCCGCCGCGCGCAAGGCAGCCGCAACCATCTCGCCAGCGAACGGCTCCATGCCGCCGAGCAGCTCGGAGCGAACCAACATCGTGACGTGTGAGCCGAAAGCCGAGTAGGCAGTGGCCATTTCGCTGGCGACGACACCGCCGCCGATGATGACGAGTGAGGCTGGCACGGTGCTGGAGCTCGTTGCCTCGCGGCTCGTCCACGGCTTCGCATCGCGTAGGCCCGGGATGTCGGGAACGGTGGCGGTGGTGCCGTTGCTGACCGCCACTGCATGACGCGCTGTAAGCAGGGTGACCTCGCCGTCTGGTCCGGTGACGGTGACTTCCCGAACCCCGCTGATTCGTCCGTACCCACGGATCAATTCGATCCCGGCCCCCTGCAACCAGTCGACCTGACCCTTGTCGTCCCAATTGCTGGTGAAAGAATCGCGCCGGGTAAAGACTGCTGTGACGTCAAGCTCTCCGGTTACCGCTTCCCTGGAACCCGCCAGGTTCTTGGCCGCGTCCAGCGCCATTACCGACGTGATCAGCGCCTTTGACGGCATACACGCCCAGTAGGAGCATTCACCGCCGACGAGCTCGGACTCGACGATCACTACGCTGAGCCCACCGCGATGGGCCCGGTCAGCGATGTTTTCACCCACTGCGCCCGCGCCGATAACGATGAGATCACAAGTGGCATCGAACATGGTGAAGCTCCTGAATTTCTAGGTTTGCGGTGCTGGTGGGGAGTTGGGTTTCTGGTGGGGACTCTTTGCTGGCGGGGACTGTTTGCTGGCGGGGACTGCAGCCCCCACGGGGTCACGGGCGAGACTTTACGCGGCAGGGTGCGAGGGTCAGATCTCCGTCATATGGATGTGGTACCACCTGACCGCTGAGAGCGGGCCAATGTTCCCAGATCCTGACTTAGGGCTAGCGACCGACAGCCTGGCCCACCTGGGCGGCGACCCATTCGGGGCGTTCCGTCAGGTCATGCCAGGTAAATCGGAGCACGATCCAGCCAGCCAATGTCAGCGCGTTCTGCTTGTCGCGGTCTTGCTGGAACCGGTCGGGCTGGTGATGCCAGGCCCAGCCATCGATTTCTACAATTAGCCGAGCAGTCGCGAAGACGAAGTCGGCTTCGTAGTCGCGGCCCTGCACCCTAAGCCGTGTATTGGCCTTCCACCCGCAGATACCGCTCCCGCGCATGATTTTGATGAACAGTCGCTCGCTGGTCGCAGCGGCGCCATCGCTGGCTTGAGCCAGCAGCTTCCGCATCGCGGGGGAGCCGGTAATCCCCGAGTTGCGGTCTACCGTAGCGCGAAGTCCCTGCAGGGGCGTGCCGTTTTGCAGCGCGCGGTCCAGCACTGAGGAACCCACTTCCAGGGCCGTGAGGAGGACTGTCAGAGGCTTGCTGGTGATCCGGAGACCGCGATGATGTACCAGGTCAGAGCTATGCAGATTCCGCCTGCGCAACTGGACCCCGGGCTGCGCGCGGAGTTGGACCCGGTGCGGGATCGTCATCTCGACGCGAGCGGGGGGCGCCTCGATCACTTTCCACCACCAAGCGGCGCTGGATCCGGATAGAGCACCACGCTTTCCCACCCAGTAGAAAGCGGCTCGTGTTCGGGAGGCGGCGGTGTCGTCATGCGCCGCTGATCGAAACACTCCCGGCAGCAACCGAACCCACTCTCTACGCTGCACACGAGAATCCACCTGGTGATCAGACATTCCCCAGTAGGTGGCCTGCTGGCGCGAAATCACTCCATCTTGCCGACTAAGCAGGGTGGCGATAGTTGCGTCCAGATCCATCCGAACACCATCGCGCATGACGCGGTGATGAACTTCGGGTTATCCACAATGCAGATCTGGGACCATTAGCCCGCTCGCACCGGGCTAATGATCCCAGATTCCGTCTCTTGCTCCAGCCAGACCAGCCATCCCGCCAGTCGGCCCGGCCAGTCGGCCCAGCCAGCCGGCCCAGCCAGCCCAGCCGGCCAGCGTCTTTAGAAAGCCGCCTCCGGGATGTCCATCAGCGAGAGGTCAGCGGCTTCGATGATGGCTCGACGTGCAGTGATCTCTGGAAGAATATTGCGGCTGAACCAATGTGCGGAGGCGATCTTGCCGGTGTAAAAGTCCGCTTCTTTAGCGGAAGGTCCGGCGTCCAGCGCGCTCTGGGCAACGGTGGCTTGCAGCAGCAGGAGGTAGCCGATCAAGAGATCACCCGTGCTCATCAAGAGGCTCACCGCGTGCTCGCCGACCTTGTACAGGCTTTGGGGATCCTGTGCGCCCTTCATGGCATAGCCCACCAAGCAGGCGATGATGTGTTGCACATCCTCCAAAGCCGTTGTCAGGAGGGCGGTTTCTTCCTTGAATCGGCCGTCGGTGGCGTCGGCACTGCCGATCGCAGTGACAAAATCGGAGATCTCGGTGGCTACCACGGCCAGTGCTGCGCCGTTGTCCTTCACGATCTTGCGAAAGAAGAAATCCTGCGCCTGGATGGCGGTGGTGCCCTCGTAGAGGGTGTCGATCTTGGCGTCCCGAATGTACTGCTCGATCGGGTAGTCCTGTGTATAACCGGCACCGCCAAATACCTGGAGCGAGAGCGCCAAGTTCTCGTAAGCACGTTCGCTACCCACACCTTTGACGATGGGAAGTAGTAGATCGTTGACGTGGGCTGCGAGTGTCAACTCCTGCGAGGGCCCTGCCTCGGTGAGTGCGGCAACTTTATCCTGCCAGGTACCCGTGTAGAGGTAGGTGGCGCGGAGGCCTTCGGTGTAAGCCTTCTGCTTCATCAGGATCCGGCGCACATCAGCGTGGTGCATGATCGTGACGCGCGGCGCACCCTTGTCGGCGGCGTGCACCAAGTCGGCTCCCTGAACACGGATCTTGGCGTAGTCGAGTGCGTTGAGATATCCGGTCGAGAGGGTCGCGATTGCCTTGGTGCCTACCAGCATTCGCGCGTATTCGATGATGCGAAACATCTGCGCGATACCGTCATGCACTTCGCCGAGCAGGTAACCGACAGCGGGAACGTCATGTTGGCCGAACGTCATCTCGCAGGTTGTGGAGACCTTGAGGCCCATCTTCTTTTCCACGCCGGTGACGAAGACACCATTGCGTTCGCCAAGTTCGCCTGTGTTCCAATCGAAGTGGAACTTGGGGACGATAAATAAGCTCAAACCCTTGGTGCCAGGGCGGGTCTCGATGCCCTCGCCTTCCGGCCGGGCCAGCACGAAGTGAACAATGTTCTCCGTCATGTCTTGGTCGCCGGAGGTGATGAATCGCTTCACTCCGTCGAGGTGCCAGCTTCCGTCCGGCTGCAGAACTGCGCGAGTGCGGCCGGCGCCGACGTCGCTGCCCGCTTCCGGTTCGGTGAGAACCATGGTGGAGCCCCAGTGCTTGTCCACCATGGTTGACGCAATTGCTTTTTGCGCGTCGGTGCCGAGCAAGTGCACTGCGGTGGCCATTCCGGAGCTACTGGCGTACATAAATAGTGCGGGGTTGGCGCCTAAAATCAGCTCTGCCGCCGCCCACCGCAGGGATGGTGGCGCTCCCAAACCACCTAGGGCCGCAGGCAGTTCCATTCGATACCACTCGCCGTCGGTCATCACCTTGTACGACTTCTTGAAGGACTCGGGCAGCGTGACACTGAAAGTGGCGGGATCGTAAACCGGCGGGTTGCGATCGGAGTCGACGAAAGAAGCGGCGATGGGTCCGCTGGCCACCCTTTCGAGTTCGGTCAGCACACCTCGGGCGGTGTCTTCATCCATCTCGGAGAACTGCCCCTTGCCGAGTTCGGTGCGGCCTGAAAACACTTCGAAAAGGTTGAACTCGATGTCACGAAGGTTGCTGCGGTAGTGGCTCATGTGGATCGCTCCTCGGCGCAGTGGGTAACGGCTGCCTAGTGGGGGGAGGGGTAAATACGCGCAGATCGCACGGGGTTACCCACCGGTAGCCCCTACGGTATTACTGATCAGTAACTTGTGCAAGGTGCCCCTGCTGGTGCTACCCGAAGCGGCGCCGCACTGCGCATCAGGACAGGCGCGAAGGATCGCACCGAAGGATCGCACCTAAGGATCTCAACCCAACCGGAAGCAAGGTGCGTTGTTCGCCGCATTGCTGGATACAATCTGAACATCCCCATGGTTTGCGGGCGGACCTGTTCACCTCTATGTCGCATGCGTCAAGATCTGTTATCAGGAAGGCGTGGGTCGTGAGTAGTCAGCTGTCCGGATTTGACGAAGCACCTCGCCCCGTCGCGGAGATCCACTCTGTCGACCACGCGGATACGAAAACCTCCGCGGCGCAAGGCTTAGGGATTGAAGGTGACCCAGGAAGCCCCGAATACCTGAGCTTCCAGATGGCCGAGCTGGCTCGCGAATTGCAGTCCGCACACAACAGTGTCGCGCAGACTTTGGAAGCAATCACCACGGCAGCGGTCCAGACAGTTCCCGGTGCCGACTTCGCGTGCGTGACGGTGGTCAGCCGCAAACAGGATGTGCAAACTATTGCTCCTACCGACATCCGGGCTGAAAAAATAAACGCTATTCAGCAATCGGTGGGTGAAGGACCATGCCTGCAATCGCTGTGGGAGTCCGCCACTGTTCGAGTGGATGACTTGGATACCGACGTCCGTTGGCCCATGTTCGCCCTCGCCGCAGTGGATCTCGGAATTCGCAGCATGATGACGGTTCGTCTCTACGTGGAAAATACGGACCTGGGTGCACTAAGTTTTTACTCCGAAAAACCGAGCGCGTTCACCCCCGAGTGTGAGGCTGTCGCGGTGCTGCTGGCCACGCACGCTGCGGTGGCGCTGAACACAGCAGAGTTGGAAGCTAACCTCACAGCAGCGGTCGACAGCCGCGATGTCATCGGCCAGGCCAAGGGTATTTTGATGGAGCGCTACCAGCTCGATTCGGGCCGGGCCTTCCGGTTGTTGGTGCGCGTATCGCAAACTACCAACGTGCCGCTTCGTGAGGTGGCCGATGGTCTTCTCACCACCGGCGAAATGCCCACGGTGCACCGTGAAGAGCTTCCGGAAGCCTAAATTCCCACGTTCTCGGTGACGATCTTGGAGACCACGAGTGCCCTGCAAAATAGAGCCCCGCAGAATGGAACCGGTCAGAATGGAACCAGTCAGAATGGAACCGGTCAGAATGGACTCGGGCAGAATAGCTCAGTGCTAGCCGTCATCGCTCCCGTGCCGCGAGCCGTAGACGCTTATGTCCGCTGGGAAATACAGCTGCTCAACGACGACAATTCGCCGCTGGGGCTACCACGCGAAATTTCAGCCACCGAGGTGGCAGCTCTGGAATCCGAGCACCGCCCGCGATGGATCTTCAACGATGCTCCCGGTACTTACGGGCCGTTGCTGGCGGCCGGGGTGCGCATCGAGCGTTGTCACGACATCATGATGACAGAGCGGCTGTTGCTTCCGCGGCAAGGGCAGTACGGTGAACCCGCTGCTGCGCAGGCGATTTCGGCGCGATTGCATTCGCAGCCAGCCCCGCCTGATCCTGAACCAGCGCCAACGATTCACAGCGCGATGCCAGGGCAGCAAGCGATGGGATTGTTCGAGGAAGAAGGGCCAGCAGCGCAGGTGCCAGGCATCAGGGTGCTGCTCGAGGCCTACGTCGACCAGCGGGAGCGAATAGATCTTCTCGCCGAAATGCCTGTGGGCGAGGGTATCTCGGTAAATCCGGGAGCCTTCAAGCTTCTGGTAGCGGCTGATTCCGCATGCGCGCTGATCGGCGTCGAGATGACGCGGGTGGGGATGCCGTGGCGACGCGAGATCCACGAACAGATTTTACAGGCGCGGCTTGGCCCGCGGCCAAAGCCAGGGACCCGTCCAGCGGTGATGGCCGATCTGGCTGCGCAGATCAACGAAGCCTTCGGATTCGCCGTTAACCCCGACTCGCCGGCGGACCTACGCGCTGCCTTTGCTCGGCTGGGTGTTGAGATAGAAACAACGCGTGCGTGGGTGCTCCGGACCGTGGAACACCCTGCGGTGGAACACATCCTCAACTATAAGGAGTTGCAGCGCCTTTACACGGCGAACGGCTGGAACTGGCTTGACGAGTGGGTGCACAACGGCCGGTTTCGCGCCGAATATGTCCCGGCGGGAGTGGTGACGGGTCGATGGGCCACACGCGGTGGGGGCGCGTTGCAAATTCCTAAAATCATCCGCGGCGCCGTCCGCGCAGACCCCGGCTGCACCTTGGTTGTTGCCGATGCGGCGCAGCTGGAACCCCGTGTGCTGGTGGCAGTCTCGGGTGACCCGGCATTGGAAGCCCTGGCGGATGCTGAAGATTTGTACACGGCGCTCGCGGAGTTCGGGTTCAGCAACGACCGCAATAAAGCCAAGATTGCGATGCTTGGCACCATGTACGGGCAGACCTCGGGCGCAGCCGGCGCCTGGCTTGCGACCCTGCGGTATCGATACCCCGTCGCGATGGACTTCTTGGAAGATGCAGCCCGGCGCGGGGAGCAGGGACGGTTAGTGACCACTATTTTGGGCAGAACGAGCAATCCCCCGAGCGGTGTATGGACCGAGATTGTTGATGCTGGTGCGGGTCCGGCGGCATCACGTGCGCAGGAGAGTCAGGGCCGCAGAGTGGCGCGGGATCGTGGTCGGTTCACTCGTAATTTTGTGATTCAAGGCGCTGCCGCCGACTGGGCGGCCGTCTGGCTTTCGACGCTCCGGCAGTCATTGCGGGCGGTTGACGGAGCGGACATTGTCTTCTTCCAGCACGACGAGTTAATGGTCCACACGCCGGTGGACAGCGCCAAAGAGGTGGCCCGGCTGACGAGTGAAGCGGCAGATACCGCCTGCCGCTTGGTTTTTCCCGGCGGTCGGGCCCGGACGCCGGTCCGCCCCATCATCACCGATTGCTATGCCGACGCTAAATAAAACACCAACGCGGACCTGTCGTCAGGAGCTTGTCAGCTCCAACGCTCCGGACATCCAGGCCTCGGGGTCGGCGACCAGAGACTCGATTACGGTCAGCGCACCACCTGTAACGGCCGCGTGCTGGCCAAGCATGGCAACTCGGACAGTGGGGGAGGCCCAAGGCGCCGACATCACCCGGGTCGCGAGCTCCGCTTCCACGTAGGGCGTAAGTACCGGTGCCAGAGAGGCGTAGATGCCCCCGAGGACGATGGTTTCGATGTCGACAAGATTGACAAAATTCGCCAGCGCGAGCCCGAGTGCGCGGCCCCCTGCAGCCACTGAGCTGACTGCGAGAGGCTCTCCGCCTTGCGCTGCCAGCAGCAGCGCTTCGACAGAGGCCTTCGAATCTAGGCCCGCTGCCGCCATCAGGGCATCCTTTCCCGCGTACCGCTCGAGGCAGCCGGTAGATCCGCAGGTGCATCGTGGACCGCTGGGCTCGATCACCACATGCCCGATCTCGCCGCCCCAGCCGTGGGCGCCGGACCGCACCCGGCCCCCGAGCACCATGGCAGCGCCGATGCCAACCTCGCCGGAGATATAGACAAAGCTGTCGATATGCTGGCCGCGGAGCGCGTTGGCTTCAGCGAGCGCGGCAACGTTCGCCTCGTTGGCTACGAGTAGTTTGAGCCGGGACATCCGGCCGCGTTTGCGTAGGTATGCGACCACATCAAGATCGCGCCACCCGAGGTTCGGCGCGTGCCGTAGCGGGCCGGTTTCCAGGTCGACAAGGCCGGGGAGCGCCAGACACGCGCCGACCACGGGGATCCCGCGGCGCTGAAGTGAGGCCAGCACCTTGGTGGTCAGGCCTGCAAGTTCTCGCAGCACCACGGCATAGTCGCTGTGCCGAAAGTCTCCTGGCATGAGCTTGTCAATGATGACGTTTCCGGCGAGATCGAGCGCGCGAACGGCTAAGTAGTCGACGTTAACCTCGACGCCGAGCGCCGCTACCGTTCCTGCTGACGGAACGAGGGGTACCGCGGGTCGACCAGCCTTGGGAGAGGCGCCAGGGCTGAGTTCAGTCACTAAGCGGCCCGCAATGAGTCGATCAACGAGGGAGGAGACAGTTGCCCTTGTCAGCCCAGTCTGCGCCGCAATGTCGGCCCGAGAAGGATTTCGCTCATCGTGCATCACAGAGGCGAGCACCAGCGAAATGTTGTGTTCGCGCAGGTGCTCTTGGCGCACCGCTCCGCTCCCCAATGGTGAGCGCTGCCCAGGGAGCTGATGGGTGGTCATCGCGTCAAGGTACCTCAGGCTCGTTGGGGTGTTTGTTTCGCCTCTAAACAATTGTTATCGTTTCGTGCTCGATCTCACATCCAGATGGTGGCATGTTTCACTTGAAACGCCTGCCGCCTACCACCCTGGTCGACGGCCGAAGGGAGCTTTACATGAACAACAGGTCTGTCAGCCTGATCGGACTCTTGGCCGCAACAACGCTGCTCGTCGCAGCGTGTGGCTCTGATTCCAAGACCGCAGCATCATCAAGCAGTGCAGCAGCGCCCGCAGCCTCCAGCTCGGCTGCCCCCGCATCTTCTTCCAGCAGCTCTGAATCTTCAGCAGCGATGACCAGCAGCATGAGCTCCGAAGCTCCGGCAGCCTCCTCCAGCTCTGCGGCTCCCGCAGCGGGTGGTGTTGGCAAGATCGGCGTCATCCTTCCCGACTCCAAGTCCTCCGCTCGCTGGGAAACAGCGGACCGCCCGGCACTGTCCGAGGCGTTCAAGGCCGCTGGCGTTGAGTTCGACATCCAGAACGCACAGGGCGACAAGGCCGCCATGGCCACCATCGCAGATCAGATGATCAACTCGGGCGTCACCGTCCTGATGATCGTCAACCTGGACAACGAGTCCGGCGCAGCGATCGAGAAGAAGGCCGCCGAAGCCGGCGTCAAGACCATCGACTACGACCGCTTGACCCTCGGCGGAGTCGCTGACTACTACGTCTCCTTCGACAACGTCAAGGTCGGCGAATTGCAGGGACAGGGCTTGGCCGGTTGCCTCGGCGCAGGCGACAAGAACATTGTCTACTTGAACGGCTCCCCCACCGACTCGAACGCAACTTCCTTCTCCAAGGGAGCGCACTCGGTCCTAGACCCGATGACCAACTACAAGGTTCTCGACGAGCAGGCTGTTCCGGACTGGGACAACCAGCAGGCAGCAACCATCTTCGAGCAGATGTTCACCGCTCAGGGCGGCAAGATTGACGGCGTTCTTGCAGCTAACGATGGCCTCGGCAACGCCACCATCTCGGTCTTGAAGAAGAACGGTCTGAACGGAAAGGTCTTCGTCACCGGACAGGACGCGACCGTTGAAGGTCTGCAGAACATTCTCGTGGGCGACCAGTGCATGACCGTCTACAAGGCGATCAAGAAGGTTGCCGCTGCGGCTTCCGGCCTGGCAATTGCGCTGGCCACCGGCAAGGAAGGCACCACCAACGGAAAGGTTATGGACACCGTGTCCAACCGCGAAGTTCCTTCGGTGCTCGAGACCCCGCAGATCATCACCAAGGACAACGTCAAGGACGTCGTTGACGATGGCTACGTGAAAGCGGCCGACCTGTGCATTGAGGCCTACAAGGCTGCTTGCGACGCGGCTGGCATCAAGTAACACCGAATTCTAGGAAGTACATGTTTTCCTGATCAGGGGTGACTCCGACGAGGACTCACCCCTGATCAGTTTTGTTTGATCCGCGCCGACGCCTAAGGGGATAGCGAACGAATGACGAACTCCGGAGCACCGTTGCTCGAATTGCGGGGAGTGAATAAAAGCTTTGGTCCTGTGCAGGTATTGCACGGGGTAGATCTCGCTATCTACCCCGGCCAGGTAACGGCGCTGGTAGGTGATAACGGCGCTGGCAAATCAACTTTGGTGAAATGCATCGCCGGAATCCACGCGATTGATTCCGGGGAATACAACTTCGCCGGTAACGCCGTCAAGGTTCACAGCCCCCGTGACGCGGCTGCCCTCGGCATCGAAATTGTGTATCAGGATTTGGCTCTCTGCGACAACCTCGACATTGTGCAAAACATGTTCCTGGGTCGCGAGCCAAAAGCTGGCCTCGTGTTGGACGAAGTCAAGATGGAGATCTTGGCCAGAGAAACCTTGGCCTCTCTTTCGGTGCGGACAGTTTCCTCCGTTCGCCAGAAGGTTTCGAGCCTGTCCGGTGGCCAGCGGCAGACAGTGGCAATCGCCAAGTCGGTTCTGTGGAACTCACAAGTGGTGTTGCTCGACGAACCGACGGCGGCCTTGGGCGTGGCTCAGACCCGTCAGGTGCTCGACCTGGTTCGCCGCCTCGCGGATAACGGACTAGGCGTTTTGCTCATCAGCCACAATATGAATGACGTTTTTGAGGTCTCCGATCGGATCATCCCGCTCTATCTGGGACGGGTAGCGGCAGATCTGACAACCTCCGAGGTGACGAACCGTGAAGTGGTGGAACTGATCACCACGGGACGCTCGGGTTCCTTGGGCCTCAACGCTGCCGAAACGGGGACGACCGTATGACCAATCCAATCAAGCTTGGCAAAGGTGAGCCAGCCGCGGCCGACCTCCAAGCACGAGCCTCGTTCGCCGGGGACAGCACCGAGAGCGGTTCTTTAAAACAGTACTTCCGGGGCTACGTCAACAAGCTCCGTTCGGGCGACATCGGCTCACTCCCAGCAATTCTCGGGTTGTTCTTCCTTCTGTTGTTATTTGGGATCGTGATCCCCAGCGGCCAAAACTTCGTCACCCCGGGGAACTTTGCAAACTTGATCACCCAGGCGGGTGCCATCTGCGTGCTCGCAATGGGTGTCGGGTTCGTGCTGCTGCTCGGGCATATCGACCTCTCCGCCGGAGTGACAGGCGGTGTTGGCGCCGCAGTCATGGCACAAATGATCCTGAAGCAGGGCTACTCCTGGTGGGTGGCAGTGCTTGCGGCATTGGTAACAGGAGTGGTGCTGGGTTTCATCACCGGCCTCCTGGTCTCAAAGGTGGGAATCCCCAGCTTCGTCGTAACGCTCGCGTTTTTCCTCGCGTGGCAGGGGTTGACCCTGTTCTTGATCGGTAACGGCGGGACGGTCCGGATCAACGATCCGATCATCGTCGGGATCTCCAACTCCAACATGCCTGTGACAACCGGATGGATCGTCGTCATCCTTGCGCTGGTCGCCTACGCAGCCTTGAACCTCTGGGTGTGGCGTTCGCGGCGAGCACGAGACCTGGTGACCCCTCCCATGGCCGTCATCGTCATCCGCATCGCAGTTATTAGCGTGCTGCTCTTGGCAGCAACCGCCGTGCTCAGCACCAACCGGGCGGCAGAACGCGTTCGAGCGACCGTTGACCTGAGCGGTATCCCCTGGGTGGCCCCCCTTGTCGCGGTGCTGTTGGTGATCTGGACATTCGTGCAGAACCGAACCGCTTTTGGCCGCTACATCTACGCAGTGGGTGGCAATCCTGAGGCCGCCCGCCGCGCAGGTATCAAGGTCGGCAAAATCACCGTGATGTGCTTCGTGATTTGTTCGTCGATGGCCGTCCTGTCTGGAATTATCGCCACCTCGCGACTGTCGTCCGTGACCGCAGATGCGGGTGCTGGCAACACTTTGCTGTATGCAGTCGCTGCTGCCGTTATCGGCGGTACGTCACTGTTCGGCGGCAAGGGTAAGGCTCGCGACGCCATCATCGGCGGCCTGGTAATTGCACTCATCGACAATGGCCTCGGCTTGCTGGGGTTGGAATCGAGCATCAAGTTCTTGATCACCGGCCTAGTGCTGCTCCTCGCGGCGAGCGTTGACGCCATCAGCCGCAAGCGCACTGCAGGTAGCGGCGGTTAGTTCCACTTTTTTCCTCATAAAATTGATGCAGCCGGGTGGACCATTGTCCGCCCGGCTGCGTTATAGTTCAGTCAATAAACAATTGGTTTAGCTGGCAGGCTCATCGTCTGCTGCCGCTCCCACCGCATCGCCGGTTCCGGCGGTCTGACAACGAGGTCGACATCATGACAATTGCTCCCACCCCGGCGGACAAATTCTCCTTCGGTCTTTGGACCATCGGCTGGCAGGGCCGCGACCAGTTCGGCGATGCGGTTCGCCCCGAGCTGGACGTTATCGGCGCAGTCCACAAACTCGCCGAAGCTGGCGTCTGGGGCGTCACCCTGCACGACGACGACCTCATCCCCTTCGGATCGGACGCGGCAACCCGTGACAAGATCATCTCCGACTTCACCGAAGCCACGAAGTCCGCTGGCCTCGTCGTGGAAATGGTAACCACTAACCTTTTCTCCCCCCCGGTGTTCAAAGATGGTGGATTCACGTCGAACGACCGCAGCATCCGGCGATTCGCGCTCCGCAAGGTACTCCGCAATGTTGACCTGGCAGCCCAGCTCGGCGCCACTGTCTTCGTCATGTGGGGCGGCCGCGAAGGCGCCGAGTACGACGGCTCCAAGGACATCCACGCTGCCCTCAACCGCTACCGCGAGGGCGTCGACTTGGTTGCCGGCTATATCAAGGAACAGGGCTACGACCTGAAGATCGCTCTCGAGCCCAAGCCGAACGAGCCACGCGGCGACATCCTGCTGCCGACCGTCGGGCACGCGCTCGCCTTCATCAACGAGTTGGAACACGCCGACATCGTCGGCCTCAACCCGGAAACCGGCCACGAGCAAATGGCGGGCCTGAACTTCACCCACGCCATTGCGCAGGCGATGTGGTCGGGCAAGCTGTTCCACATCGACCTCAACGGTCAGCGCTCGATCAAGTTCGACCAGGACCTGTGCTTCGGCCACGGCGACCTGCTCTCCTCCTTCTTCACCGTGGACCTGATCGAGAACGGCTTCCCGGGCGGTGGACCTCGCTACAACGGTGCCCGTCACTTCGACTACAAGCCCTCGAGGACCGAAGGCGAAGACGGTGTCTGGGCGTCGGTCAAGGCCAACATGCAGACCTACCTGTTGCTGAAGGAACGCGCACTCGCATTCCGCAGTGACCCGGAAGTGCAGGCCGCACTGGAAGCCTCTGGCGTTCTCGAGTTGGCAGAGTCGACGTTGGCCGCGGGGGAGACCACGGCAGATCTCCTCGCGGACACCGCGAGCTTCGAAGACTTCGATGTCGCAGCGGCTGGGGAGCGTAACTTCGGCTTCGTGCACCTGAACCAACTGGCGGTTGAGCACGCAATCGGCGCTCGCTAGTCTCCTTTTCTCCCCCTGATTGATTGTTGCGGCGAAAACGCCGCGAAAGTTATTGCACAGCGCACAGTGTCGCCACGGGCCGACGCTGTGCGCTGTGTGTTTTGTTCGCCCAGCAGTTGATATTGGTAGTAACCGCAATTAACCGTCTCTGCTGATCCGCCTTGAAGGAGCCGCATGTCCTCCGAAACCCTCGTTGCTGGGATTGATTCATCCACCCAATCCACCAAGGTGCTGTTGGTGCGCGCCGAGGACGGGGTGGTGGTGGATGAGGCGACGGCGCCGCACCCCCAGGGCACTTCGGTTGACCCGCGGGCATGGTGGGAGGCACTGCAGCAGGCCGGAGCGGGACTTCTCGAGCGTGCTTCGGCCATCAGCGTCGGTGGCCAGCAGCACGGCATGGTGGCCTTGGACGCATCCGGCGAATGCGTTCGAGACGCGTTGCTATGGAACGATTTGCGTTCGGCACCGCAAGCGGCCTCCGTAGTGGATTACTTCGGCGGGGCGCAGGCAACTGCCACGGCGATCGGTTCTGTTCCGACTGCGTCGATGACGGTGACCAAGCTGCGGTGGATGCTGGAAAACGAACCAGACAATGCTGCTCGGACCGCGGCTGTACTGTTGCCGCATGACTTTTTGACCTGGATGCTGGCTGGCCGCGGGGAATTCACCACCGACCATGGCGATGCTTCGGGTACCGGTTACTACTCGCCTGCGTCGCGGAGTTGGTTGCCCGAGGTTGCTGCCTGGGCAGTCGGACATGATGTCGCACTTCCCCGCATCGTCGCCCCCGGCGCGGTGGCCCAGCGCACCGCCTCCGGCACAATTCTCGGAGCCGGTACGGGCGACAATATGGCTGCCGCCCTTGGTCTTTCGCTTCAAGATGGCGATGTCGTTGTCTCAATCGGCACCTCAGGCACCGCTTTTTGTATGGCGACGCAGCCCTCAGCTGATCCGAGCGGGATGACGTCCGGGTTCGCCGACGCCACCGGCAACTACCTGCCGCTGGCGTGCACGATCAACGCCTCCAAGATCCTCGATTCCACAGCTCGTCTGCTCGGCGCCGACCGTGAGACCTTTGCCGACCTCGCTTTGGCCGCAGCGCCCGGTGCGGGCGGCCTCACCTACCTCCCGTACTTGGACGGCGAGCGGACGCCGAACCGGCCCACTGCCACGGGGGTGATGCACGGGCTGACGTCTGGCGTGCAGCGCGAGGACTTGGCGCGGGCAGCGGTGGAGGGCCTGCTGTGCTCGCTGGCCGACGCCATCGACGCACTCGGTGTGACACCGAGCAGGGTGTTGATGATCGGCGGGGGATCTCGCAACCGTGCGGTGCAGCAGCTAGCCCCGGCAGTATTCGGGATGCCTGTCGTGGTTCCGGCTGCAGGTGAGTACGTCGCTCTGGGCGCGGCTCGCCAAGCCGCTTGGGCACTCGCCGGAACGCAGGAGCCGCCCGCGTGGAGCGCGGCTGAGTCCCTGGAGTTCACCGCGGACCCCACCCCCCAGGTGCGGGACAAGTACAACAGCCTGCGGGATGCCACCGAAGGGTGGTAGCGGGAGGCCCCGCTTTCCGGTTCCGCCGACCCAGACCTTGTAACCTGCAGGCATGGACGACGAACAGGATATGCGCCTCGAGGCGGCTAAAAATCGTCGCTTTGCCATGGGCTGCGCGTGGCTTTTTGTCGCCTGCCCGGCCGTGTTCTTTATCGTGGTGGCGTTTTTTGCTGGACCGCTCTACGGCTGGATTGGTGTGTTCCTTGCGGTAGCTGCCACCGCGTATGTGGTGTCGCTGATGAGGAAAACCTACAACTTGGACAGCATTGTTCGCGGGCCAGCCACTCGGCGGACGAAGTTCTTCGGCGGTTCCGACGATTTAGCCTGACCGACTCTCTCTTACCGCACGCCCCGGGGGCGGAACTGAACGCTAATGCGGGGGCCGACCGGCCGCGAGGTCTTCGGGATAGCATGCTCCCAGGTGCGTAGACAAGATCCGCCCATCACGATCAGGTCGCCGTGGCCGAGACCGTATTTTACCGGGGGGGCCGTGATAGTGCCGTCGATCGGGCGCTGCCGCAACAGAAGTGACCGTGGAGCGCCGAGAGAAAGAATCGCGACCATGGTGTCTTCGGTTTTGCTGCGCCCAATGGTGTCCCCGTGCCACGCGACGCTGTCGTTTCCATCGCGGTAAAGACACATACCAGCGGTGCTGAAGGGTTCGCCCAACTCTTCGCGGTAATAGTCGTCGAGCATCGCCTTCGCGGCCACCAAGGCAGGGTTGGGGAGAGATGCAGACTCGTCGTAGAAGCAGAGAAGCCGCGGCACAGCGACCTCCCGGTCGTACATCTGGCGGCGTTCGCCGTGCCACGGGACCGCGAGAGCCAACTCCTCGAACAGTGCGTCCGATCCGCCGACCCAGCCCGGCCGGATATCGACCCAGGCGCCGCCAGCGAGTTCGGTTCTCCTGATGACACCGGCAAGAGGCCTGACGGTGGGGACGTCATCGAAGTCGAAAAGTGATGCCTGCGAAGGTGCTGCCATCTCCTGAGCTTAGTCGAACAGGCGTGCCAGTGAGGTGCAGAAGCTGCAAGCTTGAAGTCTGTGCCGAGAGGAAAAATGAGCCTTAGTGCAGGGGTCACTCCGGGCGGGGCGCGTGTAGCTGAGCTTTGGTGCGCAAGCGGCCCGTAGGTCCTCCGGCATAATCTGGCGCCCGTGGGGGTTATGAGTCTTGTGGGTACCGGAACCGTTCCGATGTCCGGACAAAAACATTTGTAGGGGAGTAACGATGAAGGCAGCAATCTTGCGCGAATACGGCAAAGACCTAGAGGTCGCCGATGTCGAGAGGCCTGATCTCCCAGGGGACAGTGTGATGGTCGAAGTGCATGCAGCAGCGATCAATCCGATCGATTGGATTGTGATGGCGGGGTACATGAAGGAGCAACTGCCGTACACACTCCCCTGGATCGTCGGCTATGACGTGTCCGGCGTCGTCACCGAGGTGGGATCTGGCGCCCATGGGTTCGCCGTCGGTGACGAAGTGTTCGCCCGTGCCAACGGGATGCAAGCCGGGACGATGGCCGAGTTTTCGGCGGTGAAAGCGACCGATCTCGCGCTGAAACCCGCCAACATCTCCCATGCTGAAGCGGCGGGCGTTCCGCTGGCTGGGCTCACCGCCTGGCAGGCGCTGTTCGACAAGGGTGGCCTCAAGGCCGGCCAACGAGTATTGATCCATGCCGGCTCAGGCGGCGTTGGCACGTTGGCGATCCAAATTGCTAAGAACGCGGGGGCCTGGGTCGCGACAACCGCCAGTGCGAAAAACAAGGATCTGGTCCTGGGCCTTGGGGCAGACCAATTTATCGACTATGCGAGCGAACGGTTCGAAGACGCCGCCGAAAAGTACGACCTCGTCTTCGACATGCTCGGCGACGACACCCTGAAACGATCATTCGACGCCGTCAAGGCGGGCGGCACGGTCGTCTCCATCAAGGGCGAGGCACCGAGCGGGCTCGCCGCCGACCGCGGCGTCAGTTTCCACACGTTCTTCATGGAACCCAATGGAAAGCAACTCACCGAAATCGCACAGCTGATCTCTGACGGCACGATCCGGCCCGTTGTCGACAGCAGCTTCCCGATTGACGATGTCGTTGCCGCATTCGTATATGCCCGCACCGGCGGTCCCAACGGCAAGGTTGTTGTCACCCTCCGCTGACCTGTACGCCTGACCGCGTGCGCGTCCCTCGTTGAATGCATCGACGGGGGGTGCGCGCGCGGGGGTAGGTCCGCGCGCGGGGGATATGTGGAGCGGGTGACGAGAATCGAACTCGCGCTATCAGCTTGGGAAGCTGAAGTTCTGCCACTGAACTACACCCGCGGGGCTTGCACCATCGGTGACTATACCTGCAGCAGTGCTGCAACCCAGACCTTCAGCAAGTGGCAAGGGGCATGGCCTGCGGTGCTGCGATAAGGTTTCCCCATGCTGCTGTCCGATCGCGACCTCCTTGCCGAAATCGACAACGGACGGTTGGGCCTCGACCCATTCGACCCGTCGCTCGTCCAGCCCTCGAGCGTTGACGTTCGGTTGGACCGCATGTTCCGAGTGTTCAACAACTCCAAGTACACCCACATTGACCCATCGGTCCAGCAGGACGACCTGACATCGTTGGTGGAGCCAGAAGGCGATGATCCCTTCGTGCTGCACCCCGGCGAGTTCGTCCTGGGATCAACCTTCGAGGCCGTGAGCTTGCCCGACGACATCGCCGGCCGACTCGAAGGGAAATCCTCGCTCGGCCGCCTGGGGCTCCTCACCCACTCGACGGCCGGGTTCATCGATCCGGGGTTCTCCGGCCACATCACGCTCGAGCTGTCCAACGTGGCGAACCTGCCGATCACGTTGTGGCCGGGGATGAAGATTGGCCAGCTGTGCCTGTTCCGTCTCTCCAGCCCCTCGATGCACCCTTACGGTAGCGAAATCTACGGTTCCCGCTATCAGGGGCAGCGCGGCCCGACACCGTCGCGGGCGTACATGAACTTCCGCCGGGACTCCACCCAGCGCTGAACGTGGGACTCGCGGCAGGCGGGCCGCTGGGCAACCCGCCAAAATCGGGCTAATGGCCCCAGATTCCCACTACGGTCACAGGCTGGGCCCAATTACCAGGACCCACTACCGCCTGTACGACTGCAGCGCGTCCAGCAGCGCCTGCGGAATGACGAGTTGGCTGAGGTCGCCTGCGGGCAGGGCTCGCTGTTCGGGGGCTCCCGCACGCTTGATCTGCGTGATCCCCACATGCAGCTTTTCCATCTGCTTGTCGAGTGCGTTGGCCGCCGCCGCTGCCTGGGCCAGCTCTTCCACCATCGCCGCCGGGACGCTGCCGCGGTACTTGTAGAAGATCTTGTGCTCCAAGCTAGCCCAGAAGTCCATTGCGATAGTGCGGATCTGGATCTCGACCGTCACCTGCACCACCCGGTCGGACATGTAGACAGGAACCGACACGATGAGGTGCAAACTCTTGTACCCGTTGGGTTTTGGGTTCGCGATGTAGTCCCGCTCCAACAACACAGTGATGTCGTGCTGGGCCGCAATCATGTCCCGAATCTTGTAGGTGTCGGACAGGAAGCTGCACGTGACGCGGATCCCGGCAATATCCAGGATCTGGTCTCGGATGTCGTCCATGGTGATCGGGCAACCTTTGCGTAGCGCTTTGGCAAGGATGCTCTCCGGGGACTTGAGCCGAGAGCCGACATATTCGATCGGGTTGTATTCGTGAACGTGGTTGAACTCTTCGCGCAGGATGTTGATCTTCGTCATGATCTCGTCGATGCCGAATTTGTACCCCATCACAAACCGCGTGAACTCCTCGCGGAGCTGCGAAAAGCTTTTACCGCTGTCTTTCTCGGCTGGCACAACACTCCCTCGACTGGTGTCTGAGGTCAGCATACAAAGCGGTGAGTTGGCATACTGGTAGGCCCCAGGCTTGAAGCCAACTCGGTAACAACAGTGAGGACAATTTCCGTGACCCAAGCTTTCGTCACCGCGGGCAAGCAGCGGCAGTACTGGACAATCAACGTCGCCGACGAATACTGCGCTATCCATAGTGGAACCGTTGGCACGCCTGGGGAATGGCAACTTCTCGAGAATCTCGATGTCGAGAGCGCGATCGATTCGGCTAACGACCTGATCGCCGCGAAGAAGCAGGCTGGCTATGTCTTGGACCCCACCTTCGACCCGCTGGCGCAGTGGTACTTCGATGTTGGGGAGTTCGGCCCGCATCCGCTCACTACGCATCCCAGCTTCCTGGCGCACTTCACCGACGAGCTGTACTTGGATATCGCCGAGGAGGAGTCGCCCTTCGGGAGCGATGACGGGGCGGAGGCACTTGTACGACTGACGACGGCTCTGCAAGAAGATCAGCCCGTCGATCTGTCGACCTTCGCGGAGGTGATCGTCGTTCAAAAATGGGAGATGCCTTTCCACCCGCCGGGCGAATCGACCGACGTGGACTACTGGTCCGTGGGCGGGCCAGCTACCACGGACAAGGTGATCGCGGCGCTCGCGTTTGGGTCGATCAAGATCACTGGCAAGGTAGCTCCCGGGCTGAAAGCGCTTGCGCGGCAGTCGCTTCTGCGTCTGCTAGATAACACGGACCAGCCCGCGTCGGTGAGCCGAATGCTGACGGACCTCGAGTCGTTCGCCACGTGACGGGCACCGCCACCCATTACGGCTATGCTCGCTTCCCATTACTGATGGTGAAGAACGCCAGTGCCCCGCCGCCCGCGCACAGCACCGCCGAGATCAGCAACGCGTGGCTGTAGTCGGCGGCCAGCGCCAGTCGGTCGGCGGTCACTCCCGTCGTAATTCCGACCACCGCGGGCAGGGCGGCTACGGCTAGGAGGCCAGCGACCCGGGCGACACCGTTGTTGACGGCAGAGGCGACCCCGATGCGCGCCGGCGGAGCCGCGCCCAGTACGGTCGATGTCAACGGCGCCACAGTAACCGTGAGCCCGGTCGAAAACACCGTGACAGCAAGCACTACCCACCCGAATGACGTGTCCGGGCTCAGGATTGACATAAGGTATATCCCGCAGCCGGACACGATGGGTCCGACCGTCATGGGAATCCGCGGGCCGATGCGGGTCGCCAATCGGCCCATCCGCGCCGAGAACAACAGCATCAAGATCGGTGTCGGCAGCAAACAAGTCCCGGCCAGCAGTGGGCTGAATCCCGAGACCTGTTGCAGGCGTAGGGGCAGGATGAAGAAGGTGCCGGCCAGCGCCGCGTACACCGCGAAGGTCACCGCGTTTGCTGCCGAGAACTGTTTCGCTGCAAACAGTTCCAGCGGCATCATGGGTGCCTGTCGGTATTTTTCGTTGATGACGAACCCGGCGAGAATAGCCACCCCGAGTGCAGCGCACGCCACCGTCACGGGCGGCCAACCGGTAGCCGGTCCCTCCGTCAGCGCGTACGTCACACCTGCGAGTCCGATCGCAGCCAGCGCGGCTCCCGAAATGTCGAGCTTGCCGGTGGCGCCGTCATCTCTGTTCTCGGGGATCGCCCTCGATCCGATCCACACCACGGCCGCAGCGATCGGCAGGTTCAGCAGGAAGATCAGGCGCCACCCCCACGGCGCCACGCCGACCAATACACCACCCAGCAGCGGTCCGGCCGCCGCTGCGATCCCGCCGAGGCCAGACCACGACCCGACCGCCTCGGCGCGATCCTCCTTTCGGAACACCGCCTCCAAAATTGCGAGGGAGCCTGGGGTCAACAGCGCTGCCCCGACGCCTTGGACGGCGCGCATCCCGATCAACACCTCGCCGGTGGGGGAGAGCGCGCATCCCAGTGACGCGATCGCGAACCAGACCACGCCGAACAGGAAGATCTTGCGGCGCCCCATTCGGTCGCCGAGGGAGCCGCCGAGCAGCAGCAGACCCGACAACGTCAACGTGTAGGCATTGACCATCCACTGCAGGCTCGTCAGGCCGACGCTCAGATCTCGGCCGATTCGGGGCAGCGCCACATTGACCACGCTGCCGTCGAGCAGCGCCATCCCGCTGGCCAACACCGTTGACCACAGGACCAACCTGCCCTGTTTCGAACGCAGGACGAGGCCAGGCAGGGTGGGGTTTTTGGCGTTCATATGCCCTTCGGTAACACGAACTAGCGGAAGACGGGTTCACCTTCGGTGCGCGGCAGCACGCGATGCAGTACGTCGGAGAGCGACACGACGCCAACAAATCGTCCGTCCTCGATGACGATAGCCAACTGTTGGCTGCCCGCGCGCATGCGGGCAAGCGTCTCGTACACGGGCGTGGCCGCTGGCAGCACAAGCGCGTCGCGCGCCAGGGGAGCTGCGGCCGCATGCGAGGCTTCGAGCAGGGTGTCGCGCACATGGATCACCCGGGGCACAGCGGCTTCCGGGGCCCCGAGAAGGATGCGCATGTGGCCGGATGATGCCGCCGCGGCCTGCACGTCGGCCACGGTGGCCGTCGCCGGTACCGCCGTCGGTGCGGTACCCACCTGGACCAAGGCGTCGAGCCGCAGGGTCTGAAGTTCGATAACGCCTTCGAGTGGCAACTGGTATGCCAGCTCTAGGGTTCCCGCCTGGGCCGATAGCTCGACCAAATGCCTGATGGTGGCTGCGTTCTGACCACCGACCGCAGCGCTTTCGACGGGCTCCACACCTGACGCGCGGACGAGGGAGTTGGCTATGTTGTTGACCCAGCCGAGCAACGGCCGGAATATCGCGATGTAGAGCCGCGAGGGGATACCGGTTGCCGTGGCGGCGGTCTCAGGGTGCGCGATGGCCCACGATTTCGGCGCCATCTCGCCGACAACGAGGTGCAGGAAGGTGACGATGAGCAGGGAGAGCCCAAACGCCAGCCCGCCACCAGCCCAGTCGGGCAGCCCCCAGCCGGTGAAGATAGGTCCGAGCCACGCATCGAGGGCGGGCTTGGTCACTGCGCCAAGGGCGAAGGTGCACGCAGTAATCCCGAGCTGCGCACCGGCGAGCATGAGGGTCAACTCGTTGACGCCTTTGAGGGCGGCCCGGGCCGACCGGTTGGTCGCCGCCCGCTCCTCGAGCCGATGGCGGCGGGCACCGAGTAACCCGAATTCGATGATGACGAAGAACGCTGTGAGCACGATGAGTGCGATGGTGACGAGTGTGACGACGAGACCGCTACTCATCGGTTTTCATCCCCACAGTCTGTTCTCGGATTTATTGGCGCATCGGGCGGCGGGGAGTCCGCCCCGTCGCGCGTTACAAGGGTGACCCGCACTTGGCTCGGCACATGCCGTGCGATCGCGAGTACGTCGACCTCGAGAAAGCGGTTCTTTTCGACGTCGTGCACCAGGTCTGCCGGGTCGTGCGGCAGCTCAATGACCACCCGCTGGCCCAAGCGGGGCAGCCCGCCCACATGGGAAATGATGAGTCCGGCCACAGTCTCGAAGTCACCTTCGGGCAGCTCGTAACCGATCGCCCGGTGCATCTCATCAACCTGTACGTCACCGTCCATCTGCCACACGTTGACGCCGTCGCTCCGAACCGAAGGCGCCGCGTCGTCGTCATGTTCGTCGGTGATTTCGCCGACTACTTCCTCGGCGAGGTCCTCCAGGGTCAGCACCCCGGCGAATCCGCCATATTCGTCGATGACGCACGCGAGTTCGCTCTTCGAGCTGGTCAGTGCGGCGAGCGCATCCGGTAGCGCCATCAGGGACGGCAGAACGGATGCCGGCCGCATGATGCTCGTCACGGGCGAACCGGTAGGCAGCGCGGTGGCAAGCACGTCGGCCAGATGTACGACGCCGAGCGGCTGACTGTCGTTGTCCACCACGGGATAGCGCGTATGAGCACGGGCCATCATCGCCCGCACTTCTCCGATGGTGGTTGCCGGTGAGACGGTATCGACAAGTGAGCGGGGGATCATCGCGTGCTCGACGTCGCGCTTGGGAAAATCGAGGATGCGGTCGATCATCAGCGACAACTCGGCTGGCAGGTCGCCGCTGGCGTGCGAGTCGGCCACGATGCGTTCGAGGTCTTCGGCGGTCGCGCTCGTGTCTACGTCATGGACAGGCGTGATGCGCAGCAGGCGCAGCAGCGCATTGGCGGCGGCGTCGAAAACAGTGATCAGCCAGCCGAACAGCATGAGGTAAGCCGTCGTGGAGCGCGCGAGGCGGCGCGAAAGGGCCTCCGGGCTGGCGATGGCGAGGTTCTTGGGGTAGAGCTCCCCAAAGATCATCTGCACGATCGCGGCCACCACCAGCGTGAACATCGTGCCCGCTGTGACGCTGACTCCCAGCGGAATTCCCACTCCGCCGAGCAGGGCTCCGATGGATTTGCCGATCAGGGGCTCGGCAACAAAGCCGACCAGCAGCCCGGTGACGGTGATTCCCAGCTGGGCGCCCGACAGCATGAATGACGTGCGCTTGGTAACCGCGAGCGCGCGAGCGGCCGTTTCGTCGCCAGCGGCCGCCTGCGCACCTAGTCGGGTCCGGTCCACAGACATGAAAGCAAATTCCTGTGCCACGAAGTACCCGTTTGCGGCAATGATGGCCAACGTCAGAGTGATTCCCAGCAGGGCGAGAAGGATTGCTTCGATCATCGTAACGCCCCCGAAAGCGTGGCGACTTCAGGAGCGTGCCGGGCGTAATGCGAAGGTTCGCTGGCATCGGAGCCAGCGGAGATGGCCGTGGAATCCACAGTCGGAGCTCAACGCCTTTCCCAGGGGTAACAGGTAATGAAACCCCAGTGTAAAACACGTCGACCGGAATGCTCGAGTGAGCGTGCGCTTAGGTTCGTGGCCTAGTGTGAAGTGACGGGATCAGCAACCCGCACATTCTGATCTGGGCTGCTCTCGCCCGGACGCGCAGACAGTTGGGAAGAGCGAAATGACAGTGCTCTCGTACGCAGCAGGGTTGATCGCGTCCGCGTTCATCCTCGTCGGATTTGGGATGTTGATCCGAGCCGGATTCAAGATCGCCGCCATCGTGAAACTCGGCCAACCGGACGAGACCCGCAACGGCGCCTTTTGGCCGCGCTTCAAGAACATGGGCACCGAAGTTCTCGGCCACACCAGGATGCTCAAATGGGGCATCGTCGGGGTCGCGCACTGGTTCGTCATGGTCGGATTCGGCGCTCTGTTTCTGACGCTGGTCGAAGCGGTCGGCGAGACCTGGAACCCGAAATTCGAGATCCCACTGCTCGGACATTGGGCGCTCTACGGCCTCTTCGTCGAGCTCATCGGCCTCACCACACTGCTCGGCATCGGCTATTTGATCTTCGTCCGGCAAAGAAACCACCCGCGCGTAGCCGAGCGTAAATCTCGTTTCTTGGGATCCAACTTCGCGCAGGCTTATTTCGTCGAATTCATCGTTGCGTCGATCGGCGTCTGCATTTTCCTCATCCGTGGATTTAAAGCCGCCAATGGGTACTTCGATTACCCGACTTGGGCCACCCCGATCTCCACAGGCCTGGGCAAGATCCTGCCAGCCTGGCCTGCGGCCATCTCGGTGGTCGCGCTGATCAAGGTAATTCTGTCGATGATGTGGGCCATCGTCATCGCGCAAAACCTGACTATGGGGATCGCGTGGCACCGGTTTACCGCCTTCTTCAACATCTATTTCAAGCGTGAGGAGTCCGGCGCTGTCGCGCTCGGCGCGCTGAAGCCGATGATGTCGAACGGGGCGGTACTGGACTTCGAAAAGGCCGACCCCGAGGTTGACGTTTTCGGCGCGGGAAAGATCGAGGATTTCTCGTGGAAGGGCTGGCTCGACTTCACCACCTGCACCGAATGTGGCCGCTGCCAATCGCAGTGCCCGGCGTGGAACACCGCAAAAGCGTTGTCCCCCAAAATGGTGATGTTGCAGCTGCGCGATCACGCCTTCGCCAAAGCCCCGTACCTGGCGGCTGGCGGCGGCATGGACATGGCGGGTAACGAGAAAGCCACCGACGCGCAGCTGGCGCACTTGGACCCGCTGCAGCTCGCTGAAGCCCGCCGCCCGCTGGTCGGCACCGCCGAACAAGACGGCGTCATCGATCCCGCGGTGCTGTGGGACTGCACCACCTGCGGCGCCTGTGTCGAACAGTGCCCCGTGGACATCGAGCATGTCGACCATATCGTCGACATGCGCCGCTACCAGGTTTTGATCGAATCGGAGTTTCCGTCCGAGCTCGGCGGCCTTTTCCGCAACTTGGAAAACAAGGGAAACCCGTGGGGTCAGAACAACAAAGACCGCATGGGATGGGCCGCAGACCTCGAGTTCGACGTCCCCGTCATCACCGACGTCATGAATGACGACACCGAATACCTGTTCTGGGTCGGCTGCGCGGGGGCCTTCGAGGACCGGGCGAAGAAGACCACGCGGGCCATTGCCGAACTCCTGAACATCGCGGGCGTCACGTTCGCGGTGCTCGGGACCGGAGAAACCTGCACCGGCGACTCCGCCCGCCGCGCTGGCAACGAGTTCCTCTTCCAGATGCTTGCTTCGCAAAACGTCGAAACCATCAACGCAGCCTTTGGCTCGCGCGAGCAGAAGAAGATCGTGGTCTCCTGCGCGCACTGCTTCAACACGCTGCTCAATGAGTACCCCGCGCTCGGCGGCGAGTACGAAGTGGTGCACCACACGCAGCTGTTGAACAAGCTGGTCCGCGACAAGAGACTGGTTCCCCTCAAGCGGCCGTCCGCTCCGACCGCGCTGACCACGTACCACGACCCCTGCTACCTCGGCCGGCATAACAAGGTCTACGAACCGCCGCGCGAACTGATCGAAGCGACTGGCGCCACCTTCCAAGAAATGCCGCGCAACCAGTCCCGCTCCATGTGCTGCGGGGCCGGTGGCGCCAGGATGTGGATGGAAGAAAAGATCGGCAAGCGGATCAACGTCGAGCGCGTCGATGAGGCAATCTCCACTGGAGCCACCGCGGTGGCAACCAGCTGCCCGTTCTGCTCGATCATGCTCAATGACGGCATGACGGCCCGTCTGGCGGACGGCAGCGCCACCGCGGGCACCGAAGTGAAGGACGTGGCGCTGATGTTGCTCGCGTCCGTCAAGGGCTGATCTGCTCGTGGCTGTCGATCTAGCGGCACTCTTGCACGCTCTGCAGCCCCGGCTAGACGCGGGCGAATACGTGTTTGTCAGCGTTCCTGGCGCGCCGGACCTCACGGCCCTGACGGTGCTCGCCTTCGTCGCCGAAGATGAGGGCGCCACGTTGGTGATCCCCCGGGGGGAGGCCGACAACCGTTGCTGGGCCTACGATTTCGTAGCGGCGAGGATCACCTTGCTGGTACATTCACCGCTCGCTGCAGTGGGGCTGACGGCGGCTGTTGCTGGTGCACTCGGCGAGGCCGGGATTGCCTGCAATGTGATCGCTGGCTTTTTCCACGACCATCTGTATGTCCCCGTCAATCGAGCCGACGAAGCGATGACGGTGCTGCGCAAGCTCGCCGCCGGATGATGCGAACAGACGCCGCTCCCAGGGGTGCTCCCGGATGAACATCACCTTGGGCTTGCTCGTCATTGTCGGAGTGGTCTGTCTCGTCAGCGCGCTCTCCCGGCGCTTCAATCTGTCAGCGCCGCTGGTGTTGGTACTCCTCGGGCTGATTAGCTCCTTCCTTCCTTTCACCCCGGACGTGGTGCTGGAGCCGGACCTGGTGCTGATTGGGCTGCTCCCGCCGCTGCTGTATGCGGCAGCAATCCGGACGTCACTGATCGACTTTTCCGCCAACCGCAGATCGATCGGGATGTTGTCGATCGGCTACGTCATCTTCGCCGCCGTGGGCATCGGATTTTTGACGCACGCGCTACTCGGTATTCCGCTGGCCGCGTCATTCGCGTTGGGCGCGGTGGTGGCGCCCCCGGATGCAGTCGCAGCGACCGCAATCGCGCGCCGGGTTGGGATGCCGCGTCGGGTGGTGACCATCCTCGAGGGCGAATCGCTCGTGAACGATGCCACGGCGCTGGTGCTCTTTCGCACCGCGATCGCGGCGGCAGCGGGGGGTAGCGCAAGCTTCGTGGGCGTGGCGGGGAATTTCGTGCTGGCGGCTGGCGGCGGGGTCGTCATCGGGGTTGCGGTGGCGTTCGCCCTGGTCCAGATCCGTAAGCGGGTCAAAGACGTCATGGTGAACACCACGATGAGCCTGGCCGCCCCGTTCATCGCCTACATCCCGGCCGAAGAAATTCACGCTTCCGGAGTGCTGGCCGTGGTGGTCGCCGGATTGCTCATCGGGCACAAGTCGCCGGCGATGCCCAGTGGCGCCTCCCGGGTCAGCGAGCGCACCAACTGGGCCACGGTGCAATTCCTGCTCGAGAACTCCGTCTTTTTGCTCATTGGCCTGCAGGTGAAGGCAATCGTCGCCGACGTGCAGAAAGATTCGCTTCCGCAGCCAACGATTTGGCTATCCTGCGCCGCGATACTTGTTGCGGTGCTGGTACTTCGTCCCATCTGGGTGTTCCCCGCGACCTACCTCCCATTCGTTTTGTCGAGAAAGATCCGGGAGCGTCAGACACGTCCGCCGTGGCAGGTTCCCGCGGTGGTGTCGTGGGCGGGGATGCGCGGCGTGGTGACCCTCGCCGCTGTATTCGCGCTGCCAGACGGCTTGGAACACAAGTCCGTGTTATTTCTCGCGGCACTGGTGGTGGTGTTCGGGACCCTCATAATTCAGGGCTCCACATTGCCATTGTTGGTGCGCCGCTTGGGTCTTCGCGGACCGGACCCCCGGGAGGATTTGCTGCAGCACGCTGCCACCATGCAAGCCGCCACGGAAGCGGGGCTAGCCGCCCTCGATAGCCTCATCACCCCCGACGACCCGCCGGAGGTGCTCGCGATGATCCGGCGCCGCACCCAGGAACGCGGACTTTCCGCTTGGGAAAGGTTGGGACGCCCGGAGTCTGAGAAACTCACGCCCAGCCAGCGATATGCCGTTCTCCGCCTCAAGATGCTTGAAGCCGAGCGCGCGAAGGTGCTTGAATTACGTAACTCCGGGGCCGTTGCACACGAGGTGCTCAGCGAGGTGCTCGGACGCCTCGATGTGGAAGAGTCGATGCTGGACTCTCGCCTTGAGCAGGAAGCGCCGCGCCGGGATGAGGACCTCGTCACCCCGAAGAGCCTTGAGAACAAGGCCGGTTGCGAACATCTGGGCAAGGCATCAAGCGATACCCCGCCGCTCAGCACCGAATGCCTGGACTGTGCCCGAGAGGACACTCGGCCCGTCCACCTGCGAATATGCCTGAGCTGTGGCAATGTCGGCTGCTGCGATTCCTCGGTCGGACGGCATGCCGATCGGCATTTCAAGGAATCCGGCCATCCGGTGATGCGCAGCTTCGAACCCGGCGAGGCCTGGCGCTGGTGCTACCTGGACGAGCTGCTGGGGTAGCTCGTCTGGGCGCGGTTAGCGCTCCAGCGTGTACCAGCCGGAGCGGGTCATGCCCGTGATCACGGCTCCGCTATCCAACGCGGGCTGCAGGATCGCCCGCTGCGCGCGGCGCCACGACAGCGCCGCCGCGAGATCGGTTTTCGCCAAAGCTTCGATGTCGGTGGGGGTTCCGCAGAGCTGCCGCATTTGTTGGGCCCCGGAGAAGACTTGCGGCGCCGAGGGTGCTCGATCCGATGGCCACAGCGCCGACTTTTTCATCTCCGCATCCGTGATGGCGGGCTCTACCAACGTGCCGGACGCGGCAATTATTGCCTCGGGGCTGTTGAGGTTCCAACGGACCAAAACGCGATCGGTCTCCTGTTTCCGATTGACGTCGTCGTCGATTTCCCCGTACAAATTTGGTAGGTATTGAATCGCTTGCGCGCCCAGCAGCGTCATGTTGAAGAAGCCATTGCGACGCTCAAGCGGGTCGAACGTCCAGTCGATGGTGTCAACCCCGCGGGCCAAGGCCCATTCGCGTTGATGCATTTTCAACGACCACCCCACGCGGCGGCCGCGCGCCTTTGAGGCAACAGCGGCGACATGGGAGTGCATCGCCAACGAGCTGGTGGGGGCCTCCCGAGGGTGCTGCCAGGGCCGGATCTCGCCGAAGGCGATGGCGACACCGATCAACTCGTTGTCGATGAAGGCGCCGCCGACGTAGCCGCCGGCTAAAGACACAGCGACAGTGAGGTCGGCGGGAACATGGCTGACACCATCCGGGCTGAAGACGTGCCCGATCAGACGGGCGGCCGCGTCGAACTCCGTAATCCCGGAGAGAATACGCACCTCAAGGGCATCGGGGTCCTTACGTTTGGGTGCTGTTTTCACCATCATCGGGATGGGTGTGGAAGTGGGTGATTTGTCAGGCGCCATGGCCCATTCTCCCATGAGTGGCGACCTTGCGGATTTTGGCAACACAGCTTTGGCTCTAGGCGCGGCGGGCCGACCGACCGACCCTGCGCATAGAGCAATGCCCCGGAGCCGAAGCGCCGGGGCATTGCTAGAAGCGGGGTTACCTACTTGACGAAGAGGCTGACGCCTCCTGGGCCCACGAGGAGACCCACCACGATCAGCACGATGCCCCACAGCAGCTGCTTACGGAAAATTGCGAAGATTCCTGATACCACCAGGATGACCGCGAGGATCCACAGAATTAGCGCCATGACTTGTCTCCTTTGTCTGCGAGAACTGCACCCATTGCAGCAGTCGCTGCGATGTTCACAGAGCCTGATACCCCATCACGAAGATTTCACACACAACGGGGCGAATTCTCTCCCGCTACTGCGCGGGAGGCGCCTCAAGACTGCAGGATGCGCGCTTTCGAAGGCAGGCGGAGAAAGTATTTTGCCAAATCGCGAAAGATCCCGATGGCAGCCGCGTCTCATCCACAGAACGCGAAAATTGCAGATCACCGCTTCGCTCGCTTGACAGCAAATGGGAAAAAACCGACAGCCGTCGGTCTATGTGGTGTGGGCAAAAAACGCAGAACGACTTCATCGATTGAGTGTCAGGTTTCACCCTAAGGGGTGGACATTTAGTATTTGAGGGTTACGGCTTGCGAACTTCATCGAACAGATTAAGGTCCTTATCAGGCCTTTTACCAACAGGAGAGTTACAATGAGAATCCAGACCGTGACTGTGCGTCACACATTGCGAAATGTCACCGTCGGCATCATTGCAGCCGCAACTGTTTTCTTGGCCCCCTCGGCATTCGCCGAGGATGCCGCCCCGGAGAGTGCGGCTTCTCAATCGGTAGAGCCTGCAGCTCCGGTGGTGGAGGCAGCCCCCGCAGGGGCAGATGCCAGCAGTCAAGCTTCCGACACTGTGGCGCCGGAGGCTCCCGAAACCGTCATCGAAATCATCGAAGCAACCTCCCAGAGCCTGCCCGCTCAGGAAGAGCCCGCAAAGATTAGCGTTGCCCCCGTTGAGGTTCCCGCAGCCGAGGTTCCCGCTGTTGAGGTCGCCGGTACTTCCGCAGTTGAGGAAACTGTCATTGAGATCATCGACGCGGTTTCCTTCTCAATTGCTCCAGTGCCCGCCGCAGTCGAGGCCCCAGCAGTCGAGGCCCCAGCTGTCGAGGCGACCGCAGTCGAGGCCCCCGTTGTCGAGGCTCCCGCGGCTGTTGCTTCTGCACCCGTCGCAGCGCCCGTGGTTATCACCCCGGCTGTCGTCCGGCCAGTGGTCGCTGCTGCACCCGCCGCCGTCAGCGCTGACGCACCCGCCGCTGCTGCACCCGCCGCCGTCAGCGCTGACGCCGCCGCCGCGGACGCACCCGCCGCTGCTGCACCTGTCGCGGTGATCGCTGACGCACCTGCCCCCGTTGTTGTGACAACCTCCGCGGTCGATCCCAGCACCTCGTCGGCGGCGGTCATCGCTGCCACGTCGTCGCCGGCTTCGGCCACCGCGGTTGCCTCCGTCCTCACGATCGCCCCCGCTGCGGCCGAGTACAGCACTTCTGCTCTGCTCTGGGTCTTGCCGGTTCTCGCACTCCTGGCCCTCGTCGCGGGCATGGTTATCCGCGCGTCGCGCCACGAGAACTGATTCGCAACCAAAACTGATTCGCAACCAGAACTGACGTGCAACCAGAATTGACGTGCAACCAGAACTGACGTGCAACCAGAACTGACTCGCCGCGAGATCTGACCAGGTACAGACGACCAGGGCGACGAGGGAGATAACGCACCAAACCTCAGCCGTACGGGTCGACCAGGTGTAGCAAAACATTGCGGTCCGCGGCGGTCCCACCTCCAACGTGTAGTGACAGGTCAGGGACCCGCCACTGCGAATCGTTAGCAGCGAGTTCTCGTGACAGGCCAGCTATAGCCAACACGGAGTCGGTGGCCCCGGACCACGGCAATTCGCCAGAGTGGTCCAGCATCGTGGTGGCGATTGTCAGGACGGCATTATCTGCGCGCAGTACCTCGACAATCCGGCCCTGTTGGGGAAAGTCGATCAACGACGGTGTGGTTACTTCCCACCAGGGGTGCCGTCCAGGATGCGCAGTGACCCGGCTGATATGGGTGTGCCCGTTCAGCCAGAGAATCAGGCAAGGGTGGCCCTCCAACGCTGCGGCGAATTCCGCACCCAGCACCCGACGGGGAGCACCAGGAGACACGGTGTCGTTGACTAGATCCTCGGAGGTGTGATGGGAGGCGAGCACGATGTAGCGCTTCTCAGCATCGGCGCTCACGAGCTCGCTTTCGAGCCACGCTAGCTGGCCAGGCTCAATACTTCCCTGCCAGCCGCCATGCTCGTTAACCGTGTCCAACACGAGGACGGTGATCTGCTGATGGTCGTAGCGGTAGTAGGCAGTGTGGGGCGCATCGCGAGAGAAACCATGACCAATCGGGCGTGCTCTGTCGTGGAAGTGGGCGCCAATAAAATCGTCGCGACTGATGATGCGGCGCAACGGGTCTGCGGTTATTTCGCGGACGGGAAGAGTCGACCACAGTGCCAAAGTTGCAGGATCGCAGGAGTCGACACCTGCACAGAAGCGCGCTATCTGGTCCAGCGACCAGTCGGGCGGCACATCAATGGCGCGCTGTCCGGCCGTGGACCCCTCGCCCAAACTCCCCGTTGCGTTAACTTTGCCTTGGATCAACTGATCATGGTTGCCATGGACGGCTAGCCACGGCATTTGGAGGCCGCCGGCGGTGAATGGTTCGCGGAGCGCGTCGAGGAGGCCGGGGGCATCCGGAAAGCCGTGGAGTCTGCGCGGCCGGTCCGGTCCGTGTTGCGACGACGGGTCGGGATGCCAGTAAGACTCATTCCAGTAGTCGTGGTCAGCGCTGCCCTCGTAGCGGCTGCGGTCGCCAGAATCGGGGACGATCGGTCCGCCATCGAGAAGGTTGATGTACCAACCTAACTCGTTCGCGTGGGCATTGTCCGTGACGTCGCCGGTAGTGATTGCCCAGTCCAATGGAGCTCCTCCGACTGGTCCGCGCCTGACCGCGTTCAGCGCTCGTACCATCGCCTCTCCCACTTGGACAGTCACACAGTCCTGCGCACGGTAGCTGCCGATGATGCCCAAGGTGGACTTGAGTGGCGAGTCGTCGTCGGCCCAACGGTCCAGAAAGTCTGCGCGCGCCGGTGACTGGGAATCGCACAGGTGCAGATCAGACAGGTGGCCGATGGACAGGAGCGGATTTCCAAGATTTGCCGGAATCGAGGCTAACTCGGCCCGGGAAATATGAGATTCCCCGGGCCCCAACGTCAGGGACCAGTAACCCAGCGGAGATCGTGCGCCGCCGATGACGGTGGCCCGATCGGTGGTGGTCATTGTGGTCCCAGCCTGCTGTGCGTGGACGAACCCGCCGTGCCGTGGTGCACGCGACAGACCTACTTCGCGGCGGTTGCCAGCAGTACTGGCAACCAAGTGACGCTGCGTGTGTCGATCAACTTGCCACCCGAAACCACCGAGGGGGTTCCGCTCCCGCCGGCCGCTGCGAGTGCATCCGAGTTGGCCTTATAGGCGGTGGTGGCTTGTTCGATCATTGTGCCGTTGCTGATGCAATCCGCCGCTTCGGTGGCGCCGTTCTGTTTCGCTGCCTCGGCCAGCTCAGCATTGGTGTAGTCGTAACTGCCATTTTCCTTCGGCTGGAACTTGGAGCCAAAGAGCATTCCGTGGAAGCTGCTGAACACGCCTGGCTTTGCGCCGTCGAGGCTGGCGACGCAGATCATCGCTGCGCTGGCCCTTGTCGAATAGTCTTTCGATTTTGACGCACCATCCAGGAAGGCAAGTGTGCGATAGCTCGCACTGAGCGAGCCATCATTGATGGCCTGACCGATGGCCGAGCCGTTGGCTTCTTCAAAAGCGCCGCAAGCGGGACATAACGCATCCTCGTAGATATCGGCCTTCACGCCGCTGGTGCCAGTGGCAAGCGTGATGACCCCGTCCTGGAAGGTAGCGGTACTCAGCGGCGCGGATGCCTCCGTCTTGTATTGAACGTCGCCTTTGTTGTTGGTGACCACGCCGAGCACCACGACAGCGATGACGAGTAGCAGGGTCACGCCGCCAATAAGGAGTGTGGTGCGGCTGATCCCGCTGGATTTACGGGCCGCGCTGACCGACGATTTAGCTGCCCGCTTAGCGCTATTACTCATCGGCTTGGCTCCGCGGACCGCGTTCTGATCGGACGTTGGCTGGGCAGAGTTGTTGCGGTTGTCCGCGCTCTTCGGCGACATAGTTTTTTCTAAGCTTTCGTCGGAGGGGTTCGGCACTGCACGGGCATGGCACCCGTGGCTTCATTGTGCCTTGCCCTAATTTCTCACATGACTCGTATAGCCAGTGTGGGTACGGTAGGGGGGTGCCTGAAACCCCTGTGTCCCCTAATCTAGCCGCTGAACGCGGTATCAGCGATGACGCTAGCGACGAGTTGTACAACGACGCTCATAACAGCGCAGCTACGGGCGGCACACTGCGCGTTCTCCCAAAGTTTATCGGGTGGCTGTTAGCCGCCGGCGGCGCGGTGGGTCTGGTGGCTGCTTTCATCCTGACCTGGGACAAGTTAAAGCTTCTCGCCGACCCGAATTACCTGCCCTCGTGCACCATTGGCGCTAACTTCTCTTGCGTGTCGGTGATGGAAAGCCCGCAGGCCTCGCTGTTCGGGTTCCCCAACTCCTTTCTAGGCATGATCGGGTTCGCAATCGTGGTCACGCTGGGCGTGGTGATCATCACCGGATGGAAACCGCCGCGATGGATGTGGTGGGGTTTGCAAGCGGGCGCATTGCTAGCGGTGGTGTTAGTGCATTGGCTCATCGTTCAAAGCCTGTATGAGATCGGCACATTGTGTCTGTATTGCATGGTGACGTGGACGGTGACGATCCCGATCTTCTATTACGTCAGTCTGATCAGCGTCGTCAACGACCCAGCGCGGCTGGCCGCGATCGATGACGGCGATCGCTCCCCGGGTCTACCGCGACTGCACTGGCTCGCACCGCTGGTGTGGCTCGGAGTCATTGCCGCAATGATTCTCCTGCGCTTCGCATGATGTGACTTTCGTCCCTGATCGGACAACGCCGTGAGCTCGACGAATTTCAGCGACCGTCGAGGTGGTGGCTCCTGTGGCTTCCGCTCGACTCCTGCGACTTCGCGGGCATGGCTTGGCTCAGTACCAGTGATGGTTTCGACCCTGCAGTGGACGCGAAGAAGACCGTGCAAACCGCGATCGATGAGGTTTTTGTCGGAGACGGTGTCACCCAGTGGGGCCCATCGAGAGCCCCACTGGCGCACCACGTACTACTCGCTCGGCCACACCCAGTTGGTGATCGCGGGATCGTCCTCGCCGAACTCGCGGGTATAGGCGCGGGCCGAGAGCCGCGCGTCAGCCATGCGCTGCCGCAATACCGCCGCGCTGCTCCCCAACGACCCGACCCTGTCGATCACGTCCATGACCAAGTGAAAACGGTCGAGGTCGTTAAGCATCACGATGTCGAACGGCGTGGTGGTCGTCCCTTCCTCCTTGTAGCCGCGGACGTGGATCTGCTTGTGGTTGTTTCGGCTGTAGGTGAGGCGATGGATCAACCAGGGGTATCCGTGGTAGGCAAAAATGACTGGTTTGTCGGCGGTGAACAAAGCATCGAAGTCGCGGTCCGACAGCCCATGTGGGTGTTCTGCTTCAGACTGCAACCTCATCAAATCGACGACGTTAATGACGCGCACTTTCAGCTCCGGCAGGTTCCGGCGCAGGATGTCGGCGGCGGCCAACACTTCGAGCGTCGGCACGTCGCCAGCGCACGCGAGAACGACATCCGGTTCGCCGTCGGTGTTCCCGGCCCATTCCCAGATGCCGAGGCCACGGGTGCAGTGCGCGACCGCGGCGTCCATGGTCAGATAGCTGAGTGCTGGCTGCTTACCCGCCACGATGACGTTCACGTAGTTGCGGGAACGAAGGCAGTGATCCGCGACCGAAAGCAGGGTGTTGCCGTCCGGCGGAAGATACACCCGCACGATTTCGGCTTTTTTGTTCATCACGTGGTCGATAAATCCGGGGTCTTGGTGCGAGAATCCGTTGTGGTCCTGGCGCCACACATGCGAGGACAGCAGGTAATTCAGCGAGGCGATAGGGCGGCGCCACGGGATATGCCTCGTCGTCTTGAGCCATTTCGCGTGCTGATTGAACATCGAATCGATGATGTGAATGAATGCCTCGTAGCAGTTAAAAAGCCCGTGCCGACCGGTCAGCAGGTAGCCCTCCAGCCAGCCCTGGCACAGGTGCTCGGATAGCACCTCCATGACGCGGCCATCAGGGGACAGATGGTCATCGCCGTCAAAGGTGATGGCGTCCCACGCACGGGTGGTTTCTTCAAACACTGTTTGCAGTCTGTTGGAAGCGGTTTCGTCCGGTCCCATTAAACGGAAGTTGTCCGGGTTGTGGACAATCACATCGCGCAGCCAGGCACCGAGAACCTTGGTGGCCTCATGCATCTGGGTTGCTGGCGCCGTGACTTCGACGGCGTAGTCACGGAAGTCGGGAAGGCGCAGATCACGCAGTAACGCGCCACCATTGGCATGCGGGTTGGCGCTCATCCGCCGATCGCCCGTGGGAGTAAGGGCTTGGAGCTCCGGCAGCAATCGGCCCTCGTCATCGAAAAGCTCTGCGGGGCGGTAACTGCGCAGCCACTCCTCGAGCTGGTCCCGGTGTTCGGCGTTGGTCCGGGTAGCCGCCAACGGCACCTGGTGGGAGCGGAAAGTGCCCTCAACAGGAAGCCCGTCAACAACTTTCGGGCCGGTCCAGCCCTTCGGGGTACGTAGCACGATCATCGGCCACGCCGGTCGGTCAGTCACACCGTTCTCGCGCGCATCGTGCTGGATTTGCGCGATCTTGTCGGCTGCGGTGTCCAAAGCGGCGGCAATGAGTTGGTGTACGTGAGCCGGATCCTCACCCGTCACGAACAGCGGGTCGTAGCCGTAGCCGCGCATCAGGTCGGCCAGTTCGGATTCGGGGATCCGGGCAAGCAGCGCCGGGCTCGCTATTTTGTAGCCGTTGAGATGCAGCACCGGAAGCACGGCGCCGTCCGTCACGGGGTTCAGGAACTTATTGGAATGCCAACTCGCCGCGAGCGGGCCAGTTTCGGCCTCGCCGTCGCCGACGACGCACAGCGCGAGTAGGTCAGGATTGTCGTACACGGCACCGAAAGCGTGCACCAGCGCGTAGCCGAGCTCACCGCCCTCATGGATAGACCCTGGTGTTTCCGGCGCCACGTGCGACGGGATCCCACCTGGGAAGGAGAACTGACGGAACAGGGCGCGAATTCCGTCGGTGTCGGCGGTGATGCCTGAGTACACCTCGCTGTAGGTGCCGTCGAGGTAGGCGTTGGCGACCAGCGCCGGCCCGCCGTGGCCGGGGCCGGTGATGTAGATGGTGTTGAGGTCGCGGGCCTTGATCAGCCGGTTCATGTGCACGTACAGCAAGTTGAGACCGGGGGTGGTTCCCCAGTGGCCCAGCAGCCGAGGTTTGACGTGCTCGGCGAGGAGGGGCTCGCGCATCAGCGGATTGTCCAGTAGGTAGATCTGCCCCACGGACAGGTAGTTCGCCGCGCGCCAGTAGGCGTGGATCAGTGCCAGCTCTTCGGGACTGAGTGTGTCCGGCGCGAACGACTCGCGCTCATTCGTTTTGGACGAGGGTTCTCCTGTGCTTTGCGCTTGTGTGATCTGTGATGCAAGGGTCATCTGAGAGCTTCCTGTCGAGGATCGTCATGCCAGTTCACCCCAAGCATCCCCGCTGAACCAGATTGGCACCAGTAACCGTGGTGCCTACGAGGGCGGGACTTTAGGCACTGGACACAGCCGTCCGGCAGGTTTGTTCTGAGCGTGCGGAGAGTTACGTGGGAGACGAGCACTCCACACTCCACACTCCACACTCCACACTCCACACTCCACACACTGCCGCTTCGAGTCAGGCCTGTCGATTTGCCGGGCTGAATCCGATCGGCTGTGTCGACTCTTCGGCTCGAATCACGTGGGTCACAGCGTTGATCAGGGCCAAATGAGTGAAGGCCTGCGGGAAATTGCCTAGATGTCGGCCGGTCTTGACGTCCAACTCCTCGGCGTACAAACCGAGGGAGGATGCGTGGGACAGCAGCCGACCGCAGAGCTGGACCGCGCGATCGAGTTCGCCAACCTCGACCAACGCTGACACAAGCCAGAACGAACAAATGGTGAAGGTGCCCTCCTCTCCGGAGAGTCCATCGTCGGTTTCCTCGACCCGGTAGCGCAACACCAACCCGTCTTCGGTGAGTTCGTCTGCAATCGCAAGCACCGTCGCTCGGATGCGAGGATCATCCGCAGGCAGGAACCGCACTAGTGGTGCGAGCAGCAATGATGCGTCGAGAGCGTCATTGCCGTACCGCTGGGTGAAGACTCCCCGAGCATCGACACCATTCGCGCAAATGTCGGCATGGATCTCATCGGCTATCACCTGCCATTTTTCGGCAGTCGCATTGGAGTCGTGGAGGCGAGCCAGCCGGGCGCCTCGGTCCAGCGCCACCCAACACATGATTTTGGAGGACGTGAAATGCTGCGGCTCACCGCGCACCTCCCACATGCCACAGTCCGGTCCCTTCCAGTGGGCAGCCGCCTGCTCGACCTGCTCCTTGACGACAGGCCACAGCTCTTCCGGCATTTGCTCGCGGGAGCGGGTGTGCAGATAGATCGAGTCCAATAACGCACCCCAGACGTCGTGCTGCTTCTGGTTGTAGGCGCCGTTGCCAACGCGGACGGGCTTGGCGTCGAAATAGCCGGATAGGTGATCGAGCGTGAACTCCTCGAGGGTGCGCTCGCCGCCGACGCCATACATGATCTGCAGGTCGTTATTGTTGTCGCGGCACACGTCATGGATGAAGTAGAAAAAGTCGTTCGCTTCGCGGTCGAAGCCGAGGGTGTACAGACCCCACAGGGCGAAGGTGCCGTCCCGGATCCAGGTGTAGCGGTAATCCCAGTTCCGCTCCCCACCAGGGGTTTCTGGCAGGGAGGTCGTCGCTGCGGCCATGATCGCTCCGGTCGGCGCGTATGAAAGTCCCTTCAGCGCAAGCGCACTGGACTGTAGGTATGTACGCCAGGGATGGTCCGGAAACGACCCTTGGGTCAACCACTCCCGCCAGTATTCGCCGGTGCGTTCCAGCGCCAGGAAGGCCTCTGTGTAGGTCTGGGGACCGGGTAGTTCGGAGAACGCTAACGTTACGAAGTGCTCATCACCAGCTTTCATTCGTGAGCGGGCCTGAGCGGTACGCCCCTCCTTGCCCATGCGCAGCGATGATGTCAACGTCAGAGTGGGTTGGCCCTCGGCGGCTGCTTGCATCTGGTCGTAGCCGGATCCGGTGTAGGTCCAAGACGGGCCGACGCGGGCGTAGTCGAAGATCGGTTCGACGTGGACCTCGATGTCGACGTTCCCGTAAATGCATTTGATGCTGCGGACCAACACGTGGTCGGCATCCATGTCGGTGGGCGAACGGCGGTGGGTTTTAGAGCGCTCGGCGACGTTGTGCCAGGGGCCCATAATCAGCGCATCGCGCACCACGACCCAGCCCGTTGACGTCTGCCAGGTAGTTTCCAACACCAAGGTGCCGGGCAAGTAGCGGCGGGCGGAGGGAACTTGGACGCCGTACGGTCCGACCCGAAAGCTGCCGCCGGAGCGGTCCAAAAGAGCGGTGAAGATGCTGGGTGAATCCGGACGCGGGATACACATCCATTCCACCGCACCGTTGGGCGCGATCAAGCAGTTGGTTTCGCAGTCCGAAAGAAAGGCATAGTCAGCGATGTGGGGAAAAGTTTCGCCTTCGCGAGCGGTACCCAACGAGGCGGGGACGGGCATCCCGCGGGCCGCCGCGCTGAGGAACGGGGAGGGTGGTGCATCGATGACAACCGCGTTATCGACCCTCATGTCGACTGCGGTCGCAACTGCGCCGGAAGTGTCGTCGGTGGGTTCAGGAGAATCAGTCACAGCTAAATTGTGGACCGGACGGAGGGAATTCCCTAGTCCTGGCAAATTCCTGGACCAAGGAATGGAGTGTTCGCGGGGGGGCCCGCTCAGAACTGAAGGCCTTGCCGCTGCTCTGGCGCGGATTCCACCCCCCGAATCACGCCGGCCGTGACCCCGCTCCCTAGCCTGGTTCGAAAGCCAGACACGTGGAGTTCCGAGCCAGCATCACCCCGGCATAACTCGCGCGCGCGAGAGGGAAGCGCTTTCAGCCGAAAAGTCCGCCCTTAGGGTTGCCACCGGGCGCGACCGAAGCCGCCCACTGCGCGAAAGCCGAAGGGTTGCGAGACTGGACGAGAACGTGTCCTGGTCCAGCGAAGTCGAAGACAAAACCCTCGCCGCTCTTCATGGACTGGATGCTGCGACCTTCGACTGCCCGGCGCATCCGGAACTGCATGCCCAGGTCGTACGCCACCACGTGGCCGGTGTCGATAGTGATCTGTTCTCCTGGTGCAAGGCTGACGCCGTCAATCGCGCCGTACACGCTCACCACGACCTGCCCTTGGCCGGTGGCCTGCAGGCCGAAGCCGCCCTCGCCGCCGAAGAGGCTGGCTCGGCCACCCCACTTGCTGGTGACTTCGGTGCCATGTGAGTTCGCGATCCAGTTACCGCGCGAGATGAAGAAGGGGCGATCCGGGGTGATCTCGATCGGCACCATGTCGCCGGGCAGAACTCCCGCCACGTCCACCCAGCCGCCCTGCGCGGGAGCTGTGTAAGTGGTGACGAAAAAGGATTCGCCAGACAGCGCGCTGCGCTTGAGGCCAGCGATCAAGCCGCCCTCCACCTTGGCGGAGATGATGACGCCCGAGCTAGTCGCCATCATCGCGCCGCCCTCGACTCGGACAGGCTCGTTGGGGGCCAGGATCAGGCGAGCGACGGTGAATGACGGGTTGTGCCGCAGTTGGGTTTGCATGGGCAAACCGTAACGCCGGGATCGGCTCCGGGGCGGGTGAATCGCAAAATTATCGCTAAGAGCACGAGGTTCCGCTGCGAGTCCAATGTCGGTCGCGACCCAGCAGCGCGAGCAGTTCCGTCAGGTCATCGGTACAACCCGGTGTGGGGATAGCGGCAGCAAAAAGGGGCGCGCCGTAATCCCCGTCATCTTTGACGACCTTCAAAACAGCGCCGACCAGGTCGTTCGGGAATTCATCGTCGCCGCCGGTCGCGCGCGCGAGATCCCAGGCATGGACGAGCAGGTCCGTCGTCAATTGCCAAGCGTAGATAGGCGCGTCGACAGAACCAGCTGATAGGTGCACTTGTCTGGTGAGGGCGCCCGCGTGTGACCACGCGGCTTCACTGGCGGTCGCCGCGATATCCCACGCGCTGGCAGGGTCGCCGCCAAGAACATCGCCATCGCACGCATCACCGACTTCTTCCACACGTTTCCCCGTGAGTAACTCGGGAACCCATAGGTGTTCGGACACCACATGATTGACGAGATCACGGACAGTCCATTCAGTATCCGGCGTACTAAGGCCCCACTGGCTGGCGCGAACGGCGTGCACGCGGGCGCCGAACTGGCCCAGGGCGCTCTTCAGTAGGGGGAGGAGGTTGGTGTGGGTGAGATCCATGATTGCTAGTGTGCCCCGCCCGCTTCTGCGAAGTGGTTCGCGCTGAGATCGGGCAGGGCAGGGCTGGATCTAGATTTGCTGATTTGCCATGCGGACGCGGCGAAGCGCCTACAGTTTGACGAGTTTGCGCTTTTTGACCGAATATCCTGCGGGAAGCTTGCCTTCCGCGAGAAGTCGGATAGGACAGCTCTTACATTTGGGCTTGGTCACGCAGCATTCTTTTTTGATCTTCATTTTCTTGTTCTTGCCGCCCATACTTTGCACGGTAGCAGTAAGGCGTGCCTACCCATATCTGACATGAGCTGTTTCAGGAATTAATCGATTCCGCATAAGGCGGGTCGCGTTTGAGCGATCTGGAGGGCTTGGAAGATGGCACGGGGAGAGAGCAACTCCGATGGCGCGTCCGAGTTCTACACCGGGGACGCTCCCGTATCGGCGCCAGGACTGAGCGGCGAAGCGCCAAGCGCGTATCAACGCGACGGGGCGGGGCAGCAGCAGTTTGGCCAGCCGCAGCTTGGGCCGCCACAGCAGTTTGGCCAGCAGCAGCTTGGGCCGCCGCAGCAGTTTGGCCAGCCGCAGCAGTTTGGCCAGCAGCAGCCGGTTCCCCAGCAAGCGTTTCAAGCGCAGTGGCCCGACCAGCCTTCGCAAGAAGCATGGCTGGGCCAACCGGCTGGACGTACCCGCGGAAGAAGCAGAAGAGCGCAGACTCGAAGGTCCTCCTCCTTCAACAGTTACCCGGCCACCCGACGGCCGAGATTCCCACTGCGGTCTATGATCCTGATTTTTTTTGGGGCATTCTTCGCAGTCGGAGGCATCACGTTTTTCAACAAGTTGCGCGAAGCCACTGTTGATCTACCCGCTACACAGTCGCCAATTGGTGTGGCGCCTGCTCCGTTGACCAGTACCGTTCCGGTTCCGATTACCCCGGTCGGCCAGGCCGCAGTGGTTCAGGTTGGGCAAAGCTCGCTCTCGATCACCGTTGACGGAGCGATGTGGCAGCCCGGAGCGCGATGGGGGGAGTCCGTCAGCGGGGTTTCGGACGGCCACCTGGTGCTGCAGGTCGCTGCTTCCCGCACCGACACTGCGAGCGGGACCGAGCGTATTAGTTGGATCGACTGGAGCTTTGCCGCAGATGACGGGTCCACAGCGGCGCAGGCGGAGCTGACCGGTGGTGGATACGAGCCGTACCTCAATTCCATCAGTCTGGCGGCGGGCGAAAATGTCGGCGGTAACCTCAGCTTTGCCACGAAAGCGACGTCGGGCGTGGTCAGCCTTCGCCGGCAAAATAGACTGGTCGCCACATTCGAGGTCACGTCGGAGCGGTCGGTCGGGCCACTAGCGGCAGTCAACGTCCCGGCGACCAGCCCGGTTGGCGCATTCCCTTTCAGCGTTGACCTGAGCCAGCCCCAATGGCGCTCGGCTTCGGACCCGAACGCCGGTGGTCTCGCGCCAGCGAATGGTTCATGGCTGTGGGCGAACTACACCGCTTCGCTGGTGGACCCCGGTGGTGCTGCCGGCACGATCCGCTACGACAGCTGGCGCTTTCTGCCGGATGGGGGCGGTGAATTCGTCGGGAAGTTGGGCGTCATAGACGGGGGAGCGGCGACGGCCACTCAGGTCGCAGGTGCTGAAGCGAGCACGGGGCGTTTCACTATCGACACCGTCGCCGGACCCGGGACGCTGCAACTGATCAATAAGGATGGCTCAGTGGTGATCTCCTGGGTGGTCGCCGGCCCCTGATCGTTTTGCTCCCCGCGCGCTGTTGTGACAGACAAGCCCTCACCCAGCCCCGGATTCGTCGCTTGGAACGGTTCTTAGCGACCACTGGAGGCGGCAGCATCTTTGAAAAACTACGATGACTGCTGCTTGATCTCACCTGGCTATTCGCAAAATCCCAGCTCAGAGTATGCACAGGCACGAAAGTTGAGTAGATCACACTCAACTTCATTTGACACGCGCTCACCTCCAGCGCATAGTTGAGTCATACCCGCTCAACAAGCGCTTAGAGCCACACTGCGCAGTGTCAGCCCGACGCTGCGTGCCCACCTTTTAACGTAGGAGGAACGCATGTCGCGTGCCGTCGGTATTGACCTTGGAACCACCAACTCTGTAGTTGCAGTGCTCGAAGGTGGCGAACCCACCGTCATCGCCAACGCCGAAGGCGCCCGGACCACCCCGTCCATCGTTGCCTTCGCCAAGAACGGCGAAGTTCTGGTCGGCGATGTCGCCAAGCGCCAGGGCGTCACCAACGTCGATCGCACCATCCGATCCGTCAAGCGCCACATTGGCACCAAGTGGACAGTGGACATCGACGGTAAGGCCTACACCCCGCAGGAGATCAGTGCCCGAGTGCTGGGCAAGTTGAAGCGCGACGCGGAAGCCTACTTGGGTGAGCCCGTCACCGACGCCGTCATCACCGTGCCCGCTTACTTCGACGACTCGCAGCGCCAGGCAACGAAGGACGCCGGCGAAATTGCCGGCCTCAACGTACTCCGCATCGTCAACGAGCCCACCGCGGCCGCTTTGGCGTACGGCTTGGACAAGGGCGACAAAGAGCAGACCATCCTCGTGTTCGACCTGGGCGGTGGCACCTTCGACGTCTCGCTGCTGGAAATCGGCGACGGCGTTGTCGAGGTCAAGGCCTCCGCGGGTGATAACAGCCTCGGCGGCGACGACTGGGACGAGCGTGTCGTCAGCTGGCTCGTTGACAAGTTCAAGGCCTCCAGTGGCATCGACCTGACGAAGGACAAGATGGCCATGCAGCGCATTCGCGAAGCTGCGGAAAAGGCCAAGATCGAATTGTCGTCCTCGCTGTCGACCTCCATCAACCTGCCGTACATCACCGTGGACGCCGACAAGAACCCGTTGTTCCTCGACGAGTCGATGTCGCGTTCTGAGTTCCAGAAGATCACCGCCGACCTGCTTGACCGCACCCGCACGCCGTTCCACCAGGTGATCAAGGATGCCGGCGTTACCGTCGCCAAGATCGACCACGTGGTGCTGGTCGGCGGCTCTACCCGGATGCCTTCCGTCACCGAACTGGTCAAGGAACTTACTGGCGGCAAGGAGCCCAACAAGGGCGTCAACCCGGACGAGGTGGTGGCAGTCGGTGCCGCTTTGCAGGCGGGCGTTCTCCGCGGTGAAGTGAAAGACGTTCTGCTGCTTGATGTCACGCCGCTTTCCCTGGGTATCGAAACCAAGGGCGGCATCATGACCAAGCTGATCGAGCGCAACACGACTATCCCGACCAAGCGCAGTGAGACCTTCACTACCGCCGAAGACAACCAGCCGTCCGTGCAAATCCAGGTTTTCCAAGGTGAGCGCGAGATCGCTGCTTACAACAAGAAGCTCGGGATGTTCGAGCTGACGGGACTGCCGCCGGCGCAGCGCAATATCCCGCAGATTGAGGTCACCTTCGACATCGATGCCAACGGAATTGTGCACGTTTCAGCGAAAGACCTTGGTACCGGTAAGGAACAGTCGATGACGATCACCGGCGGATCCGCGCTGCCAAAGGATGACATCGATCGGATGATGCGCGAGGCAGAGGCGCATGCTGACGAAGACAAGGCCCGTAAGGAAGAAGCCGAAGTCCGCAACCAGGCCGAAGCTCTTGTCTACCAAACGGAGAAGTTCGTCAAGGACAACGACGAGAAGCTCCCGGCGGAGCCGAAGGAAAAGGTCAACGAGGCCATCGTTCGGACGAACGCAGCACTCAAGGGCACCGATCTCGTGGAGCTGAAGGCAGCTGTCGAGGTTTTGGCAACCGAATCTCAAGCGCTCGGAAATGCTCTGTACAACCATGAGCAGGCCGCTGGTGCTGCTGCGGGCGAACCCGCAGACGGCGCGGCAAGCGCTGAAGAGGAAATCGTTGACGCCGAAATCGTCGACGACATCCCGGAGAGCGACAAGAAGTGAAGTTCGCCAAAAATGACCCGCAGGACGTCGAAACCGCTGCGGAGGAGGAAGTTTCTGACGAATTCGCGGAGTTGACGGCTCAGCTAGCTGAGCGCACTACCGACCTGCAGCGGGTGTCGGCGGAATATGCCAACTACCGCAAACGGATCGATCGGGACCGCGAAGCCTCCGTCATCAACGCGAAAGCCTCTGTCATCACCGAGTTGTTGAGCGTTCTCGACGATCTCGACCGTGCCCAAGCGCATGGAGATCTGACCGGAGCTTTTAAAGCTGTTGCTGACCGGCTCACCGGTTCGCTGGAAAAGTTGGGCTTGGAGCCGTTCGGCGCCGAGGGGGATGCTTTCGATCCCTCGGCATACGAGGCGGTTCAGTTCGGCACCTCGCCCGATGTCACCTCGCAGGTGGTGACATCGGTGATGCGCCGCGGGTTCTCGTTCAAAGGAAAGCTAATTCGAGCTGCGGTAGTCGGAGTGACCGGCCCGGAGCAGGAAGCCGAGGTAGTCGATTCTGAACGGGTTGGCTCCGAGGTGGCGGATGCCGAATTGGTCGCTGATGACGAGGACCGCGCCGATGACGCAGCATCACGCGCCGAGCAGGCGACGAACGCCGACCCAGGCGTTACTGCGGCAGCATCTGAAGATGACAAGTAGGTTTTGTCTGGTTTGGTAGTACTGGGACGTGATCAGGAAGTTAGTGATGCAGGAAGGGAAGGAGGTGCCGGGTGAGTGCACAGGATTGGATGGAAAAAGATTTCTACAAGCTGTTGGGTGTCTCGAAGTCAGCAACCGCAGCCGAGATAAAGAAGTCCTATCGCCAGCTCGCCCGGGACCACCACCCGGACAAGAACCCGGGTAACAAGCTGGCGGAAGAGAAATTCAAGGGCATCTCCGAGGCCTACGACGTACTCTCCGACACAGCGAAGCGTAAAGAATATGATGAAGCCCGAAGCCTTTACGGCGCAGGCGGAATGCGCCGTCCAGGCCAGGGCCGAGGTGGCCAAGCCGGCGGTGGATTCGACATGAACGACTTGTTGAATAGGCAGGGCGGGGGTGGCGGTTTCAATGTCTCCGACCTGTTTGGTGGAATGTTCAATAACGGCAGCGGCGGTGGCCGGGGGCCACGCCCCGAACGCGGCGCGGACGCCGAGGCTTCGGTGCAAATTTCCTTTGCTGATGCCGTTCACGGCGTTACGGTTCCGCTGCAACTGGGTGAGCGCACCGGTTGCCCGACCTGCCGTGGGAGCGGGGCGAAACCTGGCACCAGCGCACATGATTGCGCCGTCTGCAACGGGCGCGGCTTGGTCACGCGGAACCAGGGTTCGTTCGCATTCTCCGAGCCCTGCGCTGCCTGCCGCGGTACCGGATCGGTGGTCGATGAACCCTGCCCAACCTGTCGCGGCGAGCGCACCATCATCTCCAACAAAACCATCACCACCCGAATCCCGGCCGGGGTCACCAATGGTCAACGGATTCGATTGGGCGGCAAGGGTTCTCCGGGCTCCCACGGGGCGCCAGCTGGCGATTTGCTGGTCACCGTGAAGGTGGCAGCGCACCACCTGTTCGGTCGCAGTGGCGATAATGTGACGTTATCGGTTCCCGTCACGTTTCCGGAGTTGGCGCTGGGCACGTCGTTGCCAATTCCGACCCTGGACGACGGCGGTGGCGTGAAGCTTGTCACGCTGAAGGTACCCGCCGGTACTAAGTCGGGTGGCAAGTTCCGGGTCAAAGGTGCTGGGGTGCAACGCAAAACGGGGGCAGTAGGCGATTTGATTGTTACCGTGGATGTGGCTGTGCCGGCGCGGATGAATAGTCAAGCGACAAAAGCCTTGCAGGATTACGCTGCCGCCCAGACCGATGACCCTCGCGGCGCCATTACTGCGGCGTTGGCTGACGCAGGCTTCGGCCCCACTTCCCCTGCCACCTCGGGGAAGCACCATGCGCCGTCCGGCGGCGAGGCTGGATCGCAGACATGACGCACGCCCGGCAGTCTCGCGAATTCAACGAGCTCACACCTTTGTTCGTCATCTCTGTCGCAGCAGAACTGGCGGGGATGCACGCGCAAACCCTGAGATCCTATGATAGGGAGGGGCTTGTCTCGCCGGGTCGGACCGCTGCCGGTGGGCGGCGTTATTCTCAACGGGATATCTCGTTGCTGCGTGAAGTTCAACGGTTGAGCCAAGAAGAAGGCGTGAATCGCGCGGGGATCAAACGCATCATCGAGTTGGACGCACAAGTGCTCGCCCTGCAGTCGCGCTTAGACGAAATTTCCGATGATTTGGCCGTCACCCACGCACGTCTGCGCGACGCGCAGGCTCATGCGGTTACTTCGGTCGCCGATGCTTCTGCTGCGGTTCACGCCTCCTACCGGCGCGATCTCGTTCCGTGGAAGGCTACGGGCTCCGCCATCATCACGTGGGCTCCCCCCAAGCGACGATCCTGATCGGCTCACGTGTCAGGAGCGGTCTAAGGCTCCGATACCCATGGCAGGCGAAGCAACGACCTCAGAGTGGAGTAGGCCGCGATGACAGCCACCTGGGAAACGTCCGGTTTTCCCAATAGAGTGCTATTTGTCCGTTCTGCGTAAGCAAGTGGTTCCTGCTGCGTCCCTTCCTCATACTCCAAAAACGGGACACTGCTTCCACGGTAGTGACGGTAGAGGGATGGGGGGACCGTCGTGCCTTCGCAACGAGCGCCGCGCGCGGGAGATCCGCAACATCCGAAAGTTAGCCGCCTCGAGCAACTCGTCTCGGCCCAATTCAAGACTGCGCGGCTGGCAAGGTTCTGGACTGTCGCCGAGCTACACCGCCGCATCCCCATTCCGCTCACCTACATGCGGCTCACGAGATTTGAAAACATGCAGGTCAGCTTGGAACCAGAGGTTCTTCAGACCTTGGCGGGCCTTCTTGGACTGCAGCTCGACGTGGTGCTGACCGAGGCGAAGCGACTTCTCTCGGTAGAGGATCGGCTCAGCGCGGTGCCTGCCGAACGTCAGCCGGTGGCTACCCTGCCGAGTATCCGCATTGACGTGGCGCATCTGCTGGCGCGGGACTTGCCCTGGATCCCCCGCCTGGCGGGCATGCTCAGCGTATTTGCCAGCATCAACTCAGACGAGTGGGGAGGCGTTGTGCTCCAGGACCCCTTGATCAGGACGATCGCAGAGCAGGCGGGATTGGACAACCTCCAATGCTGGCAACAGCTCTCGCTCAGCATCCGGCATCCCGACATCGAAGAATGAAAGGCATTGCGGCGCCAGCTAGCCCGCAGATCGAACTGCCAAGGTCGGGGATCGACGGCCGCGCGAGGCTGGTCAGGCGTCATCAGGGATGATGGTGGGGTGAGCAGCCACAGCGTCGAACGCGAAGATAAGTACGAGGTTGAGCAAACCTTTCGGCTTCCTGATCTGACTACTCTGGTGCCGCCCGGCGGAAGGCTTGAGAAGGCCACACGAAGGCTCACCAGCGTCTACTTTGATACGGCAGAGCGGGACCTGCTCGGTCGGGCGATTACGCTCCGCCGGCGGGATGACGATTCTGGCGCCGAGTCCGGATGGCAACTCAAGCTGCCTGCAGGGAACGCACGCACCGAGTTGTCCTCTCCTGCAACGGAAAGCCGGGTAGCCGTTCCCCACGAACTTGCAGAGTTGTTGACAGGCATTCGGCGGGGTCGCGTCCTTCGGCAGTTCGCAACTCTTCGGACGGAACGCCGCGCCACCCGGATCTGGAGTGGCGAAGGTGAATTGATGGTCGAAATTGCTGATGACCATGTGTTCTCTGCGGCGACGGGAGGCGCAGGTGCCCGCCTGGATCAATGGCGAGAGGTCGAAGCGGAACTGGGTCCCGCGGGCAACGAAAAGTTGCTCCTCACAGTGGGGAAGCTGCTCAGGCGCGCTGGCGCCATCCCGTCGAGAAGTGCCAGCAAGGTAGCCCGAGCGACCGGACGTGATCTGCCTGCCGCGGCCAACGACGGAGTGCGGGACGCTTCACGTAAAACTAAATCTCGTGGTGAGCCGCCACTGACTGCAGCAGAAGTGATGCGCCGCTACTTCGCCCAGCAAGATGACGTCCTGGTAATGGGAGACTTGGCGCTGCGACGAGGAGAACCCGCCATTCATTCCACCCGTGTTGCCACACGCAGGCTGCGCAGCACCCTGCGGATTTTCCGTGCGCTGCTCGAAGAGCCACGAGCTGCCGCTTTTGATGCCGAAGTGCGTTGGTATGCCTCAGTTCTTGGCAAGGTGCGGGACCTCGAAGTACAGCGGACGCGGTTGCTAGCAGCCGTTGCTGAGCTACCGCCGGGGTGGGTGGTGGGACCAGTCGTGCTTCGGATTGAGGACTATATGAAAGAGGCACTGGAAACAGCGTTGACCGAGCTGCGGCAGGCCATGGCTACGCCGACTTACATTGCGCTGCTGGAAGAGTCGGAGTTGTGGGCCGTCGAACCCGCCATCAGCCGGCGGGGAGAAAGCGGAACAAAGATTCTGCTACGCAAGGTGAAGGCAGCCGAACGCAAGACCGACAAACACCTTGAGGCTGGGTTGGCGGGGAAGGCCGGTGCTCAGGAGGAGGAAATGCACGAAGCCCGCAAATCCGCGAAGCGAGCCCGCTATGCAACGGAGCTGCTGGAGCCCGTCATCGGAGGTAAGCAGGTAAAGCGCCGAGCACACAAGCACACTCGCCTGCAGGAGCTTCTCGGCGAACATCAAGACAGCGTGGTGGCAGCCGCACTTCTCTGCGATCTTGGTGCTGCAGCAAGTGCTCACGGTGAGGACGGATATACCTTCGGACTCCTGTTCGCACGGGAGAAAGCAATAGCACAAGCAACTCTCGAAGCCACACGCAGACTGTGAAACAGTGCCGCGACCCGGTGTGTCAGGCGAGAGCTGGGTAGATAGTTACTTCCATTGCTTTGACAACAAAATAGACCTTCTTGCCAGGAACAAGGTCGAGTTCCGCTGCGGCTACTGCAGTGATGTCTGCGATCAAACCCGCGGCGCCACTGTGACTGTCGGTGCTATGGACACGTACAAGATCACCGCGTGGCTCTAACTGAGCGATGATGACGGGAACCTGGTTACGCGGGCTGCCGCTGGTGCTCTCGACGTGGACGGAGACCGCACTCGGACGGAACAATGCAACAGCTGCGCCCAAGTTTTGGCATGCGGGGTCAACGAGTCCGAACACCCGCTGGCCATCGGGTGCGAGAAGGTGGCCCTCGGTCACGGTCCCGCTAATGAGATTCATCCCAGCAATTCGCGCAGCGAAGGCAGACCGCGGCCGACTGATAATCTCTTTCACCGGACCGTCTTCGGTAATCCGACCGTTTTCGATGATGATGGCGCGGTCGGCCAATGCAAGCGCGTCGAGCAAGTCGTGGGTGACGAGCACGGCGGTCCGGCCTGTGCCGCGAAGTACCTGCCGCAGGAGCACTCTCAGTGCTGGTGATACGGCGACATCGAGTGCTGCCATGGGCTCGTCGAGCAGCAGCAGTGACGGGTCGGCGGCGAGGGCGCGGGCAATAGCTATCCGCTGCGCCTGACCACCAGAGAGCTGATGGGGCTTGCGGTCTGCGAACTCGCTCGCATCTACCCTGCCAAGCCACTTCTGAGCGAGGTCGTTCGCGGCGCTGCGCTTCATTCCCCGACTTCGAGGGCCGAAGGCAACATTGGCCAGTGCTGTGAGGTGTTCGAACAAGAGAGCCTGCTGCGCCAGCAGCACCACTCCGCGTTGGTGCGGTGGGACCCAAATGTTGGCCTCCCTATCCACGAGTACTCGTCCATCGAGGCTGATCGCGCCACTGTCGGGCTTCTGCAAGCCAGCGATCAAGGAAAGTAGGGTCGATTTGCCTGCGCCGTTGGGACCGAGAACAGCGACAACCTCTCCCGCGCGAAGGGTGAGTTGCAGGTCAACACCCCGCTCGGCGATGCTGGCCCGAAGCACCAGCTCGCCGGTCAAGGCCGACGCGCCATGCTCACGGCTGGGGTGGATCGTCATAGCACCGCTCCGCTGCGGCTGCCGGCGTCGCTGCCCGCGCGGGCCGCGATAACAATGACGACGGCTACCACCACCAACACCAGCGACAGTGCCACCGCCGCGTCGGCGTCGCTTTCACGTTGCAAGTAAATTTCCAAGGGCAGAGTGCGGGTGACGCCTTGTAGACTGCCAGCGAACGTGAGGGTTGCACCAAACTCACCGAGAGCCCGTGCAAAAGCAAGGACGGCGCCAGAAATGAGACCGGGCAGTACAAGCGGAAGCGTCACGCGGCGCAGCACGACGCCCGGGGAGGCGCCCAAAGTTGCCGCGACGGCCTCGTAACGACGCCCGGCGCTACGGAGTGTCCCCTCGAGGCTGAGGACGAGAAACGGCATGGCCACGAATGTTTGAGCCAGAATCACTGCGGTGGTGGAGAAGGCGATTCGGATGCCGAGGATATCCAGCTGCTTGCCGATGAGCCCCTGTCGGCCAAAGGTGTACAGCAGTGCGATGCCGCCCACTACGGGTGGAAGTACCAGCGGCAGAAGGACTAAAGATCGAAAGACGTTGAGGCCAGGGGTGTTTCGGGGTGTACGGGCTAACACTAAAGCCAGAGGTACGCCGAAGACGATGCACAACCCCGTGGAAATGGCCGCAGTGTGCAAGCTTAATTTCAGCGCTGCGATGGACGAAGGCGAGGTTACTAAGGTCCAGAATTGCGACCACTGGACGCGAAGTAGCATCGCGACGAGCGGGGTCACGATAAACAGGCCTGCGATGGCAGCTGGCACATAGACCCAGCGGGGCAGGTTGGCGCCGCCGCTGGCCTGCAGCCCACCGAAGAAAATGCCTCTACGCCTGCCGGAAGCGCGGGGGGCTTCGTCTGGCTCAGGGGTCATGCTCTGATTATCGCGTGGCGGGGGCCGCAGGTGCGAGCGCAACGGTCAGATTAGGGCGCGGGCGCGAAACCGGATGCCGAAAGGACTTTCTGGCCCTGCGCCGACTTGACGAGTTCGATAAATTTTGCGGCAAGCGCCGCCTGGGTGGAGCCCTTGATCGCAACAATGGGATACGTGTTCACCGCTGACGAAGATTCTGGAAACGCGATGGTGGCAACCTTATCGCCGGCGCCGGAGGCATCGGTGACGTAGACAAGGCCGGCGTCAGCCTCGCCGGCGGTGACCTTGTTCAGCACGTCGGTGACGGAGGATTCCTCGCTGACTGGGCTGAGGGTGATTCCGGATGCGTCCGCAACCTTTTTCGCAGCGGAGCCACATGGCACCTGCGGCGCGCAGATCACCAAGTTGAGCCCTGGTTTTGCCAGGTCCGCGAAAGAGGTGATCCCGGCCGGATTGGTAGGCGGAACCACGATTGTCAGGGTGTTGGTGGCGAAGTTGACGGGGGTTCCTTCGGTGACGCCACCTTCGGTGGCCTTGGTCATGTTCTTGGTATCGGCGGAGGCGAATACGTCCGCCGGCGCGCCGCCGATCAGCTGCGTCACCAGATCAGAGGATCCGGCGAAGCTGAAGATGACATCCGATCCCGGGTTTGCTGCCTTGAACTGCTCGCCGATCTCAGTAAAGGTTTTTTTCAAGGAGGCTGCGGCGAACACGGTGATGGTGCCAGCGGCCACGGGAGCGCCGGAGGCTGTAGCCGGTTCTGATGTCGTACCGGAGGCGGTCGAGGCGGCAGAGGTAGGCGTTGCTGCGGCTGCTGCAGACGAAGTGGGTCCGGCGCTGCTAGCGGGGGTTGATGTCTGGGACGCGCTGGACGCAGCGGGGGCCGCGACTTGGGACGAGGCTGCAGGGGACAGCGTCACCATTGGCGCATCCGAGGAGCTGCAAGCGGTGAGGACCGCTGTTGCGGCGAGGAGAGCAACAAGGGCGTAGGGCCGAATCGACATAAAGGAGACTCCGAAAGATTGGGAACCGCTAGTGCGGGTCATTTGACACTCTACCCGCGCATTTGCGGACCGCGCAGCTCCCTGGGGAGCCGTCGCCGCACAGCAGCGCTTCGTCATCCACCTGCCTTGTGCTCGGTGCGGGTCAGCCTCGTGGACGTGCAGCCGCCACCAGCGGGCACTGGAACGGGTCGCGCGCGCCGAGTCCGACCTTGTTGAGGTAGGAAATCACGATCCGGTAGGAGTGGCGCAGCGTGGTTTCGGTGTAGGCAACACCCTGCGCTTGGCAGAATGGCCGGACCAGCGCTTGGGCACGCCGCAGATTCGGTCGGGGCATGCTGGGGAAGAGGTGATGCTCGATCTGAAAGTTCAGGCCGCCCATCATAAAAGTGTTGAACCTGGTGCCCACGATATTTCGCGACATCAAGACTTGGCGACGAAGGAAATCAAGTTTCGCCTCGGGCGGCAGGACCGGCATCCCCTTGTGGTTCGGGGCGAACGAGCACCCCATATATACGCCGAACACCGCGAGCTGGATCGCCAGGAACGCCACGGCCTTGCCGGGGGAGAGGACCAGGAACAGCGCCGCGATGTACCCGCCCAGGCGCAGGAGCACGAGGCTCAGCTCGGTCCACCGGTTCTTGATGGGTTCGCGACCTAGTAGCGCGACAAATGCCTGGAAGTGGAGGTTGAGCCCCTCAACGGTCAGGATGGGAAAGAACCACCACCCCTGACGAGCTCTCATCCAGCTGATCACCGGGTTGGACGAGACCTTTTCCGGCGGATAGAAGTGCAGCACGGCAAAGTCGATATCGGTGTCGCGGCCTATCTGATTGGGGGCTGCGTGATGCTTAGTGTGTTTCTTTGTCCACCACGCCACACTAATTCCGACGCCGAGGTTGGCGAGGATGACGGCGGCCCTGTCGTTCGCCTTGCCCGAGACAAAGATTTGTCGGTGCGCTGCGTCGTGGCTCAAGAAGGCCAGATGGGTCAACACGATTGCGAGGGCCGCGGCGACGAGAAGCTGATACCAAGAGTCGCCGAGCAAGCCAAAGATCACTCCTAGCCCGCCGAGGACGCCGAGGGTGAGGGCAATCTTTGCGGCGTAATAGGTGTAGCGACGGTGTAACAATCCTGCCTCGATGACGACCTTCAGTAGGGACGAGAATTCTGTGGGAGGACGCACGTGAGTCGAGGGCTTCGGCACGCGGACATGACGTGGGGATGCCGTGCCCGTCGTCATCGGAGACCTGTGGCAGTAGCGAATGGCTGGGCGAGAGGAATAGCGAGGATCAAGGCGACGCTCCGGACTCCCGGTCGCGGGGCAGACCGGCCTGAATTCGCCGACAACGACAACAGCGTGAGTGCTGCGGTTCGAAATATTCCCGACTTGGTCAAGTGTACGCAAAGTAACTTAGGCCACCCGAAAGGATCTGACGCGCAGCACGAACATCGCGGGTCTGGGAAGCGATTTTCGCCGAGAGCCCATGGGGGGTGGATACGGCACCAGGGTGTGCGGTGGGGGTGGTATCGATCCCGGTCAGGCCAAGCGGCAAGATCAGGCTGGTAGGGGTATACCGAGCGCCTTGAGCGGGGTATGCTCAACTTTACTAAATGTAACTACTCAAGTACAAGCCACAAGCGCCGCACCCCCTGCGACGCAATTTCGGAACTGCCGAAAGGTCACTTCAATGAACACGGATCTCCTCACCACCCGCAGCCGCGAAGTCCTTGCCGGTGCGATCACTACAGCAACCGCGGCGGGCAACGCCACACTGGAACCCGCACACCTGCTCGCCGCACTCCTCACGGTGCAAGGATCGACAGCTCCCGAACTCCTTCGTAGTTTGGGCACCGACCCCGGCGTCATTCGCGATCGCAACCAAAAGACGCTCAGCGCATTTCCGGTCTCCCAGGGATCCACGGTTGCGCAGCCGCAAATGTCGCAAGCAGTGGCCAACATTCTCTCCAGTGCCGAGCAGATCATGCGAGCCAACGGTGACGAGTTCCTCTCCACCGAGCACCTGCTCACCGCCCTGGCGAAGCCGCCGACGGCAACAGCCGCGCTGCTGGGCGAACTCGGCGTCACCGAGGCTGCCGTCATCGCTGCTTACCCCACGGTCCGCGGTGGCGACCGTAAAGTCACCTCCGCGGACCCGGAGGGCAGCTATCAGGCACTCACAAAATATGGAGTTGACCTGACGGAGTTGGCCCGTGAGGGGAAAATCGACCCTGTCATCGGCCGGGATGCTGAGATTCGGCGTGTAATCCAGGTCCTTTCGAGGCGCACGAAGAACAACCCCGTGTTGATTGGCGAGCCGGGGGTCGGCAAGACCGCGGTGGTCGAGGGTCTGGCCCAGCGGATCGTCGCCGGCGATGTCCCAGAGTCGCTACGGGGCAAAAAGTTGATCTCGCTGGACCTCGGTGCGATGGTCGCCGGGGCAAAGTTCCGCGGCGAATTCGAAGAGCGACTCAAGGCAGTTCTGGATGAAATCACCGGCTCCAATGGACAGGTGGTCACGTTCATCGACGAACTGCACACGGTGGTGGGGGCGGGCGCCAGCGGCGACGGCGCGATGGACGCGGGCAACATGCTCAAGCCCATGCTGGCCCGCGGAGAGTTACACATGGTGGGGGCCACCACTCTGGATGAGTACCGCACCAGCATTGAAAAAGACCCGGCCCTCGAACGTCGCTTCCAGCAGGTCCTCGTTGGTGAGCCGAGCGTCGAGGACACGATCGGCATTTTGCGCGGCCTCAAGGAGCGCTATGAGGCGCACCACGGGGTTCGGATTTCCGATGCTGCCGTCGTCGCTGCCGCTACCCTTTCCGACCGCTACATCACCGCGCGGTTCCTGCCGGATAAGGCAATCGACCTGATCGACGAGGCAGCCTCGCGACTACGGATGGAGATCGACTCCCGCCCGGTGGAGATCGACGAACTGCAGCGCAGCGTCGACCGGTTGAAGATGGAAGAGCTGGCATTGCAAAAGGAATCGGATGCGTCTTCGAAAGAGCGGCTGGGCAGGCTGCGCATGGACCTCGCCGACCGCGCCGAACAACTCGGCGAGCTCAACGCCCGTTGGGAGCGTGAGAAGTCGGGGCTCAACCGAGTGGGCGAGCTCAAGAAAGAACTCGACGAATTGCGGATGGCGGCCGACAAGGCCCAGCGGGAGGCCGATCTGGCAAAGGCGTCCGAACTGCTGTATGCGCGGATACCGGCATTGGAGCGGGAGTTGGCAGCCGCCGCCACAGAAGAATCCCACCACGCCGACGGCGATCCGATGGTGAGCGAAGAGGTTGGCGCGGATGATATTGCGACCGTGGTCGCTGCGTGGACCGGCATTCCCGCCGGCCGGATGCTTGAAGGTGAAACCGAGAAGTTACTGAGGATGGAATCGGAACTAGGCCGGAAAGTGGTGGGACAAAAGCAGGCTGTTACCGCTGTTTCCGATGCCGTGCGCCGGGCCAGGGCTGGTATTTCGGACCCCGACCGCCCTACCGGCTCGTTCTTGTTCCTCGGCCCCACCGGTGTGGGAAAGACGGAACTTGCCAAGGCGCTTGCGGATTTTCTGTTCGATGACGCGCGCTCAATGATTCGCATCGATATGAGCGAATATTCGGAGAAGCATTCGGTAGCAAGGCTTGTCGGAGCGCCACCCGGTTACGTGGGGTACGACCAAGGTGGCCAGCTCACCGAAGCCGTCCGACGTCGGCCCTATTCCGTGGTGTTGCTTGACGAGGTGGAAAAGGCCCACCCCGACGCTTTCGACATCCTGTTGCAAGTGCTCGATGACGGTCGACTCACCGACGGGCAGGGGCGGACGGTCGATTTTCGCAACACCATCCTGATCTTGACCTCCAACCTCGGGTCGCAGGCACTCATCGACCCCATGGTTCCCGAGGATCAGCGCGAGAACATGGTGATGGCAGCAGTTCGTAGCGCCTTTAAGCCAGAGTTCATCAATCGGCTCGACGACGTCGTTTTCTTCCGCTCTTTGGACCTGCGGGAATTGTCCGGCATCGTTGATATTCAGATTGAGGCGATGGCGACGCGGCTGGCGGCTCGCCGACTGCACCTCACCGTCCGTCCCGATGCGCGAGAATGGTTGGCACGTAATGGCTTTGATCCCCTTTACGGGGCGCGCCCGCTGCGCAGGTTGATCCAGACGAGCATTGGCGATCAGTTGGCGAAGTCGTTGTTGGCGGGCCAGATCCGCGACGGTGAAACCGTGGTGGTGGCATTGGATGTAGAGGGAAATAAGCTCGATGTGAGCGCGCTGCCCGGTTAGCGCGCCACCTGCAGGTGGGACGGCCGCAGGTGGGACGCCCGCAGGTGGGACGCCCGCAGGTGGGACGCCCGCAGGTGGGACGCCCGCAGGTGGGACACGTCGCAGCCAGTCAGCCCATTTCGCCGTGGACGTTCTCGCGCTCGCGGCTGCTGCCGCGGCGGTGTGGCCCACGATGCCCTCCGGTGGGCGCTTCAGGGGCCCGGTAGACGCTCGTCGTCTTTCCGGTACCCATGGCGGTGGGACGGTGCGACGGTAACGCGGCGTGGCCGGCCCCCCTGCGGGTCCGGCCCTTTCGTTGTGCGAGATCTGCCTCGGCTGCGGCCGCGAGTGCCCAGAGCTCCCCGCGGTTGCGCACTGAACCGCTGGCATGGCCCATGGACACCGTGAACGAGAGGCGAATGTTGGTGACCGCGGCAGTGAGGTAGTCCACCAGCAGCGGGTCTTCTCGACCCGGCAGCACCACCACAAAACGGTCTCCGCTGACCCGGCATACCGCGGGGACTCGTCCCGGCGGTACCGACTGGGGGCGGGAAAATCCTGCAGGAAACGCCGCAGGCCCGTATCCAGGGCGATGGCCAGCGCCTTCAGCACCCTATCCCCGTGGAGGTGGCCGGAAACGTCGTTGAGTTCTTTAAAGTGGTCGACGTCGACCTGGATGGCATACAGGTGCCCCGGGTCGGTGTCATCCGCAGTAGACTGCAGGCCCATTGCCTGTTGGAGTCCGGCGCGGTTCGCTACCCCGGTCAGCGGATCGACTGACGACAGCGTCAGAAGTTCGACGTCGATAGCCTCGGCCCTGCGGTGCATCCACGCCAGAACAACAGGGGTAATGCTGACAAAAGCGCCCGCCATAATGCTGCGTTGTAGCCAGAGGAAAAAGTGTTCGTTTTCGTTGCTCAGCGACGCAATTCCCGCGCAGATGAAAGTAAGCGGGTACTGGAAAGCCATCAGCTTGGGGATGCGCAACGTGGAGGCGATGAGCAGCGCGATACCGATGAGAGCGAAACCAACCAAGCGCAGGTCAAGCACCGGTATCGCCAATACGGTGAGCATCACGCTCAATTCGGAAGCAAACACCCCGGTCACAACAACCCACTGCTTGAATCGGTGTCCCCACTTGATGGTGACCGCTCCGAACACGAACATCGAGGCGTAGGCGATGAAAAGGTAGGGGATCAGCGCAGATCCATGGTCGATCGCCACGTTGGTTACGTAGCAAATAGTGCCGACCAGGGAGCCGATAATGTACATCGTCCCGCCCAGCCGTGCTGATGGGATAAGCGCTCGGGCCTTACGGTCGAGCGGCTGGCTGATTGATGTACCGGGAACGGGACTGGGGGCAGCCTGTGGGCGGCTAGTCGCCTGGGCGAGCGCCTGCACGGGAATCGCCGCACTGGCCAGGTGGGCGCGATCGCCGCTGAAGAGCGGCGAGATCCGCATGATGCGGTCGCGGCCGCTTTGCTTGGCCTGATACATCGCGGAATCGGCAAGGCTCAACGCAGACCACAGCGCAGGCGCGTCCACGACGGAATCGGGTGCGATATCGACAATGCCGATGCTTACGGTGAGCCCTGGGTGCAGCCCCTGACCGACGAAAGCATGTATTGCTTGGGCGATCGGCTCTGCGGCACCGTTCACCACCACGACGAGTTCTTCGCCACCGACTCGTGCGGCCAGGCCAGCTGAGCCGGCTTGCTCGCCCACCAAATCGCAGACGCGCTGCAGCACCAAGTCGCCGTATCGGCTTCCCCGTTCATCATTAATTTTGGAGAAATGGTCGATGTCGATCATCACCATGCCGAGCTTGGTACCAGCGGAAAGGGCCCGCTCACGCAACTCCGGGAACGCGGCGACCAAGCCACGCCTATTGAGCAGTCCGGTCAGTTCGTCCGTGTTGGAGGCTCGGCGCAGATCGGCGTACCGCTCGCGTCCGCTGAGCCACACCCGTCGCGTCCACGTCATTGGTGTGACGAGTGCCCATGCGTACACGAGCGGCACCAGCCATTCTTCGGCGCCGGTGGCCCAGGACAACATGACGCCAATGCCAACGGCGGGTGCGATGAACAGCGCTAAGCGAAAAGGCACCTTCCCCATCGCCGACGCCGACACGAGCCCAGGTATGAGGAGGAGCAAGATCCAGCCGCGGGTGGGTGCGCCCGGCACTGCCGTGGCGGTGATGAAAAGTGGTACCGCCAACAGCAACAGCAGTAAAACCACTTCAGCGGTGTGGTTACGGGCCCTGCGCGTGTAAAACGGTAGCGCCGAGGCAACCAGCAGAACCGCGCTGAGCAGTGCCAAGATCGTGGTCGGGGCGCCGGGTCTGACTTGCGAGAGCAGCATAGGTGGAATCAGCAGGCCGACGGTGACCAGGATGCCGCCACCGCCGAGGAGAAGGATGGGCTGCGTGGTGCGGTCGGCCGCCGAGGGAGTGTCCCAACGAGGGCGCGCAGACGCGGCGGCGTCTTCGGCTAGTCCGTTCGCCCGCATCAGTCATCACCTCATCGCTCACTTGGCCCAATCCGGGGGCATTTGGTGCTGCCATGCTCACCTTACAGTTGCCATCTTGTACTTCAAAGAGTGATGGGACGGCGAATTAACTCTAAAGTGTTGTTTCGGGGTGGCCGTCGCTCCTATGGCTGTATCGAGTCTATTACGGTGAGGAGTTATGACAACTACAGCGCGCACGCACACCGCTTTGGTCACGGGAGCCAGCAGTGGCATCGGAGAAGAATTCACCCGTCAGCTTGCAGCTGCGGGCTATCACCTGGTGGTGGTGGCCCGAAGCGCCGAGAAGCTGGCCACGCTTGCCGCCGAACTAGAGCGCGTCTACGGGGTGGCCGTTGAGGTACTTCCGACAGATCTATCTGACTCCGGGCAACGGGCCGCAGTCGTGGACCGGCTCCGTGATCCCGCTGCTCCCATCTCGTTGCTGATCAACAACGCGGGAATCGGACTCGGCCAGGAATTCGCTGACGCGAGCGCCGCAGACCTCGTGACCCAACTGGAAATCAATGTCACGGCCGTGATGCTGCTGACCCATGCCGCACTGCCTTCAATGACGGAGCGCGGACATGGCGGCATTATCAATGTTGCTTCCATCGCAGGGTTAGTGCCGGGTCGCGGCTCGACGTACTCGGCCTCGAAGGCCTGGGTGATCTTCTTCAGCGAAGGGTTGAGCGTCGCGTTGAAGGGGAGTGGCGTGCGAGTGCAGGCATTGTGTCCCGGGTTTGTCCGTACCCGTTTCCATGAGCGCGCGCACATCGATATGTCGCAGACGCCCAACGCGGTCTACGTCGATATCGGCCTGTTGGTCCGAAGGTCTTTGGCCGACCTTCGTCGTAATGAGCCGCTGTCGATCCCGGGCGCCCTGTACCGGGCGATCGCGGTGATCCCTCGAGCCTTGCCCCGGGCGCTGACGCGCACGTTGGCCTCCAAAGTCAGCTCCCGCGGTCGCACCTGAGCGAAGACCCGACGACCGGCGACGGTCAGGGGGCGGTCAGGGGGCGGCGTGTGAAAAACTGCAGAACATGAGCAGCCCCAAAATTCCCGAAGTAGATACGGCCGCAAAAGCTGAATTGGCTGCGCTGGTCGCCGAGCTGGCAGTGGTGCGCGGCAAGGTCGTGCTCTCCTCGGGACGGGAGGCCGATTACTACGTGGATCTACGCAGGGTGACGCTGCACCACCGCGCAGCGCCGCTGATCGGCACGCTGATGCGCCAGCTGACGGCGGATTGGCCCTTCACGGCCGTAGGTGGTTTAACGCTGGGCGCTGATCCGGTGGCAACGGCAATCATGCACGCGCCGGGCCCGGCGCTCAATGCGTTCGTGGTCCGCAAAGCTGCCAAGGCCCACGGGATGCAGCGTCAGATCGAGGGCCCGGATATTACCGGGGCTGCAGTGCTGATCGTGGAGGACACCACCACCACGGGCGGCTCGCCGTTGACTGCCTATGACGCGGTGATTCAGGCAGGTGCATCCGTCGTAGGAATTGCCACCATCCTCGATCGCGGTGCCGAAGCCGCAGCCGTCATTGGGCGTCGCGGTATTCCCTATCGGTATGTGCTTGATCTGGGCGACCTGGGGCTGAGAACCCAATGAGTGTCGATCCCCCCGGGATCCAGGATCCCGGTGCTGGCCCGACGGAGTGGGCGGCTTCGTCATCCGAGGCCGTGGGGGTTGGTCCGCACGCGGCGCCCTGGCCGGAAGGCGAACAGTACGATCCTGAGCTACTCGCCGGCGGCGATCGGCGCAATGTGGTTGACCACTACCGCTATTGGCTACGCGAGGCGATTATCGCCGACCTGGACACCCGCCGCTTCCCGTTCCACGTGGCTATCGAGAATTTCGGTCACGACCACAACATTGGCACCGTGGTGCGGACAGCGAACGCGTTCGCTGTCGCCGCTGTCCACATCATCGGAAAGCGCCGCTGGAATCGCCGCGGCGCGATGGTCACAGACCGTTATCAACATCTCCTGCACCACGACACAGTCGAAACGCTGGTCGCCTTTGCGCAGTCGGCGGGCCTGGTGATCGTGGGGGTGGACAACGTGCCGGGATCGGTGCCGCTGGAAACGGTGGTGCTGCCTGTGAATACCCTGCTGCTCTTCGGTTCTGAGGGGCCTGGGCTTACCCCGGAGGCAAAGGCCGCCGCCGCCATGACGGTTTCCATTGCCCAGTTTGGTTCGACGCGGTCGATCAACGCCGGTGTCGCGGCCGGCATCACGATGCACGCGTGGATCCGGCAACACGCGGACCCTACCAAGGGCTGGTAGTTCTCCCACGTGCACCGTCATTTTGCCCTGTTACATTTCCGCTGTGGAACTTGAAACTGTTAAGACTGTTGCCCTGTGGTCGATTATCACGGTCGCCGTCATCGGAGTGGTGATGGCCGTAATCATTCGTAAGATCGTCGGGAAAATTATCAGCCTCGTGGTGGCGGCGATACTGGTGTTCGTCGGCTGGCAGCAGCGAGGCAAGGTGATTGACTACGCCAGCGAGGTCAGAGGAAAAGCATGCACCTCGAGCAGTGCCGCACTCGACGGAGCTACCCCACAAAACGCGACCAGTTTCCTCGGCATCACGATCTCGATGCCGCAGGGCTGGTGCTACTGATGCGGGGCCGCAAGTGACGATCACGACGGTATCTACAGCGGCGATTTGGATCATGGTGCTGGTTGGCGCGGCCGGGATCGTGCTTGCCGTGTTGGCGAAAAGGGTTGCCGCGAAAGTGTTTGCCGCCTTCTTTGCCGCGCTGATCGTGCTGGTGGTCTTCGCTATTCGTGACCATGTCGTTAGCCTCGGGGAGACGAACGTGGACGCACTGTGCGCCGGTCGGGTCAGTTTCTTTGGCGTCGACCTGGTAGGCGATTCCGATCGCTGCCCCGCCGCTCGATAAGACGGTGGCAATCCCGAATCGTGGCAGCTCAGGTGCCCGAAGCCGCGGTCTTGTTCTTGCGACGCGCGAGCATGTGGATGATGGCGGGAACGGCGACGCCCAGTATGACGACTGCTACGGCGCCAACAAAAATCAGATCGACATTTTCCCGAACGAACGCGATCTTGCCGAGGAAGTACCCGGCGAGGGTGACGGTGGTAACCCAAAGGACGCCGCCGACGAAGGAGTACAGGACGTAGATCTTGGTGTTCATCTTCGCGACGCCCGCCATGACGGTGGCGACGGTGCGAATGACGGGGACGAAGCGGGCCAAAATGATGGTGATCTTGCCGTATTTGTCGAAGAACGCCGATGAGCGATCCACGTAGGTTTTTTTGAGGAACTTGGCGTCGGGTCGGCTAAACACCGAAGGTCCGACCTTCCAACCAATCCAATAACCCACGAGGTTGCCAATGAATGCTGCCGCCGCCAACAGTGCGATGAACAGGGCAATGTTGATATTGATGCTGCCACTGGCCACGAGAACACCTGCGAGAAACAGCAAAGTGTCGCCCGGAAGGAAGAAGCCGATCAGGATCCCGCATTCGGCAAAAATGATGAGCAGAATGCCCACCACTGCCCAAGAACCGAAGCCATTGATGATCGATCCCGGGTCAAGCCAGGAGGGAAGGAGGGCGAGGTTTTCGGTCGTCACGCTCCTTAAGATACCGGGCGAGGGCGAGATGATCAGCGCTTTTTGATGTGAGTTGCCGGGTGCGCTTTCCGATGCAGGAGCGTGGAACTGCGACGATAGGGGCGAACACGGCTCCAAAGGGTCCGCTGAAGAAGCAGCGTGAGGATGCCAGCGCCGATCAGCCCCAGCAGGTTGATGCCCAATTGCGCCGCGGCTCCGCCCAGGTGCCCGGTCTCCCAGACCGCCAAGGACAGTGCGAAATCGCCCGCTGCCGGCACCGTTGTCACGGAGATGAAGACACCTACCAGCGCAGTCGATTTACCGGCTGTGTGCGAGAGCACCCCCGCGCACCCGGCGAGCACCGCGACCACCGCCGACCATTTATCGGGTGACCAGATGAAGCCGGTGAGGGGCCGAGGCGCCGCCACCGTTGCCTCACTGATCCAACCGATCCAGCGGGCGAGCAGACCGGCCGTCGTGGTGACAACAATGGCTACCGCAAACCCTTTGAGCAGTAGCCACAACGCGCGCGACATCAGGGCGTAGCGGCCCATCACCGCCCCAATTGCGATTGCCGCAATAAGGCCGAACTCCGGCCCTACCACCATGGCGCCGACCACCAACACGCTGGAATCGGTGATGACGGCGACCGCGGCCAAGAGAGTGGCCAAGCTGAAGAACACGTAATACGCCCACGACCCGCGCGCCTCGTTGTAGGCGGTGTCGAGGACTTGGTCGAAGATAATCGCGTCGTCGGGCGCGCCGACCGCGGCAACTTCCGTGGCCGAATGGTTGGGGGAAGGGGCCGCATCCACGTGGGTGAGTGTGACCGACCCCGCCTCGTAGATCCCCTCCGACCTCAACCAGGTCAGCAGATCTTGCACCGCTTCGCGGGTGACGTCACAGAGCACGACGTCACCAGGGGGACGCTGCGCCGCGCCGCGCAAGACCACCAGGTTGGTGATGCGGGCATCGTTGAGCAGACCCGTTTCGATAATGACGGTCTTGGCGGGCGGCACGATGAGCCGCAGGTGCATCACCGGCCAATGGTGGCACGGCGGGACGCGTCAGAGGTAGAAACTCGTAAGCCCAGTGGTGATGCCTAGGGCGAAGCCGATACACAGCGCCAGCAACAAGAGCTGCTGCAGGCTCCACGTCGCTATATTCCAGGGCCACCCGGCAGGTTTCTGAACAGCTGGCTTGACATGGTGGCTGGCGGGTTGGCCGATGCGGGCGCCCCCAGCAGCCATGGCGCGCAGAGCTTCTGATAGCAATTGCTCGGACCCTTTGGGTGGCATTTGGGGGTTCGTCACGGCGCGTTCGTCACGGCGCGTTCGTCATGAGCGGGATCGCGGCGCAAATCACTGGTGCCGGGTCCTGATGATGTCGCCGAGTTTGGCCACCGCGCGGCTTGCCGTGGACTTAACCGTTCCCGTGGAAAGCCCAGTGGCCTCGGCGATCTCTGCCTCGGAAAGTCCACCGTAGTACCGCAGCACCAACACTTCTCGCTGGCGGGGTGCCAGATCGCCCAATGCGGTGATCACCGACTGGTGCTCGGTGGACATCATTGCCATCGACTCCGCCGAGCGGGCATCAAGTTCGTGGGGCGGAACATAGGCGCGCGCGGTGCGACGACGACGCAACATCGACCGGGAGCCGTTGATCACCGCGATGCGCAGGTACCCCACCGCGGCTTGCGTATCGCGCAGGTTGCCCCAGTTCCGGTACAGGCCGGCGAACGCGTCCTGCACCACGTCTTCGGCGCTGCCCATATCGTCGACCAGCAGAATGGCCAGCCGCACCATCGACATCCGATGGCTTTTGTAGATGTCGTCAATGGTCTGCGGTACCTGACTGGCCCGGCTGGGCAGAACGTCAGCGGACAAAATCACCGGATTGAACGCGGCCAACGTGCTCAAGGTGGCTTCGATATCGCCGACGTAGGACGTGGGCGCGTCATCTGGTGCAGTCACTTCTCACACTCACATTCGCTAGCGTCCTGCTTGTCACCGTCGCGGCCTGTGTGCGATCTTGCCACCCCGCAGGTGATCCGTAGCCGCACTACAGGTAGGAGCCGCGGACTCGATCGGGGATACTTAAGGTGATTCCGGCCCAGTTGCCGGTGGCCCTTGGCCGGATTCGGATGCGATGCGTCTGGGCGCGGCCCGGGCATCATGACCGCTTTCCGAGAGGACTTACACCTATGCCCATTGCAACTCCCGAAACCTACGCTGCCATGCTGCAGCGCGCGAAAGACGGCGGATTCGCCTACCCCGCGATCAATATCACCTCGTCGGAGACCATCAACGCCGCTATCAAGGGGTTCGCTGACGCGGGTAGCGACGGCATCATTCAGGTGTCGACCGGCGGTGGCGAGTTCGCCTCCGGGACGTGTGTCAAGGACATGGTTGTTGGCGCTGTTGCCCTGGCCGAGTTCGCTCACGTGGTCGCCGCGAAGTACGACATCACGGTCGCGCTGCACACCGACCACTGCCCGAAAGACAAGCTCGATACCTACGTCAAGCCGCTGCTGGCCATCTCGCAGGCCCGCGTCGACGCTGGCCAGAACCCGTTGTTCCAGTCCCATATGTGGGATGGTTCGGCAATCCCGATGGACGAAAACCTGGAAATCGCCAAGCAGTTGTTGCCCTTGTGCGAAGCAGCGAACATCATCCTCGAGATTGAGGTGGGAGTTGTTGGTGGCGAGGAAGACGGCGTCACGCATGAAATCAACGACAAGCTGTACACCACCCCGGAAGACATGATCGCGACGATCAAGGCATTGGGTGCGCCGAAGAACAATAACTACATCGTGGCCGCGACTTTCGGAAACGTGCACGGTGTGTACAAGCCGGGCGGCGTCAAGCTGCGCCCCGCGGTGCTGAAGGAAGTCCAGGATGCGGTTGCCGCAGAGTTGGGTCTTGAAGCCGGCTCCAAGCCGTTCGGTCTGGTATTTCACGGTGGGTCCGGTTCCACACCGGAAGAGATCACGGAGGCAGTCTCTTACGGTGTCGTCAAGATGAACATCGATACCGACACCCAGTACGCGTTCAGCCGCCCGCTGGTCGGACACTTCTTCACCAACTACGACGGTGTGTTGAAGATCGACGGCGAAGTCGGCAACAAGAAGGCCTACGACCCGCGCACCTACCTGAAGTTGGGCGAGGCCGGGATGGCCGCCCGCATCACGCAGGCGTGTGAGCAGTTGGGTTCGGCCGGAACCTCACCCGGAGCTGCGAAGTAGTCGCTTTTCGCGCCTCGTGCGGTGGCCCGCCGAACCTGTGAAAGGGTTTGGCGGGCCCTTTTTGCTGCTAGGGGTGCTGTGAGGGAGTGGAGGAAGCGACCGCGGTAGTTGCCTCCGGGTTGATCGCGGCGGTTTTTTTGCCCCTTGTACGGTTGCGCGACGTGGCGAGCACCGACCCGAGGATGACAAGCGGGAACCCGATGGCGGTCCCGATGGTGAACGGCTCCGATAGCAAAAGCACACCCAAGATGATTGCCACCGCCGGATTGACGTAGGTGATGACCGATGCCCTCGCCGGTCCAGCTTCTCCGATCAGCGCGAAGAATAGGGTGAAAGCCGTTGCGGTGCAGAGCACACCAAGCGCAATGACCGCCCACAGCGATTGCGCCGAGACAGCCTGCGTCGGCCAGACGAAAGTCACAAACGGTGCGTAGATCACCGCTGCCAATAGCAACGACGCGGTAATGACGCCGCTGGCAGGCAGATCGGTGAATTTGCGGGAGATGATAATCGGCCCCACTGCGTAGCCGATGGCGGTGATCGCGACGGCACCGACAGCGAGCAGGTTATCGAGTCGAATGTCGAGACCCACCAGCGCGGCGACCCCAGCAAAGCCCAGGATGAGGCCGATGACGCGGATCCGTGAGAACTTGTCCTGGCCGGTGGCCCACAGGATGACGCTGGCGATCAACGGAACAACGGCGATCAGTAACCCCGCGGTCGAGCTATTGAGCTTGGTCTCAGCCAGCCCGAGGAAGAACCAGGGGATACAGATCTCGATCACGGTGTAGAGCAGCAATAGTGGCCACCGCTTCAGCACCGGGCCGAGCGCCCTCTGCTTCAGCGCAATAGGCAGCAGGATAAGGCCGCCGATCAGGACTCTGCAAAACGCGACAAGCAGCGGGTTGATGTCCGCCACCGCGACTTTGATCAAGAGGTAGGGGATACCCCAGATGACGCAGAGCGCTAAAAACAACATCCAACCGCGACGTGACATCCGTAGTTCTCTTCCTATTGCCTATCCGAACTGAGATTGCTACGGCGTTGAGCGTACTTCGCCGATGATCGCCGGGCCACTGGCGGCTTGGGCCAAGATTTCGTCGGCCCCTGATCTGTGCGCCTGACTTGTCGGTTTGTCCGATTAGCCTTGTCCGAGGAGGCCACTGGGTCTTCGCCAGGAAAGGACTTCGGTGCCCGCTTCTCTCCGCCTCTGCGCATTGCCGCTTGTCCTGCTGCTGTGGGGGTGCATCAGCTGCTCCGCGGCAACGAACCCTGACTCGACTGCTTCGGGGGCGCGGACCACGGGCTTGTCACCCGCATCGGCGTCGGCACTCGGAACAGCTCAGGCGGACGAGACAACGAGCACCGACGCAACACCTACCGCGCTCCCACTCGAGCTGCCGGCCGCGTCATCCGCCGAGTTATTCAGCGTGTCAGCCGCTGGGTCACTCGCTGAGTCACCAGGGGTATTCCCGCAGGACACCGCCCTCGCCGCACTGGAAGAGTTGGCAGTCAAGGGCTCCGCCCCTATGACGGGATACAGCAGGGAGCAGTTCGGCCAGCGCTGGACAGACGACGTAGCTGTTGGCGGCGGGCACAATGGCTGCGACACGCGTAACGATGTATTGCGAAGAAGTATGGCTGTCCCCGTGCTGAAGCCGGGAACCCAAGGATGCGTAGTGCTGAGCGGAACTCTGGATGATCCCTACACCGGAAGGGTCATCGTTTTCCAACGCGGGGAGCAGACGTCCAGCACGGCCCAGATCGATCACGTGGTGGCTCTTGCAGACGCCTGGCGGACGGGAGCTCAGCAGCTCAGCCCTGAGCAACGAGCGAACTTTGCGAACGATCCGTTGGAACTGCTCGCGGTGGACGGACCGACAAATCAGGCTAAGGGGGCGTCGAATGCCGCCTCCTGGTTGCCCCCTCAGAAGAGCTATCGATGTGCTTACGTGGCGCGGCAGGTTGCAGTCAAGGCGAAGTATGGGCTGTGGGTGACGGCGCCCGAAAAGCTCGCGATACAACAGGTTCTTCGGTTGTGCCCGGGTGAGAAGTTGCCGGCAGAATCGGACGTCGACGTACTCGTCCCGGTACCGGTAAGAAACTAGAAAACCGCCGTACAAGCCGCCTGACGAAGATCTTGGGGTTCCAGCACGACGTTTTTGATAACAATTTTCACTCTATTCCCACTCTTCCCTTCCGTACCAATTGCGGCAGATCGAACGGTGCAGGGGTTCGAACGCATCGCCGAACGGGTGTGCTGACATGCCTGGATAAAAACAACACGGATGTGATTCTGTTCGGCGTGTCGGGGTGTCGATGCTTGATCACTGGACAAGTGTGGGACAAGATGTGTCTGCTGGGTGTCTTGTGACATTTGTGCACGTGCCTTACCGTGCAGGGAGCGATCACCGAATCGCGCGACAGCTGATCCATTTCCTTCGCCCGGGACTTGCCGTCGTTCCTCTTTACGCAAGCGTGTGGTTGGGCGAGGGTGTGACTTGATGACGATGCCGAGCAAGGGGAAGGGGCATCGCCAGTTGAGCACGCGCTAATTCCTCCCGGCGCGCGCTCTGCAGAGCTGCGCGACCAAGAGAGGAATTCACGTGCGTCGCTCCCTCGCGATCATGACCACCTTCTTCGCAGTGGTGTCCGGACTTGTCGTTGCTGGCGGTGTTGCTTCGGCAGATCCGACTTCTGCTGACTGGGCCGCAGTGCGTCAATGCGAATCCGGTGGCCGCTACAACATCAACACCGGTAACGGCTACTACGGGGCCTACCAATTCGACCTCCCGACCTGGCGCAGTGTGGGCGGGTCAGGTCTGCCGAGCGAAGCAACGCCAGCCGAGCAGGATTTGCGGGCATTGACTCTGTACCGGATGCGCGGCTGGTCGCCATGGATCTGCGCAGCTCTGGTCGGTGTGAGCAACGATTCGGACGCGAAGTCCGGCGTCAAACCGCCTGCGACGGGCAACCAGTCCAGCGCGCCTGCCGGAAACGAAGGGGCCGCGACTCCAGCAGCCCCTGGCGCGCCCGCCTACCCGGGTCGTCAGTTCCGCGAGGGTGACTTCTCTGACGCGCTCAAGGTGTGGCAGAAACAAATGGGAACCCGAGGTTACCCTCTGACCGGAACCGGATACTTCGGACCGAGCACCAAGGCTGCGGTTCTGAAGATTCAGGGAGAACAGGGCCTCAACGTGGTCGGGTTCATCGGCCCCAAGACCTGGGCGGCTGCATGGGCGGGCGCAGCAGCGGCGCCCACACCGGCCACGCCTTACGTGCCAGCGACCGACGCAACGTGTTCTGTCGGGGCGGCAACGGCGCCCACCTGGCCAGGTAAGCAGTTCAATCCGGGCGACACCGCACGCGAATTGCAGTGCTTCCAACGTCAAATGGGCAAGCGTGGCTACGGGTTGAGCGGCACCGGCTTCTATGGAGCCACGACCAAGACTGTGGTGGTGGACTTGCAAAAGCGCAACGGGCTTAACCCTTCGGGAATCCTTGGGCCGCAGACCTGGAAAGCGGCCTGGGAAGGCAAGTGATTATAACGTTCGTGTAACGCTCGTCATATCGGGTAACGAAGCCCGAAGCAAGCGCGACATGGGACAGAGGGCGTAAAACCCCCACGCTCTAGGTACTGCGAAGCCCGTAGTTGTGAGAGCCACGAAGAGCCCGGAGCACGCCGCTCCGGGCTCTTCGCTTTGTCCGTGGAGCCTGGCCTGCTGGGAAGGTTGTGGCACGCTCGACCTGAACCTCGTAGGTGCGCGGTGATCCCGGCTGTAAACCTAGAAGACGAGCGAACCGGCCCAGTACGCGAGAGCGCCCACAATTCCGGCTGCGGGGAATGTGGACACCCAGGCCTGCATCATCTGCCCAGCCACTCCCCACCGCACCGCGGACATGCGGCGGGTCGCGCCGGCTCCCATGATGGCCGACGAGATGACGTGGGTGGTCGAGACGGGAGCACCGAAGCCGATCGAGGCTACGTACAGCACCGACGACGCCGTGGCTTCAGCCGCAAAGCCTTGGGGTGGGTCCAACTCAATGATCTTGGTGCCCAGTGTCTTCATGATGCGTTTGCCGCCGGTGGCTGTACCGGCAGCGAGTACGCCAGCGGTCAGAAAGTACACCCAGATCGGGATGTCGGGTCCCTCGTGTTTGCCGGCGACGACGAGTGCGAGCACGACAATGCCCATAGTTTTAGCTGCGTCCTGCATTCCGTGGCCAAAAGCCATTGCCGTAGCGGAGACAGTCTGAGCCACCCTGAATCCACGGCCCACCTTCGCCGGGTTTGCCCGTCGGAAACCCCACATGATGGCAAGCATGAACAGGTAAGCCAGCGCGAAACCCGCGAAGGGGGAAACCACCATCGGGATCAGCACCTTCTCGATAACGCCGCCCCAGATCACGGAAACGCCCGCAGCGAGCGCGGCGCCGACCATTCCGCCGATGAGGGCATGCGAGGACGATGACGGCAGTCCCTTCCACCAAGTAATCAGGTTCCAGGTGATGGCCCCCACCAATGCGGCCCCCACGACCAACAGGCTGGAGGATCCGACGGGAAGGTCGATGATGCCTTTACCGACCGTTGCGGCCACCGCAGCGCCGAAGAACGACCCGACCAAGTTGCCGACCGCTGCCACCCCCAACGCCACTGGCAAGGTCAGCGCGCGGGTGGAGACCGATGTTGCTATCGCGTTGGCCGCGTCGTGAAACCCGTTGGTGAAGTTGAAGATCATCGCCAGCGTGACGATGGTGATGAGAGCCACCATCGGTTCCGCTCACGACTCCTTGATGAGGACGGCGCGAACGATGTCGGCCACGTTTTCGAAGCAATCGACGGCGGCCAGAAGGTCGGAGCCGACCGCACGAATCTTCATTGCGTGCAGTGGGTCGAATTCGCCGCTGGTGATGCGCACGAGCAGCTGGCGGTGGACGACGTTGGCATCCTTTTCCGCCTTTTTGATGTCGGTCCAGTAGCTGTCCAAGCCCTTGAGCTTGCGCAGTTTGGGCATCGTCTCCGTGGTGTGGCCAGCGCATTGGACGAGAATGTCGATGAGTATGCTGGCCTCACTCGGGAGTTGTCCGATATCGAGGAGGTGGATCAGCGCGCCAGCTGATTCCATGTGATCGATGACGTCTTCAAGCGCGGACGTGAGGTGATGAATATCGGAACGGTCAAACGGGGTGACAAAGCTTGCACCCAAAATCCGCAACAGATCTAGGGTGATGAGGTCGCCCGCCTGCTCAAGTTCCGCGAGTCTTGCTGCGCCACTTGCGAGGTCAGCCTTTTTGCCTGTCAACCCTGACAAGGTTTGCGCGCCAGCTGCGATGTTCTCAGCAGCAGCGGAGAACAGCGCGTAGAAGGATTTGTCCTTCGGCTTGAATTTCGACATGGTTTGGCAAGTTCCCCTTTGTCAGATAACCGTTGTCAATACTCGATGCATTACAGGCAATCTCGCAGAGACTGTGTTTTCTACCGTGACGAATATGGGCGGCCGACGGCAGGGGAATAAGTCACTGGATTAGGTCCACTAGACCACACCGCGAGCTACTTTCACACCACCGGTTCGCCGCTGCTTCACTTGTGCGGCCGCGTGGTTATCCACAAGCGCGAATTCTTCCCCAATAGAGCCAGGTCATCCGCTCTCCGGCGATGCTGGGCGGATAGTCGAACCAGATGCTTGGCGACCAGCCGAGCACACGATGGGGGTAGGTAACACGTGGACGGTTTCGAACTGACAACTGAGCAAGTACAAACCGCAGGGGGCGCCGTATCGGACGCGGGAGTGGCGTTGAACTCCGAGATCGCGCAGATGGACCAGATCTTGGCAGACCTTCGCGTGTCGTGGACGTCGACGTCGGCGGCTCCGAAGTACGCCTTGGCGATGGACTCCCACCTCGCGAGTGCCCGGTTGCTCAAGGATGCTTTGTTGAGCCACGGCGAGGGGCTTGTGATGGCTGGGAACAACATCGCCGGGTCTGAAGCCGCATTGGGCGAGCAGATGCCGGTGGTGTCCTGATGACGTACGTCAAGGTTAACTACGCGGGGATGCAGGCCGCTCATGACGCGCTGGTATCGACCTGGGGGCGGATCGAGGGTCACCTCGCAGAGCTGGACACCGCGGTCGCCGCCACGGGCAGCATGAAGGCAGAGACGCTGCAGGCCTACTATCTGCTGAAGTCCAAGTGGGACCTGTCAGCTGCGGATCGACAAATTGCACTCCAAGCGTTGGCAGCGGCAGTGGCGGATGCGGGTCTTCGATACCAGGAGACCGACCGACAGGCTGCCCTGATGTTCAGTCTCTGATTTCAGGTTCGCGGGCTGTTACCGCGAGCCGGGGGTAGTGGACGCAGGCGGCGGGCGGGCAGGATAGGGGGATGACACGTCCTAATCTGCTCGGCCCACCTCCCGTCCATCTTCCAGAAGATCCTGCTGCGGCAGATCTAGCCGCAGGTTCTTCCGCCGAATCCGCCGCTCGCGATCATCCCGAGTCTTCCCTGGCTTGGGCGCTGCTCGCGGAAGCCGCGCTCGATGCCGGACAGGACGTTCAGGCCTACGCCTACGCCCGGGTGGGCTACCACCGAGGGCTGGACAGGCTCCGGCGCAGTGGTTGGAAAGGTGCTGGGCCGGTGCCGTGGAGCCATGAGCCGAATCAAGCCTTCCTGCGCGCACTTTCGGCACTGGGTCAAGCCGCAGCATCGATCGAGGAGGTTGCCGAGGCCGATCGGATTCGCGCCTTCCTTTTGGACGCCGATCCGGCCATCCCGGCCCAGATGCTGCCGTAACTTCGGTGGGCATCAGGCTCGGGCATCAGGCTCGGGCAGGATGCGGAGAAGGCACTGCACGATGCGGTAGCTGAGCCAATCGCGTGCTGTTCTACGTCAGGCGATGAGCGAACTGCATCTGTTCGGTGTGCCGGTAGTAGGTCCACCGCTGCATGGGGCGCGGGCGTTCAACACCATCGCTGATCACCGTCAGCTCCGTGCCGTCGCTCGCGCCCATCGAAATCGCTCGGCCGAGTTTGGTGGTGGATTTGCGGCCTAACGAGATTCCGGCGATCTTCCGTTCGCGCTCGATAGTGATTTCCAACCCGAGTCCTTGGTGGGGCCGAACAATAAGCTTGCTGGCCTTTCCAAACAGCACTCGGGAGTCGTCGAGGTACGCGGTAGCGTCAATGGGAGCGATCCAGGCCTGAGAGATGAGAACACCGCCGACGTCATCGCGCAACAGCGTGATTCCGGAACTCGGCCCTGTACAGGCCAGATCCACACCGGCTGCACCCAGTGGGAGCCGCCAAGTCTGGGTGAATGGATTTTTGGTCAATGCGACATAACCGACACTCACTTGGGTAAGCAACTCCTTGCGAAGAAGGCGCAGCGCGACCGCGGCGAGATGTCGTTCCTCACCAACAACTACCACCCGTCCGACAAGCAGTGGGTCGATGTCCTTATTGGGAAACCGCCCAACAAAGTGGATGTTGTCGGTATGGGCGCGAATCTTCTTCAGGGCAGGTGAAATCGGCGGTCCGGTGGCTTCGTCTTGCTCATCCGGCCGTGCGCAAATAACAACGATTGGATCCAACGACTACCCTTTCAGGCGGCACTCTTTCAGTTTGTGACGGTACCGACCCCGTCGCGGCCGTAACAAGTGCCCCTTCGGAAAACTAGTGCATCTGACGCCGGAACCCCGGCTGCGGCAGCTAAGCAGACAACGCAATGGGAGTCTTTGATGGCGGTAATGGTGCTGATCGGCGCTCAATGGGGCGACGAAGGCAAGGGTAAAGCCACCGATCTCTACGGCGGCAGGGTGCAGTGGGTGGTCCGGTACCAAGGAGGCAACAACGCTGGTCACACCGTGGTGCTGCCGGATGGGCAATCTTTCGCGCTGCACCTCATTCCCTCCGGCATTTTGACTCCGGGTTGCAAGAACGTTATCGGCAATGGAGTCGTTATCGACCCAGGTGTCCTGCTCAAGGAACTAGCCGGGCTCGAGGAACGCAACGTCGACACCAGCGGGCTGATGATTTCCGCTGACGCCCACCTCATCATGCCGTACCACGTGGCAATCGATAAGGTCACCGAGCGCTATCTCGGCAGCGCCAAGATTGGCACCACCGGCCGCGGCATTGGCCCCGCCTACCAGGACAAGGTCGCCCGGATGGGCGTGCGTGTGCAGGATCTGTTGGATCCGTCAATTCTGCGTCAAAAGATTGAGGCAGCGCTGGATGTCAAGAATCAGATGTTGGTCAAGATCTACAACCGCAATGCCCTAGACCCAGCTCGGATCACCGACGAGGTACTGGCCCAAGCAGAAGGCTTTAAGCACCGGATCGCCGACACGAGGCTAGCCCTCAACCAGGCAGCTGACCGCGGCGAGCACATCCTGCTGGAAGGATCCCAGGGCACGCTGCTCGACGTCGACCATGGCACCTATCCCTTTGTCACGTCTTCCAACCCGACAGCCGGCGGTGCCTCCTCGGGATCGGGTCTTGGCCCCACCAGATTCGATGCCGTGATGGGCATCCTCAAGGCGTATACGACGCGGGTGGGTTCGGGCCCGTTCCCTACGGAGTTGGAAGACGAGTGGGGCGAGTATCTCCGCAAGACAGGCGGCGAAATCGGTGTCACCACGGGGCGCCTTCGGCGGTGTGGGTGGTTCGATGCCGTCATCGCTCGCTACGCCAGCCGGGTCAACGGAATCACCGACTACTTCCTCACCAAGCTGGATGTCTTATCGTCCCTGGAATCTGTTCCGATCTGCGTGGCGTACGACGTAGATGGGGTGCGCCACGACGAAATGCCGATGACCCAGAGCGATCTGCACCACGCGGAGCCGATCTATGAGGAGATGCCCGGTTGGTTCGAGGACATCACCGCGTGCAGGGCGTTCGAGGATTTGCCGATGAACGCGCAGAACTATGTGCGCAGGCTAGAGGAGCTCTCCGGCGCTCGGATCTCATCCATTGGTGTGGGCCCCGGCCGGGAGCAGACGATCGTCCTGCACGACATTCTCGCCTGACCACCGCGCGATCGGTCCGCACGCTGGCCCTGTCCGCGGACAGAGCCGCGATATTTCGGAGGATGCTCCACCTGCACCTGGAGTTTCCTCCTGAAATGGAAGGTTCGCAGGTGTGGACCGACGGTGCCTCCGGGTAGCGGGTGAAGTCGCAATCAGGTGATCTCGTCGCGCTGAAATTGCGCGTCAGACCCCATTCCCGGATAGCGTCACCTATCGTGCGAATCTTGGTAATTGGATCCGGTGCCCGAGAACATGCGCTGCTGCGCGCGCTAAGCGCGGATCCGGCGGTCACGAATCTTCACATTGCTCCTGGTAACGCTGGTACCGGATCGCTTGCTACCAGTTATCCGGTAGACATGGCGAGCCCAGAATCCATTACCGCGCTGGCGAAGGAACTCAGTGTGGACTTGGTCGTGGTGGGACCGGAGGGTCCGCTAGTTGCAGGGGCTGCCGATTCGCTTCGGCTCGCTGGCATCGCCACATTTGGGCCGTCCGCCGCAGCGGCTCAGATCGAGGGATCCAAAGCCTTTGCGAAAGAGGTGATGGTCGCCGCCGGAGTGCCCACCGCCGCGTCGGTGAGTGTCTCCCATCCCACCCAGATCGACGAAGCGTTAGATACCTGCGGCTCTCCGTATGTGGTGAAGGACGACGGACTCGCTGCGGGCAAAGGCGTGGTTGTTACTACGGACCGAAAGGCCGCGGTTGCGCATGCCGAAGCGGTACTGGCGGGCGGCCACCACGTGTTGATTGAGGCCTTTCTGTCAGGCCCGGAGGTGTCCCTGTTCGCGATTTGTGACGGAACACGCGCGGTGCCGCTTCTTCCCGCACAGGACTTTAAACGGCTCGGCGATGACGATACAGGGCCCAACACCGGCGGGATGGGGGCCTACGCGCCGCTGCCGTGGGTGCCTGATGGTCTTGTTGAACGGGTTCAGCGTGAGGTGTTGAATCCCGTGGTGGCAGAAATGGCGGCACGTGGCACCCCGTTCGTGGGGTTGCTGTACGCGGGCCTGGCGTTAACGCCCCGTGGCCCCGAGGTAATCGAGTTCAACTGCCGTTTCGGTGATCCCGAAACCCAAGTGGTACTCGAGCTTCTGGCCTCACCACTGGCTGCTGTGCTGAAGGCTGCTGCGGACGGGGATCTCTCGGAATATCGCGCGCTGAAGTGGAAGGCGGGATCGGCTGTCACCGTGGTCATCGCTGCCGAGAACTACCCGCAGGCGCCGACTCTCGGCGACGCGGTGTACGGAGCCAACCACCCGGATGTGCTGCACGCGGGGACAGCAGATACTGGTGAAGGCACCATCATTTCCACGGGCGGCAGGGTGCTCTCAGTCCTGGGTACGGGGGAGGACCTGCGCGCCGCACGGGAAGCTGCCTACAAAGTGGTGAAGCAGATCACGATGCGCGGCTCACAGCACCGGACTGATATCGGTGAGGCAGCCATCCAGGGCCGCGTCATTCTGTAGGTTGCCCGCCCCCGCAGGGCAGGAAAAAAGGAGAGGATTGGCGGATGACGTTCCAACCTTCCAGCCGGGGGTTGACCCCGCCGTTTCACGTAATGTCCGTGTGGGCGGCTGCCACGAGGCGAGCGGAAGCAGGCCTGCCGGTGTTCAACTTGGCAGCCGGTCAACCGTCTTCGCCCGCTCCAGAGCCTGTCCGGTCGGCTTTGCATCGGGCGCTGGACGAGGAGCTTCTCGGCTACACCGAGACGCCGGGGATTCTTCCGCTGCGCCAAGGGATCGCGAAGCACTATCGGGATTGGTACGACCTGTCGGTGGACCCCGCCGAAGTGGTCGTGACCACTGGCTCGTCAGGCGCATTTTTATTGGCATTCCTCGCTGCGTTCGATGTCGGTGCTCGCGTGGGAATGGCTATTCCGTGTTACCCGGCATACCGAAATATCCTGCAGGCATTGGGTTGTGAGGTGGTGGAGATACCTACCGGCGTCGAAAATCGTTTCCAGCCAACTGTGGCTGCTATTAAAGACCTCAACCTCGCCGGCTTAGTGGTGGCTTCGCCAGCGAACCCCTCAGGCACCATGCTCTCTGCCGCAGAGTTGGCCAGCTTGGCGCACTACTGCGATAGCAACGGTATTCGACTCATTTCCGACGAGATCTATCACGGTATTACGTACGCGGGTCGTGGTTCCTGTTCATGGGCGACGGCCCGATCGGGGTTTGTCATCAACTCGTTTTCCAAATACTTTTCGATGACGGGCTGGCGAGTGGGGTGGGCGCTCGTTCCGGCCGATGTGATCGATGCGGTCCAGGGCCTGGCGGGCAACATGACGATTTGTCCGCCGGCGCCTGCGCAGTTTGCCGCGGTGGCCGCATTCGACTCCTATGCCGAATGCGATTCCCACGTAGCTCGATACGCGCGCAACCGCACGGTGATGCTGGAGGGTCTTGCAGCGCTGGGGTTTTCCAAGCTAGCACCGGCGGACGGAGCCTTTTATGTTTATGCAGACATCTCCCACCTGACCAACGATTCGTTGGCCTGGTGTGCGGAATTGCTGGCCCGTACCGGTGTGGCAGTGGCGCCCGGCGTCGACTTCGACCCGGTGGGTGGCCGCAAGACAATGCGACTGAGTTTCGCTGGGCAGACGGAGGTCATCGAGCAAGCATTAGGCGCTCTGCAGGACTATCTGGGTGCGGGCACCGCAGGTTAGCGTCCAGTGAGTGAAATTGCTCCGAAAGTTAAGCGAACTTGCCGCGGGCGACGCTATTTTTGGAGTGTGCGGGATTGCCGTCGGCCGGCTCGTTGGAGATGTCGAGAACCTTGTACTCCCGGGGGCTTATCCCCTGCGGAACTGTGAATGTGCCGTGCCCATCGTGCAGAACACCGAGTGAGACCATCCGGCCATCGTCGCCAAAAAGCCACACCTCGTAGGCGCCAGCGATAGCTGGCAATCCGACCGCGTCTACGACCACTTCGGTGCTGTCGGGGGTACTCAGAAGATCCGCTGTACCCAGAGAACCGGGCGTTGCGTCCTGCTTGACTGGATTCAGATCGGCAATGGCCTCCACAGTGCTGGGCGCAGTCGCGGTCGTGGCCGAGTCCGAACGGGTGGCGAGGTACGTTGCGCCGCTGGCGATCACAGCGGCCGCCGCGGCTGCCAACAATGGAACGGCCCACCTGCTGCGCGGCTCGGGAGCAGCTTTTGGCGCGGGGGCGATGGTCCGCGGCAGCGCCTTGGGCGTGAGACCTACGACCACATTTCCTGCGTTGCCAGCGTGGATCTCCCCGACTTTGGTGCGCTCGGTAGTTCCGGAATCCTTCGTGGCTCGCGGTGGCCCAACGACCTCTAACGGAGTTCGCTGTTGCGGGAGTTCTGCGCCGTGATCTGTGCTGGGATCGGGGAAGGCGTGCGAGGCGCCTTCGGCGATGTCGGCAAGGATGGCCTCCCACACGTTGGCAGCAGCAGGCTCGGAGCCTTGGTGAAGACTTGCCGCGCGTCCTATGGTGACGGCTGTTCCCCACTCGGCGAGAGCTTCGGTGCACTGGGGGCATTGGGTGAGGTGGTCGAGGGCGGCTTGGTGAATGACGGGGTAGCTGGTGTTCGGGAGTTGGTCGATAGCAAGCTCTATCAGCTGATCGTCATCAAGATGTTGCATCGTCCACCTCCCTACTCTTCTTCAACGTGGCCAAGGCCCGTCTAATATGGCTTTTCACTGTTCCCAGCGGTAGCCCCGTCGTATCTGCAATCTCGGTGTGCGAGAGCCCATCATAAAAAGCGAGTCGCAACGCAGTTTGCTGCTGTATGGGGAGCCTGTCTAGCTCGCTGCCCACATCCATGCGGTCGATCGCCCGCTCCTGGTCGTTCTCCTCGGGTGGCGAGGCGGCGAGAAGGGTAGCGGCCGCATGGATGCGACGCTCCTTATCCAGCGCCGCAAAACGGTCTGCCAGCTGCCGCCGGGTGATGCCCAGCAACCATGCCGCCATTGATCCCCGGTCCGGATCGAATCCCAGGCGACCCTTCCAGGCACGCACGAAAATCTGCTGGACCACGTCTTCAGCGTCATGGAAATCATGCAGGGCAAAACTAGCCACCCGCATCACCATTCCGCTGTGTCGATCGAATGCTTCTTTCAATGCAAGCTGATCGCCGTCGTGAAACCTCTTGACCCACAGGGGGTCAGCGCTCAGCGCTGTGTCCATAGGAGAGGGAGTGCTCACGGCTCCAGCGTAGTTCACGACGGTACTTGCACCGCGGTGACCGCAATATTGTCTTCGTAATTGCGGCTGCTGCGGTCGAAGACTCCGCCACAGGTGATGAGGACCAACCGGGGTTGTCCACCTCGATCGAAAATCCGGTCTAGCGGAACTTCAGACTTTGGCCAGGACTCACGGGCGATGACGGAAAAGGTTCGCACCATTCCGGTTTCGTCTGTTACTTGGATCGTGTCACCTGGTGCGAGGTCGCCAATACGAGCGAACACGCCCTCGCCTTGCACCCGGTCGTCGACATGACCGGAGATCACAGCAGAACCCGCCGCATCTCCGGGTGCCGGCCCGAATTGATACCAACCAACCGTCTGAACATTTGCGGGTACCGCCATCAAACCGTCGGCTTCCACGCCCACCGAGACGACGGGAGCGCTGACACCGAGTGACGGTAAGGAGATTTCGGTGGGCACAGGCACAGGCACCGGCACAGAAGCAGGAGCTGCGGGCGGTGCGGGCGCTGGCTCTGCCGCCAGAGACGGCGCGGTTCCCGGTGTGGGTGCGGATTCAGGTGGGGGAGCGGGGGTCTCAGACGCAGCCGTGCTGGTGGTCGGTTCCGCGGCCTGATCGGAGGGACTGGGTTGCGAGACAGCGGCCAGCATGCTGGACGGCGCAGAAGTCGCCCGCAAGGAGGAGCTTGCCGGCCCGCTTTGAAGAGCAGCCGCCGCACTCGCGCCTTCCGAAACCACCTCTTGCCCAGCGGGTTTCGGCTGCAGAAGTTGGAATCCCACTATTCCGATCACTATCAGCACGAAACCCGCTCCCAGGGCGATCAGCCCCTGGGAGCGGGCCGAACGCCGGGGGACCCGACGTTGCTCCTGCTCGGTCAGTTGGTCGAGGTCGACGTCACCAGACGACGACCGCCAACGGTCACCAACAAGCCGCCAGCGGCGACCATGGTGATAAGAACAATCATGGACCACGGGCTGTCAGCCGGGCCATTACCTGCGGGAACGCCAGCCGGGCTGGAGTGCAATCCGGTTACGGTGAACGAGACCAAGCCGAGGGTCTTGTCGGCCGCGCTTCCGACTGCGTGAACGAAGGTTGCAGTGCCTTCGGCAAGCTTCAGGTCAGCCGGGCCGATGGCTACGGTGTCGGTGCCTGCGAGTGCGACATCAGCGGAGACAGTGCCCGCGGGTACGACGAGGGCGCCCTGCTGGGGGTTGGTGACTCCGGGCAGTACTACCTTGCCACCTGCGCGGACATCCACAGCGGGGGCTGCGGCGGTGTGGCGAACAACCAGCCGCGCTTGACCGGCTGCTACGGCGCTGACGTCATTGACAAACGGGGTCACCGTGGGCTTGCCATCGGCATCAAGATGCGCGACAAGGCTCACGTTGCCGCCCGCGGGGACTGTGGCGTCCGCGGACAGAAGCGGCTTTGAAGCGTCGGCATCGGCGGCAGCAACAATCACAATTTTGTGGGCGCCGGAGGGCAGTTCAAGTGGGCCAGCGACGGTGAGCGGCGCAAAATCGTCAAGGGCGCGTGCGCCATCAACGTAGACGTCGACGGGTAGGCCAGGAATTCCGTGCACCACGTAGACAGTGCCGGTGTCAGCGGCCGAGGCGCTTCCCGCGCCGAGCAGAGTGGTGGCGAGTCCGAGGGCGCAGGCCCCGGCGACAGCAACAAGCTTCTTCATTGTTCCTCCAGAATGGGGGGATGGGGTGGGGGATGGTGCTGTGGATAGTTACCGGGTCGGGGCTGCGATCGGATGCAAGGATCTGAGATTCACCCGAAAGGTCAGGGTTACCCCGCACCAGAAATTCAGGGTCGACGCCGGATGCGGCGGTGCATCGAACCTGGCACCGTTATGGGCAGTCGGGGCGCAGCCGCGCACTCGAGATCGGCGCTTATTTTCCTCACATGCGCTGCGCCACAACGTATCAACCTCAGGAGAAGTGAACCCATTATGAGCACCTTCGCCAAAATTCTGCTGCTTATTGCCGCCGCTTGGATCGCTTTCGGCGTTATCGGGTTCCTGATCAAGAGCGTATTCTGGCTAGGGATCGTAGGGGCAGTGGTGTTCCTGACCGTCGCGCTGGTCGGCAAGAAGAGCAGCAAGGTCAGGGCCTGACGGCTACTGACCCCGTACTGCTCGCGGACGGATCTACTTACCCGCGAGTCGACGCGAAATCAAGGTCCATACCCGTACCGGAAGCAAGCGGGCGGTTTTCATCACTATTGCCATCGGCAGCGGAAAGATAATTTCCTGCTTCCGTGTAGCCAGGCCGTCGGCGATAGTGCGTGCCGCGTCATCTACGTCCACCAGAAACGGCATCGGGAACTTATTTTCCGCGGTCATCGGGGTTCGGACGAAGCCGGGGTTGATGGTGACCACTCGCACTCGTCGTCCAATTGCCTCTGCGCGCACCGTCTCGGCAAGGTTGATGAGAGCGGCTTTGGATGCGGCGTAGGCCATTCCGCCAGGAAGCCCGCGAAACCCGGACACGGAAGCAACTATTGCCACCGTGCCGGATCTGGCCGCCAGCATCTCGGGCATCACAGCTGCCAGGGTGTTGACGGTGCCCATGACATTGACGTCGAGATGACGAGCAAACGCGGCGGCGTCGAGTGTGTCGAGTTTCATTTGCTGCCAGGTTCCGGCGTTGAGGATCACTAGATCGATACCGCCCAACGCCTCTCGAACTTTCACTGCGGCTTGAGCCACCGCAGCAGTATCACTGACATCTACTGGTACGACTGCCATTCGTCCGGCGGAAACGGCTTCAAGCTCCGTCGTGCGCCGCGCGGAAATCGCGACAAGCGCACCGCGATCTGTGAGCTCGTTAGCGAGCGCGGCGCCGATCCCGGACGATGCTCCGGTGACCCACACCCGCGCACCGGTCAGGGAGAACTTCGTCATTGCGGGCCTTCCTGCACCAAGGTCGCTGCGGTGTCAGAAGCGATATCGACACCGTTGCCAGAAATGAGCCGCAAGTTGCCAGCGACGGCGAGATCGACCTCTGGGCTACCGGTGCGAGGTTGAACCTTCACCCCCCGCTTCCACAGCAAAATTCCCTGGATCCTGATCAGAGCGGTAACACGGAGCTGAGCCAACGGGCGCCTGATCAGAGTCCAGCGGGATGCTCTCGCACGAGTGCCGTGCAATGCCGCGGTGAACGGAACCTCGCCGCCCTGCTCCAGCGCTATCACCACATCTACCTTTTCCCCGGGCGGAGAAATCCGCATTCGATAGCGACCGTCGGGACTGAAAAACGGGGAAACATAGAAGTCTTTGGTGACATCGGCCCGGCCAGCTTCGTCGGGGGCGAGTAAGTAGGCATGACGGCCCCCATAGGTGTTATGAACCTCGGCAACGATGTGCGTCTGCTGTCCCAGCGAGTCGTAGCACCAATACACCGAGAGCGGGTTAAAGCAATGCCCACCTGAACGGGCGCCGGTGAGGAGCAAAATCTGCGCGGGTGCTTCTGTCACTCCGTGGGACTGGAGGAAGACTTCGACCCCGGCCCGCAGCGACGGCGTGGTTGTGGTCCAGTGGTCTGCTACATCGAATCGGCCGACGAACCGAAAGGGCCTGGGCAGCAGGGGAATATGGTCAACGTCCAGCACCCACAAGGGGCTCTTGTGGGCAAAGCGGTGTTCGATTACGGCACGTCGGCCGTGGGTGATGACGCAGTCGTATAGGCCAAACGCTCCGGGCTGTAGCGCGGCAAGTGGCGAACGAGGTGCGGATTCCACGAGGCTCATCGTGTCACCACGCACTGCCGAGTGCTTCGGCGGCCCGAACCCCGGACGCGCAGCCGTCTTCGTGGAAGCCCCAACCGTGGTACGCGCCGGCAAATACCAAGCCGTCGCGGCTGAGCTCCGGTAACCGCCCCTGTGCGGCAACCGAACTCGGTGTGTACAGCGGATGTTCGTAGTGCATGGTGGCGATTTTGGACTCCGCGGTCATCAACTCATCGGAGTTCAGCGTTACCAGGTAAGGCGTCTGAGAATCTAGTCGCTGCAGGCGGGTCATGTCGTACGTGACGTGAACTTTGTCGTCGCCGCCCGCGCAGGAGTCCATCCGATAGTTCCACGAGGCACGCGCCTTCGGGTGCTGCGGCAGGATCGATGCATCGGTGTGCAGCACGGTGGTGCTCGGCGTGTATTCAATGGCACCCAGCACTTCGGTTTCGGCGACGGTGGGTGCGGCCAGCATCGCTAGAGCCTGGTGCGGGTGAGTGGCGATCACCGCACTCTCGAAGACTGCGACATCGCCTGCCTCGGTGCGGATCTCGACGCCGTCGGTAACGCGGCTCACCGCCTTAACCCTCGCGGAGGTGTGTGCGGCCGTGAGGTTTTTCACCGCCAGCTCGACGTAGGTGCGGGAACCCCCGGTCACCGTTTTCCATGCGGGGGAACCGGTGACGGAAAGCAGGCCATGATGATCCAGAAACCGAAAGAGATAGCGGGCCGGGTATTGTCGCGCGCTTTCGTGGCCGCAGCTCCACACGCATGCGACGACAGGCAGGATGAAGTGCTGGGTGAAGTAGGTTGAAAAGTTGCCCGCGGCAAGGAACTCGCCAAGGGTGATATCGCGGCCGGTGCCCGCGAGAACTTTGTGGGCTTGTCGGTGAAACGTCTTGACCTCTAACAGCATTCGCAAGTAACGCGTGTTGCCCACTATCCCTGGGTAGGCGAAGAGCCCCGAGATACCCCGTGCGCCAGCGTATTCCAGCCCGCAGCCTGCGCAGGAAACGCTCATGGACATTTCCGACTCCTGAGTGGCAACTCCTAATTCGGCAAAGAGGCGCAGCAGGTGTGGGTAAGTCCGGTTGTTGTGCACGATAAAGCCGCTGTCCACCGATACGGCGTCACCCGAGCCGTCGACGAGGTCATGCGTATGCGCGTGGCCACCCAGCCGGCTGTCTTGTTCATACAGGGTCACGTCGTTGGCGCGCTGCAACAGGTACGCGGCGGTCAGGCCTGCGACACCAGCACCGATGACGGCAACTCGGGGCCGGGCTTTTTCCAGCGAATGTTTGGGCATCTTCGATCCTGACTGCGAGACTATGGCATTCAATCCGGACTGCGAGATCGAAGCGAATGTGTAGGGCGAGAAATAAGTGCAGGTGATTCGCGGCGGCGAGCCCGGCGGATGGGCCGCATGCGCCGTGCTCACCATAAACAAAACCCGGCCCCGACTGAGAGTCTCAGTCGGGGCCGGGAAGTTTAATTCAGAGTCTTAAAGCCAGTTCCAGCTGAAAAAATTAGGCAGCCGGGGGCATCAAAACGGTGTCGATCAGGTACACGGTGGCGTTCTTGGTCTTGACTCCACCACAGATGACGGCGGACTGTCCGTTGACCATCAGCTTGTCGGGGGTGCCGGTGACAACGAGGTCCTGGCCTTCGACGGTGGTGTGGGTTCCAACGATTGCGTCAGCAGCGATCTGGCCGGGGATGACGTGGTAGGTCAGGATCTTGCTGAGCAGCGCGTCATCGGTCTTCAGGGTTTCGATGGTCGCGGGATCGATCTTGCCGAAAGCGTCATCGACGGGGGCGAAGACGGTGAACTCGCCGCCGTTGAGGGTGTTGACCAGGTCGACCTTGGGGTTGAGCTTGCCGGACACAGCGGCGGTCAGGGTCTTGAGGATCGGGTTGTTGCCAGCAGCGACGGCGACCGGGTCAGCGGCCATGCCGTCAACGGAGCCAGCGCCACTCGGGTTTGCAGAAGCGTATGCGGCACAGCCAGTTCCGACGAGGCCGGAGGCGTTGTCCATGGGTGCTGCGGCCATCGAGGTGGTCATGTCTGCAGATGCTGCAGGGGTTGCGGCGTCAGCTGCTGGCGGCATCAGAACGGTGTCGATCAGGTACACGGTGGCGTTCTTGGTCTTGACTCCACCACAGATGACGGCTGATTCGCCGTTGATCTTGAGGTTGTCGCCGGATCCGGTGACCGTGAGGTCCTGGCCTTCGACGGTGGTGTGGGTTCCGACGATGGCGTCGGGTGCGATCTGGCCGGGCACCACGTGGTAGGTCAGGATCTTGCTGAGCAGCGCGTCATCGGTCTTCAGGGTTTCGATGGTGGCCTTGTCGATCTTGGCGAAAGCATCGTCGACGGGTGCGAAGACAGTGAATTCTGCGCCGTTGAGGGTGTTGACCAGGTCGACCTTGGGGTTGAGCTTGCCGGAGACAGCGGCGGTCAGGGTGGTCAGGATGGGGTTGTTGCCAGCGGCGACAGCGACTGGGTCAGCGGCCATGCCGTCGACGGAGCCAGCGCCACTGGGGTTTGCGGCGGCGTAAGCGGCGCATCCGGCGCCGACCATTCCGCCGCCGGCCATTGCTGCACTGGTGGTCATCTCGGCGGAGGAGCTGGGGGCAGCTGCAGCGCTGGAGGACGCGGCAGAGGTAGCCGAGGTCATGCTGGAGCTGGCGGCCGTGGAGTCGGAGCTACCGCATGCGGCGGTCAGCGCCAGCAGCGTGCCTGCGACTGCGGCGACAATTCCGCGAGTCAGGAATTTCGTTGACATGGGGGTGTTTCCTTTCGTGGGGCCCAATTTGGGCCGTGTTACCGGGGTGAAGGGGGATGGGACTGGTCAAGGCCGCAGAAGTCTGGGCGCCAGGGGCGCTGGCGCTCAAAAGTTCTGTGGAGCCGGATGGCCGGCGGGAATTGTCGAAAGTTTTAGGTGACAGTCACGAATCGGGAGTCGTAGCCCGTGGCGCCATCGGGGAGAACCCCGGCGACGGATTCGGTCTGGACTTCACCTTTCGAATCGGTAGCCCGACTCTTAATCGTGTGCTGTCCTGGAGTGGCGTCCCAGACGTAAGACCATTGGCGCCACGTATCGATGGTGACTTCGGTGGAAATTTTGGCTTCCATCCACTCTCCGCCATCGATCTGGACCTCTACCTTGGAGATTCCCAGGTGCTGGTGCCAGGCGATGCCGCCGATGGCGAACTTGCCGGCCGGAAGTTTTTGGAAAGATTTCGGGGTATCAATGCGGTTCGCAGTTTTGATGGGACCCATTTCGCCCCAGCCGCGGTTTGTCCAGTAAGCCTTTTGGTCGGAGTACTTGGTGACTTCGAGCTCGACGACCCATTTGGTGGCTGAAACATAACCGTAGAGGCCTGGGACAACCATCCGAACCGGGAAACCGTGTTCGAAGGGAAGCACTTCGTCGTTCATAGTGACAGCAAGAATTGCGTCACGGTCCTTTTCGAGGAGGACGGCTAGGGGCGAACCGATTTCCATGCCATCGCTACTACGTGACATCACCATGTCGGCTCCTGCCATAGGCTTTGCTTCAGCCAAAATGTCAGCAAGCCGGGCACCCTGCCATTTCGCGTTGCCAACAAGTTCTCCACCAATTTCGTTGGAGACGCACGTTAACGTGATCATCCGCTCAATCAGCGGACGGTCCAGCAGGTCTTTGTAGGTGATGGTGATGGGGTTCTCGACCATTCCGGTGATTTTGAGTTCCCACGTGTTGGCATCCAGCCGGGGAACGGTGATCGCGGTGTCGATACGGTAAAAATCTGTGTTGGGGGTGACAAAGCTGACGACCCCAGCATTGTCGAGTTGGTATCCAGCAGGAAGGGCTTTCATTTTGTCGAGACTGGCGCCCCCGATGCTGGCCGTTTCAGCTGCTGCCGATTTCCTGGAAGCCTCTGCCGCAGCGGAGGTCGGAATCACCCTCGAGAGCACGCCGGAGGCAACTGCCAGGCCCGCACTGCCGGTAGCAAGCTGAACGAAGCGCCGACGGTTGGGCCCGGTGTCTGCAGCGACTGTGGCATCTTTATCGGGGGAGAGAACCTTGCGCAAAAGAACGACGCCCGCAGCGATACCCAGGATGGTGGGGATTGCGTCCGCAGGGCCGGCTCCGGTCCTCGTCAGAATTGCAATGACGGTTACTACGCCCAACACAACGAACAATGCTTGTGCAATCAACGGCTTCGATCGTGCGATCACACCGATAACGGCCGCCAGGATGATGAGAGTAATCCCCATCCCCACGCGCAATGCCACTTTGTCGTTGGTGCCGAACTGGGCGATGGCGAATTGTTTAAGCCACTCGGGCGTGAACTGGATGAACGTTGCCCCGAGCCCGTTGAGCGGGGAGGCTGAGGTCGCCGAGGTGACCGCGTTGAAGTAGGAGCCAATCGCTGCCACCAACTCGGCAAGCCCCACTGCTGCGGCGACAACTGCGAGCCCCACGAGGGCTGCCGCGATGCGGCCGATCCTGCTTGGTGCGCCGCTGGCTGCTTCCGCAGTGGGCTGTGCTTGCGTCGGGATGGTCATGTGGGTCATTCGGGGCCCCCGTTCAGCGGATGGGTCCCATTTCAATTTTTTTCTCGTTGCCTCCTCGAAGGGCGCACACAATGCGACCTAAAGCCCTGCGGCGCAACAGTATTGCCCTTAGATCACGGTCGCGGGCTAGATTCCGACGCTCTGCTCTGGAGAGGTAACCGCCTTCGAGGCACACCGGTGGGTCTGCGATATAGACGGTGTCTTTCCATTTGTGTCCTTTGACGCTCGTCGTTCTATCTGCGGGATTCTTCTGCATGGGGAACACTTTTCCTCCATGGGGGTGGCAAGACTGCGCGGGCCGGTGCGGGCACCTGCGATCGCTGCCCATCCGACGTTTGCTGCCAAACGCGACCCATCCGGCGCCTCCGTACCTCCGAATACCTGTCGAGTACAAAGAACGAACATCTCTTACGTACAGGCTGGAAGGTGGCAACAGACCCGAATGTGGGTACCTGGTGGCGCTCAGGGCAGTGAAGACGGAATGATGGTCGGGTGACCAACGAATGGCCAGGCTCAAACGCCGGCGCGGACAACCCGAGCGCGACTTCCCTCTACCTATCCGAAACATCGGAGAGGGCCGAGGATCTGATGGCATTGATTGCCCTCGGTGATCAGCCCGCCTTCGGCCGCCTATACGACCTGATGTCCCCCGTGTGTTTGGGTTGGCCCGCCGGATTGTGCGGGACCCTTCCCAGGCCGAAGAAGTAGGTCAGGAAGTCATGTTGGAAATATGGCGGCGAGCGAGCCGCTTCGACGCGAGCCGCGGCTCCGCGCTGTCGTGGATCATGACGATTGCGCACGCCCGCTCTGTTGACCGGGTGCGCTCGGCTCAATCTGCGAGCGACCGCGATCAAAAATATGCCGTGAATACAGTGGAGCGCGACGTCGATGTTGTGGCAGATGCAGTAGAAAGCTCGTTCGAGCGTCACCAGGTACGCAAGTGTCTGGAGGGGCTGACCGAGCTTCAGCGGGAGTCGATCAACCTCGCCTACTACTCCGGCTATACGCAGGCGGAGGTCGCTACAGCTCTGAAAGCGCCGTTGGGAACAGTGAAGACCCGGCTGCGCGACGGACTTATTCGTCTACGTGACTGTTTGGGGGTGCCAGCATGATGGTCCATGATCCGTCGCTCGCCATTGGTGGAGCGGCTTTGGATGCGTTGGATGAGCACGAGCATGCTGAGCTCGACAGCCATTTAGTCAATTGCGAGATGTGCACTGCGGAATTGCGTGGTTTCCGTGAGACCGCTGCTCGACTCGGCGCGGCTGTTGCGCAAGCGCCTCCTGTCACCATGCGTGGATCAGTCATGGCGCTGCTTGCGGTGACCCGGCAGCTGCCACCGGAGGTCGGTGCGCCGCAGGCCCAGTCGCCCGCTGCGGGCTCCTCCTCCACTCGAGCTGGATCTCTCCGGTCGGTGTCGAGTCTTCCGCCAGATTCCGGGAATGCTCGGGAAGCCGCGGCTTCGGATTCCCGCTATGCGCCGGTTGCCGGAGTGGACGAACCCGCCGAACAACGATCCGCCGAACAGCGATCTGCCGAAGAGCAAATCGCCACGCATCCGGCAGCCGGCTCGCTGAGCGGTAAGGCGGCCCCGGGTCTTGCCTCGGTCACCGATATCAGCACGAGACGTCGATTTACCGGTCGACTGCTTGCCGCCGCGGCGGTGATTGTTGTTGCTATTGGGGGCTTCTCGATATTCCGAGGAACCTCGGACGAGAATCCCGAGGCCGCCATGGCAAGCTGTGTCGGCGTTGCTCGTGACACGCATGCTCTCGTGGCCACCGATGGCTCCAAGGCGGCAGCAGCAGCGGACGTGCAGTTCTCCAGCTCGTGTGGAGGCGCAATTATTCGGTTGAGCAAAGTCGGAGCGCTCACGGCGGACAAGACGTACCAACTGTGGGTGATTACAGACAACAACCCGCGATCGGTCGACACGATGGTGCCGGATTCCGATGGCACAATGCCAGTCGTAGTGGTTCCGGTTGGAGTCGGCGATGTGCTGGGTGTGACAGTCGAACCAACCGGCGGATCTGCACTGCCCACGTCTGACGCGGTCGTGAAAATCCCGGTTACGTAGCGCTTTTTCGCTGAGGAGGGACCACCGCGGAGCCTGCTCTGGACTGTCGAGGTGGCACTTCGACAACCAGCATGGCTGCGAGCATCAGGGCGCCACCTAGCCCAATACGGGCCGTCAGAGGTTCGTGCAGAAAGGTAATAGCCAAGGCCGCCGCCCACACGGGTTCGGTGGCCATCGCGATCGCCGCGCGCGAAGCGGGTAGGTGTGCTTGCGCCCAAGATTGCAAAATCATCGCTAGCGCACCGGACACGATGGCCATATAGACGATCGCTGCCCAATCGAAACCGCTGGTGGGCAGGCTAATGCCGCCCGGCCCTGCACAAATGACGCTTATGGCGGCCGTAGCGGCGATCTGTACGACCGCGAGGCCGAGGGCCTCTGAGCCAGTGGACCAGTGTGAGAGCCCCACGATGTGCAACGCAAACAAGAGGGCCGCCAGCAATGTAATGCCTTCGCCGAGTCCTACGGAAAACCCGTTCAACGCCATTACCGCAAGCCCGATCATGGCCATTACCGCGCCCACCCACCATCGCCCGGTGATGCGTTTTTTGAGTAATACCGCCGCGCAGATCGGGGTGAGAACCACGTACATACCGGTAATGAAACCGGATACGCTCGCCGACGTCATCGCTAGTCCGCTGGTTTGGATCACTTGGGCGATGCCGTACAGCGCGCCCAACACCAGTCCCTTCTTCACGCTCGCGCGTGAGAGCCGCCGTACCGCCGGCGAAAATACCGCGAACATGACCACTGTCGCTAGGGTGAAGCGGACCGCCAGGAAGTCCACGGCGCTCATCCGTTCCAGTAGGTCCTTGGTCAGTGGGAAGGACGAGCCCCATGCGGCAGCCACCGATAGCAATGCGACAAGCGCCCAGAGTGACTGACGTGATCGGGCTGGCTCGGCGACGGGTCCGGGTGTTTTCGAGGGGGCTGGCACTGTGCTGATGCTGCCAGAATCAGCGGATGAACCTGTAAATACTGTGCACTGGTGCAACCCCAACGGGTTCTTGCTCCGTCAACACATCGACACGGAGGGTTCCAGCAGGTGAAAGCGCAGGACGAGTCCGATTTTGCTTCCTACTTTGCCGCCCGCAGGGACCACGTGCGACGTACAGCGTTCTTGTTGTGTGGTGATTGGCATAAGGCGGACGACCTCACACAAGTCGCCTTTGTGAAGCTTTATGGTGCGTGGGAGCGAATTCGGGAGCGCGCCGCGCTTGATGCGTATGTGCGAGCTTGCCTGGTCAGGACTTCTATTGACGAGTCGCGTCGCCCGTGGCGCAGAGAGCGCACAGTGGAGATACTTCCCGAATCGGCTGATACTGCGGCCGCAGATATCGCCTCAATGGTGGTGGAGCGGGAGGCAGTGGAGAAAGCGCTGGCGGTGGTCCCGCCCGGGCAGCGTGCGGTGTTGGTATTGCGATATTTCGAGGGGCTTGACGTGGCGCAAACGGCGTCGACATTGAGGTGTTCAGAAGGAAATGTGAAGTCGCAAACGGCGCGCGGACTGACCGCCATGCGCGCGGCGATGACGAGCCAGGCAGGAGGTACCGCGGCATGACGAGCGATGGCGGCAGCGCATTCCATAACAGCGCGCTTAACGGGAAATCTGTTGTCCCCCCGACACCGCCGTCTTTGCTGCAGGCTCTTCGCCGAAGGACGAACAGCGCTTGATGCAGATGTTTTCGGGTTTGGCTGCCGACCCGCCAGTGTCCTCCCTGTCTCATTTGGCGATTGTGGCCCAAGCTGGCGCCGCCCGTCATCAGCGCCTGCGATATGTGCTCAGTGGCGCCGCAGCCTCAGTAGTTGCCGTCGTGGTCGTGTCAGTGACGATGCTGGGTCAGAACTCAGACGCACTGAGTGCGGCGAAGGAGGCTGACGGGATGCAGGCCGTCGCGGCAGCTGCCCAGTCATCGGCCAGTAGCGCCGCCGCAGCGGCGCTACCATCAGCCGCAGCGTCACCAGAAGCGCCCAAGGACCAGGCTGACAGTGCTGGCCGAGCTGACGGCGCTGCCCAGGCTGATGGTGCTGCCCCCGATCTGGGTACCAGCAGCGCTGCTGGGGCGGTAAGCCCCGAGCCCGAAAGCCAGCCCGGCCCTGCGGCGACGGGTTTTGCGGCTGGCCCCGACAGCCTGCGGTTTGCCCCAGATGCCACGACTACTTCGGGGCCTTCTAGCCAAAACGACGGGTCAAGCGGGTACTGCATGCTGGAAATGTTGCCGGATACTGCGCTGAAAATTCTCCTCGACCTGCCTGGTGCTGCGCAGACGGCTGTGGCGCTCGAGGGTAGCTGCGGGGGCGCTGAACTCGGGTCGGGGATTGTCATCGCCACCGACGGCGGCGACGTGGGGCTTGTGGTCTCCTTGTATCCGGTGAGCATCAACCCCTGCGATGAGACCTGCGTGCCCGGACCTGCCGATGACGTTCGGTACCGCCCAGATGCCCTCGGCAACCTCGCTGTGGTGGTGACCGCAAGTGACGGGCGGACGATGGTGATTGGCGTGACGACCGCACCCGGAGGGTCGGCGACACCCGCTATTCCAGCGCTGCCGTTCACCCCCGCCGAACTTCTCGATGCGGCGCGGAGCGCGTTGAAGGCCAGCGCCTGAGCGCGGCACTTTCCCGGGGTGCGGTCTGCTTGTCAGTAAGTGGGCAAGCAGGAGCTGAATTGGTGTGCTTTGCGCCCGGTGAGACAATGACGCTCGTGACTAAGCCCGTTGTCGAAAATATATTGGCCAGCCGCTACGCCTCGCCGGCGATGATCGCAATATGGTCCCCGGCGAACAAGATTGTGGCGGAGCGACGGCTATGGCTTGCGGTGCTGCGAGCGCAAGGGAAACTCGGGCTTGAAGTTGATGAGCGGGTGCTGGCTGACTACGCCGCCGTCATGGATCACGTGGACCTCGAATCGATCGCGGCGCGGGAGCGGATTACCAAACACGACGTCAAGGCGCGCATCGAGGAATTTAATGCCCTTGCCGGGCACGAGCAGGTGCACAAGGGAATGACGAGCCGCGACCTGACAGAGAATGTCGAGCAAGCGCAGATTTTGCAGTCGATGACGCTGATTCGGGACCGCACGGTGGCGATCTTGGTCAAGTTGGGTGGGCGGGCTGCGGAATACGCGGATCTGGTGATGGCCGGCCGGTCCCACAATGTGCCAGCCCAGGCGACCACGCTGGGAAAGCGGTTTGCCTCCGCTGCCGACGAGGTCTACCAGGCGTACTTGCGCATCGAATCGTTGCTCCAGCGATACCCGTTACGCGGCATCAAGGGCCCCGTGGGTACTTCGCAGGACATGCTTGATTTACTAGGCTCCGCGCAGGCGCTGGACGAGCTGGAAAGCCAAGTGGTGCAGGAGATCTCCGGGAATAGTCGGGTTCTGACCAGTGTGGGTCAGGTATATCCGCGCTCGCTCGATTGGGAGGTGCTGTCCGCGCTCGTACAGCTTGCCGCCGGGCCGGCGTCGTTTGCCACCACCGTGCGTTTGATGGCCGGTGCCGAACTCGCCACCGAGGGGTTCAAGCCCGGGCAGGTTGGTTCGTCTGCGATGCCGCACAAGATGAATGCTCGCTCGTGCGAACGGGTCTGCGGTCTCGCGGTCATTGTGCGCGGATACGCCTCGATGGCTGGCGAGCTTTCCGGCGCCCAGTGGAACGAGGGCGACGTGTTCTGCTCCGTCGTCCGCCGGGTCATGCTGCCGGACGCGTTCTACGCCCTTGACGGATTGTTCGAAACGTTCTTGACGGTGCTGAACGATTTCGGCGCCTACCCCGCCGTCATCGAACGGGAACTGGAGCGGTACCTTCCGTTCCTCGGAACCACCAAAGTTCTGATGGGGGCCGTTCGCGCCGGCGTGGGCCGAGAGACGGCGCACGAAGCGATCAAGGAACATGCGGTCGGGGTGGCCCTGGCGATGCGAGAAAACGGTCAAACCGAGAACGATTTGCTGGCACGGTTAGCCAGCGACGATCGAATCCCGCTGGACCGCGACGAGCTCGATGAGTTGCTCGCACAACGGCTTTCGTTCACTGGCGATGCCGGCCGCCAGATTACGTCGATGATCGCGCAGATCGCCGCAGTCGCAGGTGCGCACCCGGCCGCAGCCGGATACGCACCTAGCGCCATTCTGTAGACGTCCTTGGCGTTACTTACTGATTTTGCTCGGCCACCAGGCCTTCTTGCCCAAGTCGATGACCAACGCGGGCACCAGAAGTGTTCGGACCACCAACGCATCGAGCAGGACGCCGAACGCCACGATGAAGGCGATCTGCACGAGGAAGAGCAGCGGAATCACGGCCAGCGCAGCGAATGTCGCGGCCAATACGACGCCGGCGCTGGTGATCACGCCGCCCGTGACGCGCAGAGCGTCGAGTACGCCTTCGCGGGGGCCGAGCAGGAGTACTTCTTCGCGCGCGCGGCTCATCAGGAAGATCGAGTAGTCCACACCCAATGCCACCAAGAACACGAAGGCAAAGAGTGGAACTCCCGGATCTGAGCCTGGGAATCCGAAGATGTGGTTGAACACGATGGCCGACACCCCGAGGGAGGCCCCGAAGGAAAGCACGGTGGCGCCCACCAGTAGCAGCGGCGCCACGATGGAGCGCAGCAAGGCGATCAGCACAAGCAGCACCACCAGCAAGACGATCGGGATGATGACCAGCAAGTCGTTTTCGGCGGTGGTGTTCGTGTCGAGGGACTGCGCGGCGCTGCCGCCGACCAGGGCTCCCGGGTCCAATGCCTGAACGGCGCCTCGAAGATCGCGGATAGCTTGGTCTGAGGCGTCAGCGGAGCCGAGCGTGGCCTCGACCTCCACCAATCCGTTGATCACGAGCGGCTTGCCGTCGCGCCCGGGCTTGACGTCGGCGCCGACCACGCCGTTGACGGAGGTGGCTGCGGCGATCACAGCCGCACTCTTCTCTTGCGTCGTGATGATGAGAACAGGGTCGCCGGCGCCGTCGCTGAAGTGTTTACCCAGAATGTCCTGGGCCGCTACCGAATCGGCGGCTTTAACGAAAACGTCGGTGGTCTTGGTGCCGGTTGCGTTGAGGGTCGGAACGAAGGCGAAGGCGACGGCGAGCAGGAGCGCGGTGACCACCCAGATCTTGCGGGGGCTCCGGCCAACAAATGCGGCGATCTTGTGCCAGATTCCCTGGCGCGTTGCTTTCTTCGGGGTTTCTTGGGTGAAGTGCGGGACCCGCGGCCAGAACAACCAGCGACCCGATAACAAAATCGCGGGGAGCAATGTCAACGCCGCTAGTGCCGCGGCGCCAATACCGACAGCGCCCACCGGCCCTAGGGAGCGGTTGCTGTTGAGGTTGCTGAACAACAAGCACAGAAGGCCAGCGATGACAGTTCCGGCGGAGGCCAGAATAGGCTCCACACATGCTTTCCAGGCCTTCTTCATTGCTGCTGCGGCGTGCTCATTGCGCGTCAGCTCTTCCCGGTACCGGGCGACGAGGAGCAGTCCGTAATCGGTGGCGGCACCTACCACCAGGATGAAAAGAATGCCTTGCGATTGGCCGTTGAGGGTGATCGCATCGGATTTCGCGAGCAAGTACACCAAACCGCCACCGAGCGCGAGGGCGGAAATCGAGTTGAACAGTACTACGAGCGGCAGCGCGACGGCCCTATAGACCAACACCAGGATGAGGAGAACCGCGAGGAGTGTCACGAGAAGCAGCAGGCCGTCGATACCGGCAAAAGCCTCGCCAAGGTCCGCGGCCAGGCCAGCGGGACCACCGACGTGTGCGCTTGCCCCAGCGCTGGCAGCCGTTGCGGCAGTGCGGATGTCGGTGACAATGGAGCGAAGCGGCTTAGCGCCCGCGGAGTCGAGTTCGTTTACTTTGTTGGACAGCAGCACGACGGCCAGCTGAGAGGTTTTGTCAGCAGAAAGTGTGGGGATGACGGGAGCGGGAGCGAGGTAGTCGCCGAGCTTTCCGCCTACCTCGAGTGGCAAGCTCGGGAGTGATTGGACGAAGCTTTTCCAGGCGGCGATCTGCGCCGGCGTCGCTTCGCTGTCAGCTTCGAATAGGACGAATGCGGGGATGGCGGTGTTGTCAGTGAATGCGGCTGATGCTTGCGCCGCTTTCACCGACTCCGCGTTCTTGGGGAGGAAATCCGTTTGGCTGTTGGACTGCACGCTGGACAAGTTGCCGATCGCCGGCCCGCCCACGCCTGCGATGGCAAGCCAGGCGATCACCACCGCGATGGCACCTAGAGCGCGCAGCAATGGGCCGCGCTTGCCGACTTTTTCGGGGTGCGAGTTGGCATCGGTGTTGCGTCTGGCTTTGATGTCGGCCACGGGTCACTCCAGGGTTTGGCTGCCGATACAGTCGGCGGGGTCTAGTCTCATCACAAATTACTCAGCGTGCTGAGTAATTTGTACACCATTGGTTTGTACACCACCGTCCAGAGGAGGTCGAATGGTGCAATCTGCGCATGTCCCGGGCGCCAATCCCGACCCGGCCATTTGGCCTACGGGCCGGTTATTGTCGATGGCCGCCCGAATGGTGGAGCACGCGTGGAACCAGACGCTTGCCGCCGCGGACGTGACGCACGCTGGAATGATGGTGCTGCACCGGCTCGATGCCGGAGCGGGGTCGCAACGCGACATTGCCAAGGCTCAAGGCGTTCAGGAGCAAACCATCGCCCGCACGCTGACCCACCTCGAGGAGCGCGGTTATGTCAGCAGGAGCGTCGATGCGGCCGACAAGCGCCGCCGCAGGGTAGAAATCACCGATTCCGGACGTGAGTTACTGCTGAGCTTGGCTGGCGACGGCGAGAAGCTCACAGAACAGGTACTTACCGCGCGCGGCCAAGACGTGACGCAACTTCGAGATGCGTTGGCAGGTCTGGTATCCGGACTGAGCGAGCGCCGCTGGCCGGAGCAGCCGGATTAGCTTCATCCTCCTGCTGGTTCAGCTTTGCCTGCGGTGGAGCTGCCCTGTTTGCGGGCGTAAATCACCGTTCCGAGGAGGAACAGTCCGCTCAGAATGAGCAACCCGGCGGTGAGCATGTTGACGAACGGAATGTTGATGCCGAGCAGTTCCATCACGCCTAAGGCGGCCAGCCCCAGCGCACACACGAGTGCGAAGATGGCGTTCCACCGGCTGCGTGCCATCTCATCGACACCTTGTTGTGCCTTGGATTTGGCGTAATCCAGGGGCTTTTTGGCCCATTCGAATTTAGTCGCCAGTATCGCAAGTGCTGCGGCAATGAGGACAAAACCCGGCCCGGGGAGCACCAACATGGCAATTCCGGCAAGTAATAACGTCCCGCCGATGACGAGCACCCCCACGCGTTTCACTTGGCATCCCCCGTGATTTACCGGCGCCCCATCTGACGCCCGCCACCCATCGTAGATGTTGTGGCAGTCGAGGTCGGTGATCCCCCGGGTCTGAGAAGTAGCCCAGGGCGGTTCGACCTAGAGTGGAATTAGTGAGCCCGCGCGGGTTCGCCAAAGGAGGAAACCTGTGAGTGCGCCGGACAATCCACTTCTTACCCAGTCATCCCTGCCCTATCAGCTGCCCCCGTTTTCGCGTATCAAACCGGAGCATTTCCTCCCCGCTTTCCAGATTGGCGCTGCCGAACAGCTTGCTCAACTCGCGGAAATCGTCTCGAATACTGACCCTGCGACCTTCGAGAATGTCCTCATTCCCCTGGAAACCGCTGGCACCACGCTGACCCGCACGGTTCAGGTCTTCTATAACCTCATCTCGTCAATGGCGACGCCGGTATTGCAGTGGGTGGAGGGGCAGTTGTCGCCGCGTCTCACCGCCCATCAGGACGAGATCTACCTCAACCGAGCGCTTTTCGAGCGCTTGAGCACCGTCTACGCAACTCGCAACGACGCAGGTCTGCGCGCCGAACAAATCAGGCTGGTCGAGCGCTACTATTCCGACTTCAGCAGGGCTGGTGCATCTCTGGGCGCCGATGACGCGGAGATCTTAAAGGCGTACAACCAGCAACTGGCGGTGCTATCCACTCGTTTCCACCAGAACCTCCAGGCCGCAACGGAAGCCGCGGCCGTGATCGTCGACGACCCCGCGCAATGTGACGGGCTCTCAGCCGATGACATCGCTGCGGCGGCCGCTGCCGCTGACGAGCGAGGGCATCACGGCAAATATCTGCTGACGCTGATTCTGCCGACCGGCCAACCAATTTTACCCAGGCTCAATAATCGCGAGTTGCGGCGCCGGGTACACGAGGCTTCCACGTCGCGTGCCTCGTCCGGCGAGCACAACAATGGGCCCATCGCCATCGAGATGGCCGTGCTTCGGGCTAAACGCGCTGCGCTGCTTGGTTTTTCCACGCACGCCGACTATGTTGCGGCGGATGGTACCGCTTCGACCTCGGCCAAGGTCGATGCGCTTCTTTCCCAGTTGGTGCCCCCAGCGGTAGGAAACGCGCGCGCCGAGGCGGCGATCCTTGCCGAACTCGCCGCGGCGGATGGGGTCGAGATTGCCGCTTGGGACTGGCTTTACTACTCGGAGAAGGTTCGGGCCGTTCGCTTTGAGCTGGACACCGAAGCGCTTCGACCGTACTTCGAGCTGAACGCGGTGCTCCAGAAGGGCGTATTTTTCGCGGCACAAGCGCTGTACGGCATCAGTTTCGAGCCGAGGGAAGATCTCGCTGGTTACCACGATGATGTCCGGGTGTTTGAGGTAAAGAATGAGTCCGGCGAACCGCTCGGGTTGTTTCTCGGTGACTTCTTTGCCCGCGAAACAAAACGCGGCGGGGCATGGATGAACTCGCTCGTCGATCAATCGGCGATCACCGGACTTGCCCCGGTGATCGTGAACAATCTCAACATCACCAAGCCGGCCACCGGCGAGCCCGCGTTGCTGACGATCGCAGAAGTCAAGACACTGTTCCACGAGTTTGGGCACGCCCTGCATGGACTGTTCTCGGACGTCGGATACCCGCGGCTGTCGGGGACGTCGGTGCCCCGCGACTTTGTCGAGTTCCCGTCACAGGTGAACGAAATGTGGCAGTTTTGGCCGGAGGTGCTGCAAAACTACGCTCGCCACGTCGTCACCGGCGAAGCTCTGGATCACGCTGTCATCGACCGAATTCGCGCGGCAGAGCTGTGGGGCGAAGGGTTCGCCACCGCTGAGTATTTGGGAGCGACCCTGCTCGACCAGGCGTGGCACCGGATCACCACCGATACTGTGATAGAAAACGCCCAGCAGTTTGAGGCCGAGGCCTTGGAGAATGCCGGTCTGGCAATGGATATGGTCCCGCCCAGGTACCGCACCACGTACTTCCAACACATCTTCTCCGGAGGTTACGCAGCTGGCTATTACGCCTACATCTGGGCCGAGATTCTCGATGCAGAGACTGTCGAATGGTTTAAGGCGCACGGCGGCATGACGAGAGCCAATGGCGACAAGTTCCGATCTGAGCTGCTCTCCGTCGGCGGGTCGCGCGACCCCATGGCGGCGGTGCGATCACTATTGGGCCGAGAACCGGAGATCCTGCCGCTGCTCCGCCGGAGGGGTTTGATGGCGAAACAACCGCTGACGAGTCCCTAGCCGCGGATGGCGCTCAAGGAGAAAGGGCGGGCGGATAGAGAGCCACACTGGCCTTGACGGCGCGACACCTCATTAAGTTTCGGCGCAGGTAGGCGCAGCCGCGGTGCTGGGCGGTGGGCGGCGGGAGACACGCCGCGAGAGGGCGCAGTGGGTGCACTAGCCTTGGAACCCGTGACTTCCTTGAATGTGGGCGACTACCGTCATCTGGCCTCCGGCAAAGTGCGCGACCTGTACACCGTCGATGACGAGCTGTTGCTGCTCGTAGCCTCCGATCGGATCAGCGCCTACGATCATGTGCTTCCCTCGCCCATCCCGGACAAGGGGCGCATCCTCACAGCGATGAGTGTGTTTTGGTTCAATTTGTTAGCGCCCGTTATCGGCAATCATGTGGTGGCAGTGGAGGATTCGCGAATTCCCGAATCTGTCCGTGGACGGGCACTGCTAGTAAAGAAGCTCGACATGTTGCCCGTCGAGTGCGTCGCCAGGGGCTATCTCACCGGTTCTGGTCTGGCCGATTACCAGCGCACCGGAGCCGTGTGCGGAGTGGAACTACCCGCTGGGTTGGTGGAGTCGGACAAGCTCCCGACCCCTATCTTCACCCCAGCCAGCAAAGCCGAGCTGGGCGAGCATGACGAGAACGTGAGCTTCGAGGACGTCATCCGGACGGTAGGCAAGGACAGAGCCGAAGCGTTGCGCGCGTTGACGCTTCAGGTGTACGGCGTTGCTGCCGACCATGCTGCTTCGCGCGGCGTGATCTTGGCCGACACCAAGTTCGAGTTCGGTGTCTCGGGCACCTCGCTCATCCTCGGCGACGAGGTTCTTACCCCGGACTCCTCGCGTTTCTGGCCAGCCCAGGGGTATTCACCCGGCAGGGCGCAGCCGTCGTTCGACAAGCAGTACGTACGAGACTGGTTGACCTCAGCCGAGTCTGGCTGGGACAGAGCCGCTGATACTGCGCCGCCGCCGCTGCCCGATGCCGTGATTGCGGCGACGAGAGGGCGTTATGTTCAGGCCTACGAACGACTCTCAGGGCTCAAGTTCGACGATTGGCCCGGCTAAACGCCTCAGAGTGGGAATGAACCGCAGCCGCCGATCAGCCGCGCCGAATGATGGCGCTGCTCCATCCCGATAGCGCTCCGTGCAATCGGAGGGTGGGGCCGATGCGGGTAGAGGGTGCACCAGCTTTGTCCTTGATCGAAGACCAAGAACCGCACGCCACGTCCTCGGTAGAGATGACGTGGTCGCTTCCCAGCAGCACCTTGACGGTGCTGGCAGAGACTTGCAGTTCGATGTCGACGTGGTGGTAGGTGAACACGGCGCCCGAAAAGTCCAGGTCGGCTTTGCCCAGATACCCCGAGACCACTATCCGCGCGGGCACCTGCCAAGAGCCTTTCCGTGCCACGGTCTTCCAATTGATATCGATTTCCAGCGGTGGTAAAACCTTCGCCACACCATCGGGTTTGGTAGGGATAAAGCGATGCGGAAAGAGTCGGTCCTCCCCCGGAAGGTTTGTCACAACCCGAGCGAGTTCTCCCCGAGTGCGAGCCGCATAGACGATGGCCGCTCGTTCATCGAACTCATGAATTTCCAGGTACCCGTCGGAGAGCGCGTTATTCAGCAGCTCGATGGCGCGCTCCCGTTCGGGGTTACCTACCCTGAGGTCATCGTCGAACCCGCTATCGGTCATGTCCTCAGCCTAGAGCGAGCCACGGCTTCGAGTGGTCGCTGGTACCGCCTGCTCGCGCAGAACAATGACGTTGAACCCGCAGCATTGCCGTCTACGCCGGTCCGTCCGCGCGATAGGTGAGAAAAACATTCAGAGACGCTAGCGCTCTCACCGAATGAAGAATTCGATAAAAAAAGTGTGTGGGCGGAAGCAACCTTCTGCCTTTGCACTTCCGTCTTGTCGGCAAAGGTTGCTAGTGTGCGAGCTCTACGGCTGAAATGCCGCAGGGGGACAAGTATGTGTGAGCAAATTAAGGGGACACGCTCGTGATGAAAAAAGGCGCAACACAGAATCGCAGTGGGGTAGTAATCGCTATACGCACTGTGATGGCACTGTCAAGGGCGAAGGTGACGCGTGCAGCGGCGCCCCTCGTTGCGGGCGCACTCGTCCTTTCCGGGTGCAGTACGGCAGATACGCCCACCAACGCGGACACCTCCGCGGCGACCACTAGCAGCTCGTCCTATCAGAGCCCGCTGGGCGACTACATGTACCCGGAATTGGCGAACTCGACTCCCACAGACTGGGATGCGCAGGGTAAAAAACTCGAAGAACAAGTTGCCGTATGCATGAAAGAGCAGGGATTCGAATACGTTCCCAACTATCCAGTCACGGCAACCGATGGAGCAGGCCCTGGCGGGGGGATGTCTGAGCGGGACTCCGTCGCCAAATACGGGTACGGGATTACCACCATGGAAGACCCAATGGGCCCGCAGTCTTCACAAAACACGGATCCGAATCAAGCGATCCAGGACGCGATGAGTGATTCCGAGCGAACGGCGTATCAAGAGGCGCTCTACGGAAAATTCTCCTACGGTGGCCCCGATGTTTTCGTGGGATCCAGCGCCGCGGCAACTGCGCCTGGCGAGTCAGCGGCGCCTGGCGAGTCAGCGGCGCCCGGTGAGTCAGTGGCGCCTGGCGAGGCGGCTTCTGGTGAGGCGGCTTCTGGTGATGCGGGGACCACTGCGGATACTGCAGCCTCAACTGCTGCCGTATCCATTGCCGAGGCTCCCCCCGCATCCATGGTCACAACTATGCCCAGCACCCCGGAGGAGAAGGGCTGTTACGGCGTCGCGCAGGAGGAGGTCTACGGGCCACAGTTCGGGATGTCCGACAACTCAGAATTTCAAGATCTCTTTGATGCCCAAAGTTTGCTCTACGAACAAGTCGAAAAAGATCCAGCACTCGTCGATACGATCAAGGCGTGGACTTCTTGTCTAGAAGGCAAGGGATATCCTGGCTTTCAAAAAATGCCAGAGCCGAGAAATGATGTAGAGACTAAAGCCGCTGCTCTACGTGGCTACACCATCACAGTGGGTGCAGACGGAAGCACTATGTACTCGTCCGCAGACGGTGGTAACGGTGCTGAGGTCGTACCCGATCCGGGCAAAATGGCGGAATTGAAAAAATACGAAATCGAATTGGCACTTGCCGATTACGACTGTCAAGGCGACTACCGCAACAAATCGGATGAAGTGCGCATTGCGTTAGAAAAGCAATTCATCATCGATCACCAAGCGGAGCTGGACAAGTTTCGGGACGCCCAAAATGCTGGCCGCTGATCGGATCGCATTCGGCCCGATCACTCGCTAGCGGATGGCACCTGAGGGTCCTGATGGCTGACGGCGGACGATTCTCCCGCCGCCCAGTAGTTCTCGTGAAGCACCGTGAATCATGAAGAGGGCACATGGCTTCCAGTCGTAGAAATATATTGATCGTCGCTGCCGTCGCGGTGGTGACGGCGGGTGGGGGGTTTGCTGCTGCCCGGTTGATCGTGTCTCCTGCGGACGCGGCGGCTCGGACAGCTCCACCAGCGGCCGGGCCCATCACCGCGCCGGTGGAGCGCAAGATACTTAACGCTGAGATCGTGACTCGAGGAGATATTGGCTTCGACGGATCAGTCGAAGTGAAGCTCGCCACCGGTACGAGCGCCACAGCGGTGGTAACCGGCCGGATCGCCGAGGTGGGCTCGGTCGTCACCAGCGGCAGTATCCTGCTGGAAGTCACCGGACGGCCGGTATTAGCGATGTCCGGTGAGCTGCCGACCTATCGGAGTTTAGGACCGGGTAACACGGGCCCTGATGTGGAGCAGCTCGAAAGTGCCCTACTTGCACTGGGGTTCGACCCGGGCGCGCAGGACAAGCTCTATGACGCGGCCACGGCCGGTGCGGTGGCCGCCCTCTACGCCTCACTGGGCTACGAGTCACCCCAACCGGGCGAGGATGTCCGAGCGCAATTGATCTCGGCCACCGCTGCGAAGGCATCTGCGGACCAGGCTATTCTCGATGCCCAAACCGCGCTGTCGGCCGCGGCAAAGGGATCTACCGAGTCGGCGCGGCTTAGCTTGCAGGCTGCGGTGAACAGCGCGCAAGCGGCGTACAAACTGGCTCAAACAACGCCCTCGGCGCCGGACCCAACCAGGGTCGCTGGCGCTCAATCGAATCTGACTGCTGCGCAGGAATACAAGCAGTACGCGGACGACGGCCTAGCAACCGCCCTCGCTCAGGGGGCGGAGAACGTCGGAGAGTGGCAGGTGGCAGCACAGAAGGCGCGGGACGGTGTCGCATCAGCGCAGGCAGCGTTGGACGCGGCGAACGCTGGCGGCCCACCGGACAACGCGGCGATCAGTCAGGCTCTGGATCAGCTCAAGATCGCGCAAGCTAGCCAAGCCGAAGGGTTAAAACCACCCGACACCGCTTCCGCCCAGGCGGCTGTTGCCGCAGCCCAGTCAGCTGCAGCCATCGCGCAGACGGAGTTTGCTGCCGCTCAGGCCGCGTCGGCAACTCCGCTGCCCGCGACCGAAGTGGTGTGGCTGGCGAACCTGCCGCGGCGTGTTGACTCGGTGGCGGTGGAGCGTGGTTCGCTCGTCACCAAGGCGGTGATGAGCGTGTCGGGTGCGGACCTGACAGTGCGAGCCTCCGTCAGTGCGCAGGAAGCTGCGTTGCTCAAGACCGGGATGAAGGCCAAGCTCACGGTTCCCGGGGCCGGTTTTATCGACGCAGTGGTGAGCCAGATCGGTGAAACCGGTCCACTAAAGTCTGGCGCAGCAGAGGGGGGTGCGGACGGTAGTGGAGGAGCTGGCGGGGGCGATTCCAGCACCGGCAGCAATGGCAGCGACGCTGCCGGAAAGGGCGGCACCATCGTCTATCTGCAACCGCAAAATGTGACAAATGAGCAGGCCCAGGCGCTGCGCGGGATTAACGTCAAGATCACTATTCCGGTTGCCAGCACTGCTGGTGAAGTGCTCACGGTTCCCGTGGCCGCTCTGTTTTCCGATGACAAGGGAGTCCCGCGGGTCGAAGTTCTGCTCGGTGATGGCAGCACTCGGTTTCAGAAGATCTCTGTGGGGTTGTCCACTGGCGGCGACGTGGAAGTGAGCCCCATCAGCGACAGCGGCCAACCGGTGGCTGCGGATAAGTCCTCGCTGGACAAGGGCTCTTTGGTGGTGGTCGGACGATGACGGCGGTGGTCGAACTGGTCGACGTTTATCGGTCGTTCCCGGGGCCCCCGTAGTACACGCTGTACGGGGGGTGAACCTGAAGATCGACCAGGGCGAGTATCTATCCATCATTGGCCCCTCCGGATCCGGGAAATCGACTTTGCTGCACCTGTTGGGCTTACTCGATCGCCCGTCATCCGGCCAGTATTTCCTCGACGGGTTCGACGTTGCGCAGATGAGCGAGGGGAGCCGGTCCGGTCTGCGTGGCGGCCGCATAGGTTTCGTATTTCAGGCTTTTCACCTGCTTTCAGCCCGTACGGTGCTCGACAACGTCATGTTGGCCATGGTGTACCAGCATGTGCCACGCAAGGAGCGCAAAGCCCGCGCCACCCACGCACTGGAACGGGTGGGATTGGCTGAGCGGCTTGACTTCTCGCCGAGCACGCTCTCCGGTGGGGAACGGCAGCGGGTAGCGGTGGCGCGAGCTCTGGTGGGGCGACCGTCATTGTTGTTGGCCGACGAGCCCACCGGCAACCTCGACCAGACCAACGCCGCTGGCGTCATGGATTTGTTCGACGATCTCCACGCCGAGGGGATCACCATCGCCGTGATCACCCATGATGAGCACGTAAGCGCCCGGGCCGAGCGCACGGTCCGGATCACCGACGGCGAACTGACCCAGGCATGAGCAGGAACGACGCGGATGGGCTCACGGGCGTATGGATCGAGCCGCCGAGCCCGGCGGAACCGGAAAGTGAGCAGGACACGGTCGCAGGAAGGCAGGTTGTAGACCCGGGCGAGGACCTGGCTTCCAGTCCCAAGCCGTCCCGGCTCGCGAAGTCGGTGCGCTCCCGGATGAGGCTGGTCGATTTGGCCGACGAGTCGGTGTTGGGCATCAGCATCAAAACCTCTCGGCTGATCCTGACCATGATGGGCACAGTCGTCGGAATCGCTGCCCTGGTAGCAACTCTCGGACTTGGCCAAACGGCCTCCGGCCAGATAACGCAGCGTTTCGACGAAGCCGCGGCGACCCGCATTGTGGTGAAGCCCAACAACCCGCAGGGGATGGAGGGCCAAGAGGGCGCGTTTGTGATGCCGTGGAATGCAGCGGACCGGGTGCTGGAGCTGAACGGCGTCGCCGCGGCGGGCACCTATTCCACGGTCACTACCGGGAAAGACAAGGTTTCCGGGGTGGTCCTCAACGATCCGGCCGGGGCAAATCTGCTTGAAATCCCCGTAATAGCAGGGTCTTCAGGCCTGCTAGAGGCAGAAAGTGGCGTTGTCACCGACGGTCGGTTCTTCGATTCCGGGCATGACGAACGCGCCGATCGCGTCGTTGTGTTGGGATCTCGGGCGGCTCTGAAACTTGCCATCAACCGGGTAAGTTCGCGGCCGAGCATCTTTATCGGCGAGACACCGTTTGCCGTCATCGGGATCTTCGACGACGTGGTGCGCAGGGACGATTTACTCGATGCAGTGATTATTCCGAACGGCACGGCCGCCAATTTGTACGCACTCTCCGGCCCGCAGGAATTGGACATCCGAACGGTCGTGGGTGCGGCGCAACAAGTCGGCAAACAGGCAGCCGTGGCCGTTTCGCCTAATAGGCCAGAATCGGTGCGCGTCAACGTCCCACCAGCTCCGGGGCGGCTTGGCAATAACGTCCTTGGCGACGTTAACGCGCTCTTTCTGGCATTTGGTGCAGTAGCGCTGGTGGTTGGCGGACTCGGAATTGCGAATGTGACGCTGCTGTCGGTGATGGAGCGGACCGGCGAGATCGGTTTGCGCCGCGCGCTCGGGGCGCGCAAACGGCATATCGCAGGGCAGTTTCTGCTCGAATCGATGATTACCGGCTTGCTCGGTGGCCTGATCGGTGCTGCGCTGGGGGTGGCCGCGGTAGTCGCAGTTTCTGCGACCCGAGACTGGACTCCGATCTTGGACCTGCAAATCGCTTTGTTGGCACCGGTTTTGGGCTCGCTGATCGGGCTCCTCGCAGGCGCCTATCCGGCGATTAAGGCCGCCACAATCGAGCCCATCACCGCGCTGCGCCGAGCCAGCTGACGCCCGGGTGGTGGCCTTGGGGCTTTAGAGCTCAACCGCCTGGCCATCGTCGATGTTGAGCCACTGGGTATCTGCGGGCTTCAGCTTTTGCAAGAGCCCGTACACGATGTCGGTCGATGCCAGCATTGCTTCGTGGATGGGGATGGCAACTGTCGGATCTACCGTTCGCAGGAACTCGATCGATTCCTTTACCGCCATCCACGGCGCCATCGTGGGCAGCGCGAGGATTTCGACTGGGTTAGCCGGCACCGACAGCGAATCTCCCGGAAGGTAGAGGCGGCCTGCGATCAAGTAGCCGCGGTTCTCTACGTTCGGCAGGTCGTGGTGGATCACCGCGTGGATATCGCCGAAAACCTCCACGGTCACGTCGCCGATCTCTAGAACGTCACCGGCATGTACCCCAGCGGCGGTGATGCCAATCTCGGCCAGCGACGTAACGCTGCCGGGGTCTGCGTACATCACAGCAAGGGGGTTCGCGGCGAGCAGGGCTGATATCCGGCTCAGGTCCAAGTGGTCCGCATGCAGATGCGTGATGAGCACGGCGTCGAGCGATCCCACGGCTCCAAAACCGGTGGAGAACGCGCCTGGGTCGGTCAGGATCCGCGCATTGCCGGTCTCGACCAGCAGGCAGGAATGTCCGAATTTAGTGATCTTCATGGATGGAGCCCCTTCGTAGCCCTCCACGGTAGCGCGGCGGGCGCCTCTCCTGAATCTGGGCGGGCGCTGATCGATGGCTCACTTTCCCGCCTCGCGCCGTGAGGCCACTGCACACTGTGACGACGCCGCTGATCTGCCCCGGGGGTGAACGACGGCGAGAAGCGATAGGCTAAACCCGTCCGATTACTCCCTCATGCCCTTTGGAGATTCGTCTTGGCGCGCGTAGAAGTTGTCGTGGTTATCAAGTCCGAGATTCTCGACCCGCAGGGCAAGGCCATTCTCGGCGCCCTCGGTCGGACCGGCCACCCTGGATTCGCCCAGGTACGCCAGGGTAAGCACTTCGACCTCGAAGTCGACGACAGTGTCACCGACGCCGAACTCGAAGAGATTGCTTCGACGTTGCTGGCCAACCCTGTCATCGAGGAATGGCAAATTCGCCGGCTTCCCGACGCTGCGCCGTCGGCATGAGTTCGGCCGCAAACATGAGTTCGGCTGTCGCTGGCGCTCGGATCGGTGTCATCACCTTCCCGGGCACGCTCGATGACGTCGATGCTGCCCGCGCCGTCCGGTTTACCGGCGCTGAAGCCGTAGCGTTGTGGCACGCCGATGACGACTTGCAGGGCGTCGACGCCGTCATCGTCCCGGGGGGATTCTCCTACGGCGACTACCTTCGCGCCGGTGCTATCTCCGCCCATGCCACCGTCATGCGGGCCGTCATCGACGCCGCGGCCAAGGGGCTCCCCGTCTTGGGCATCTGCAACGGTTTCCAAATCCTCACCGAAGCCGGCCTGCTGCCCGGCGTGGTGATGCGTAACTCGGGCCTCAAGTTCAAGTGCCGCGACCAGTGGCTGCGTGTGGAAAACACCGATACCGTATGGACTTCGCGTTATCAAGCGGGCTCGGAGATTTTAGTGCCGCTCAAAAATGCCGAGGGTCGCTACGTTGCGCACGCCGACACGTTGGCCGAGCTCGAAGGCGAAGGCCGGGTGCTGTTCCGCTACATCGGCGAGAGCCCCCGCCAAGGCAACCCCAATGGATCGCTCAACGACATCGCCGGGATCTGCTCCGCCGACGGCCGGATCGCCGCATTGATGCCGCACCCCGAGCACGCCATTGATCCACTCACCGGGCCGACGGACGACGGTCTCGGCATGTTCTTCTCCATCATCGATTCGCTTCTGAAGGTCTGAAACCCTGTGCCTGCCGTTGATACTGTCGAAACTGCCGCCGCCACACCGGAAATGGTCCAGCCCTACCGGGAACTTGGCCTCAAGGACGACGAATACGTCGCTATCCGCGAGATCCTCGGCCGTCGGCCGACGGACGCCGAACTGGCGATGTACTCGGTGATGTGGTCCGAGCACTGCTCCTACAAGTCATCCAAGGTGCACTTGGCCTACTTCGGTAAGACCACCACACCGGAGATGCGTTCGAAAATGCTGGCGGGCATTGGCGAAAATGCGGGTGTCGTCGACATTGGCGATGGCTGGGCGGTGACGTTCAAGGTCGAATCGCACAATCACCCGTCGTATGTGGAGCCTTATCAAGGCGCTGCAACGGGTGTGGGCGGGATTGTCCGCGACATCCTTGCCATGGGCGCACGTCCGGTCGCCGTGATGGACCAATTACGGTTCGGTCCGGCGGATGCCGCCGATACCGCCCGCGTCGTCCCCGGCATCGTGTCCGGCGTGGGTGGCTACGGAAACTCGTTGGGGCTGCCGAACATTGGTGGCGAAGTGTTCTTCGATGCCAGCTTTGCGGGCAACCCCCTGGTCAACGCCGGTTGCATCGGCGTCCTTCGCTCGGCGGACATGCACACCGCGCATGCGTCCGGCGCCGGTAACAAGGTCATCCTGTACGGCTCGCGCACCGGCCTCGACGGCATTGGCGGCGTTTCGGTGCTGGCCTCCGATACCTTCTCCGATGACGGAAATGCGGGTGCCGGAAGCAACTCTCGTCGGAAGCTGCCCTCCGTTCAGGTGGGCGACCCGTTTGCCGAAAAGGTGCTCATCGAGTGCACCCTCGAAATCTTTGCCGCCAACTTGGTCGTGGGCATCCAAGACCTGGGAGGGGCCGGATTGTCCTGCGCCACCTCCGAACTCGCGGCCGCCGGAGACGGTGGCATGCACATCTGGCTCGACCAGGTCCCGCTGCGGGCCACCGGGATGTCGCCAGCCGAAATACTCTCCTCTGAGTCCCAGGAGCGGATGTGCGCTGTCGTCACCCCGGACAAGGTGGAGGCGTTTCTGCAGGTCTGCAAGAAATGGGAGGTGCAGGCCGATGTCATCGGCGAAGTCACCGACACCCAGCGGCTCATCATCACTTTCAACGACGAGGTCGTGGTCGATGTGCCCCCGCGGACAGTCGCCCATGACGGACCCGTGTACAACCGTCCGATCCAGCGCCCTGAATTCCAAGACGCGCTCCAGGCCAACACACCGGATTCCCTGAAGCGGCCCGAGACATTAGAAGAGTTGCGCGACACGGTGTTTGCGATGATCTCGTCGCCGAACCTGTGTTCCCGAGCCTGGGTGACCGACCAGTACGACCGTTACGTACGGGGAAACACCGTGCTGGCGCAGCCTTCCGACTCCGGGCTGATCCGCGTCTCCGACGACTCCCACCTCGGCGTCTCGATGGCCACGGACTGCAACTCGCGCTTCACGATGCTCGACCCGTATCACGGCGCGCAGTTGGCGCTGGCTGAGGCCTACCGCAACGTCGTCACCGGCGGGGCCACACCCAAGGCCGTGACCGACTGTCTCAACTTCGGGTCGCCGGAAGACCCGGGCGTCATGTGGCAGCTTTCCGAAGCGATCCACGGGTTGGCCGACGGCTGCGCGGTCCTGGGGATCCCCGTCACCGGCGGCAATGTCAGCTTGTACAACCAGACCGGCGGCACCGCGATCCTGCCCTCGCCCGTGATCGGCGTGCTCGGCGTTATCGATGACGTTCGTCGACGCACCATTACCGGCATCGGCCAGGAAGCGGGCGAAACTCTGATCCTGCTGGGCGAGACCCACGACGAGTTCGGCGGTTCCGAGTGGGCCAACGTCATGCACGGGCACTTGGGCGGCTTGCCACCGCGGGTGGACCTCGAGGCCGAACGTCTACTAGGAGAGATCCTGATCGCTGGCTCCCGCGACGGCATGGTCACTGCTGCGCACGATCTCTCCGAGGGTGGCCTGCTGCAGGCGATCGTGGAGATGTGCATCGTGGGCGAGACCGGTGCGCGCCTGGTGCTGCCGTATTCGAACGGTGCGGCGGTTACTGTCGCCGAGGCATTCGTCCAGATGTTTTCCGAGTCGAGTGCTCGGGTGCTGGTGGCGGTGCCGCGCACCGAAGAGCTGCGTTTCACTGAAATGTGCCAAGCGCGGAAGCAGCCGATGGTGCGGATCGGAGTCGTCAACCCGGCAGCGTTGGACGACCCTGCCGGACAGACCCTGGACATCCAGGGTGTGGGCATATTTGGCTTGGAAGATTTGCGCTCTGCTTGGGAAGGCACCCTGCCGGCGCTGTTCGGGTAGTTCGGCGGGTAACTTCTTGCCTATTGTTCGCTGGCACCCGGTTTCTGCGCGAAAGCCGGGGCTCAGCCACTGCCCGCCGGGAACGGTGCCTGGCCGGAATCGGGCACTTGCCGGGAACTGGGCCTCGCCGGGTCTAGGAAGCGAACCGCAGGACGGCTTCAGCCGTCAGGCGGTGCCACGTGAACCACTTTCGCAGCATCCCGTGTGCGGTGCCACTCAACACCGTGCGATCTACCAGGACGCCTGCCGCGACAGCACGCGCCACGTAGGGAAGCGTGTTGCGCTCGGGGACAATCCTGTCATTCGAGCCGTGGAGGACGCGAAGAGGAAATCCGGCGGGGGCGACGATTGGGTCACCACTCTCGAGCCACGGCGCGAGTCCGACCATTCCCACTATCGCGGGGTCATCGGTCAGCCGCATTGCGGTCCGACCACCCATGGAATGGCCCACTAAAATGACGGGAACGCCGGGATACTGGGCCTTAATCTGCGCGAGCGCCCACCTGCCGTCGGATATGGCACCTGCACCATCGCCATTCCACCCACGGACGGCGAGTTGCAGCCGGTACACCGCGAGCGGGGTTCCAGCGCGCCGCCCGGCGCGTCGAATGGCGCTCGCTACGGGCCGTAGCCGCAACACTGCCAAATTCCGGCCAGACACCGGGGCCATCGAATTTGCGCGGCCCCCATGCAGAACGAGTACAACGGCGGCAGGGGAATCAGGTTCGGAGACAGGTAACAGCGAAGGGGAGTTCACAGACGTTATTCGTACCCAATAGCCGAACAGATGGCAGGCGGTGGACCATGAGGGTGCACACCGTGAGTGCGGCCAGGGGCGCGGAGGGTTACAGGCCGGCGATTGAAATACTGCCCGCACTGTCCGCTTCCACTGGGGTGATGGTCAAGGTGACGGTGACCGTGCCCTTGGTGAACTCACCGAGATAGACGCCGCCGTAGCTGAAGTTCTGCCCCGGGGCGTAGCCAGCCGCAGTGAGGTTGCCTTCAAAATAGGCAGCCAGATCTTTCGGCGTGGTGGCGGGGACGGTGAAGACCGTAACGAGCCCCATGGACGGATCGACCATCCCTGAGATCACCTTTGCGCCGTCAGGCAGTGCTACTTCTGCTGGCCAGTTGGCGGGAAGCTCCTCAGTGGGCAGCCCCGAAAGATCGGTGGGGAAGCCGGACTCGCCTGTCGGAAGAGCGATATCGGTGGGTAATTCAGGTGTTTCGGGGTTGGAAGGGGTATCGGTTGCTGCCGGAATCTGCGTCTGAGTACTCGGCAGGTCCGTCATCTGCGGAATTTCACCTTTATTTGCCGCCGCTGCCACGAGGTCAGCGTTGTTGATGCCCGCTTTGCCGGGAACCGTGGTGCTGCACGCAGCTAGGGCAATGCCGACGAGTGCGATAAGGGCTGATCGTGCAGCTAGTTTCATGGTGACCTTCAGAGCTTCGGGACATTGGTGATGGAGGTGAACCTGAGCGAGTGCGCAGCAAAGGAAGTGCGTCTGGCAAGGATCGCACTGCGGAGGCCGGCGCGTCTGTGATTCGGGCAAATTGACCCATTTGAGGCAAAGTGCCGGTAATGTCCGAGGCTGCCCACAGCGGGCGAGCGGTGCTGAGAGGGCGCCAGCCCGGACAGTGCCCTGTCCGCCCGCGGCTAGGCTGCAGGCGTGGTCAAGAAACCCATCACCCAGGCCGAGTTTGCCGCAGCTGTGGCGGCGGTGGCGGCCGTGGGGTCAGGCGGCCTGGATAGAAATACGACCCAATCGGTGGTCCGGACCACGCTGCGGTGGTTGGCGCAAATCCAACCCGGGCACACCGTTGAGATTCGCGTGCCACCCTTCGCGGCCGTGCAAGCCATCGATGGTCCGCGGCATACGCGCGGAACCCCGCCGAACGTGGTCGAGATGGACGGCGGAACGTGGCTGGACCTGGTCGTTGGGCGGCTCAGTTGGCACGAGGCCGTCGAGCAGGGACGCGCTCACGCCAGCGGCCTGCGAGCAGACCTTGCTGGCTGTTTCCCGATGACGAGCCCAACAGCGATGACGAGCCCAACAGCAATGACGAGCCCACCTATGGATGGAGCGTAGGAACCCCGCGAACCGCCAGATTCTGGTGAGGTCGGTCACCGCACCCGCCTGCTCAGACGTACATCGGGACAAGCGGCCGCAGGTCGGCGTGAGACCAGTTAGAGTCAGGGATCGTTGATCCCTGCTATGCGAGGAGCTCGATCACGTGGGAAACGGTCCGCACCCGACCCCCAGCACGTCCCGGCTACAGCCGAACCTTCCCCAAGGCATCCGGATCGATCCCGATATCGTCGACCCCGCCCCAGCGAAGAGTGCGGGGTGTTCGGCGTATGGGCACCTGGCGAGGAAGTCGCGAAGCTGGCCTACTACGGACTTTATGCGCTGCAGCACCGGGGCCAGGAGGCCGCGGGAATCGCCGTTTCCGATGGGTCGCAGATAGTGGTGTTCAAAGATCTGGGCCTCGTGTCCCAAGTCTTTGACGAGCAGACCTTGTCTTCTCTCAACGGCCATATCGCTGTCGGGCATTGCCGATATTCGACGACCGGCGGCAACAACTGGGAGAACGCGCAGCCCACGTTCGCCACCACCGCCGTGGGCAGCGGAATCGCCCTCGGTCACAACGGCAACCTGGTCAACACCGCAGAGCTGTCGGCCCAGGCCGACGCCTTCCCGGGCAAGCGCCGCGGGATTACCACCGACTCCGATATCGTCACCAGACTTCTCGCTGCTCGCAGCGCGGACTCCAGTATTCAGGCCGCGGCCATGGAGCTGTTCCCGACGCTCAAGGGCGCCTTCTGCCTTGTGTTCTGTGACGAGCACACCCTGTACGCAGCCCGCGACCCGCAGGGCATCCACCCCTTGGTGTTGGGCCGGTTGGATCGCGGTTGGGTCGTCGCCTCCGAAACGGCGGCTTTGGATATTGTGGGCGCATCTTTCGTAAGAGAGGTCGAGCCCGGCGAGTTCCTCGCCATCGACGCCGACGGATTGCGTAGCGAACGATTCGCTACCCCGGACCCCAAAGGCTGCTTGTTCGAATACGCCTATCTCGCCCGCCCGGACACGACCATCGCTGGTCGCGGTGTCAATGCGACTCGGGTCGACGTGGGCCGCAGGCTCGCAATTGAGGCGCCGGCCGAGGCGGATCTCGTGATCCCCACCCCGGAGTCCGGTACGCCCGCGGCTATTGGTTACGCCCAGCAGTCGGGCATCCCGTACGGCCAGGGCCTTGTCAAAAACGCCTATGTCGGACGGACCTTCATTCAGCCCTCGCAGACCATCCGTCAGCTGGGAATTCGGTTGAAGTTGAATCCGCTACGCGATGTGATCCGCGGCAAACGCCTTGTGGTGGTTGATGATTCGATTGTCCGTGGAAATACGCAGCGCGCTCTTGTGCGGATGCTCCGTGAATCAGGCGCACTCGAAGTTCATGTGCGGATCGCGGCCCCGCCCGTGCGGTGGCCCTGCTTCTACGGCATTGACTTCGCTTCTCGCACCGAGTTGATCGCGAACGCAAGCCCCGATGAGTCCGCGATCGAGTCCGTGCGCGCGTTCATTGGCGCTGACACGCTCGGATACGTTTCGTTGGACGGTCTCATCGCGGCCAGCGAGCAGCCCAAAAATCGTCTCTGCACAGCCTGTTTCACCGGCGAGTACCCCATTCCCATCCCCGACCAAGCGGGCAAGCACGTGCTGGAGGGGATCGCTCGCGGAGTCGCTGGCGATGCCGCCCCCATGCATGCCGCTGCCTACGGCGCCGAGGACGCCTTAACCAGACCATGAATTCACAGCAGCCAATTCAGAACCATCCCATTAGCACCGGAGCGACCTACGCAGGCGCCGGAGTGTCCATCGAAGCCGGTGAATCTGCCGTCGAGCTGATGAAACCTTTTACCGAAAGGACAAAGCGCCCAGAGGTTCTCGGCGGTATCGGGGGATTTGCATCGTTGTACAAGTTGCCTGTTGGCAAGTATCGCGAGCCCGTACTGGCATCGTCATCCGATGGCGTAGGCACGAAGTCCGCCATCGCGCAGGCCATGGACATCCACGACACGATCGGGATCGATCTCGTCGCCATGGTGGTCGACGATCTGGTGGCCTGCGGCGCCGAGCCCCTGTTTCTACAGGACTACATAGCCTGCGGGTCGCTGAATCCGCAGCGCATCGCCTCCATCGTCTCCGGGATCGCCGAAGGGTGCGTCCGCTCTGGATGCGCCTTGGTCGGCGGCGAAACCGCCGAGCACCCCGGTCTCATGCAGGCAAATGATTATGATCTCGCTGCGACCGCGGTGGGCATTGTCGAGGCCGACGCCATCCTGGGGCCCGATCGCGTGCGCCCCGGTGACGTCGTAATCGCGATGGCCGCATCCGGAGTGCATTCCAACGGATACTCCATGGTGCGGCACGTGCTCCTAGAGATTGCCCGTCTGTCGCTTGAAGGGTATGTCGAGGAATTCGGCCGTACCCTGGGCGAGGAATTGCTGGAGCCTACCCGGATTTATGCTCTGGATTGTTTGGCGCTCGCTCGCGACACGGAGGTGCACGCCTACGCGCACATCACCGGCGGCGGCCTAGCCAACAACCTGGCGCGGGTCATCCCCAAGGGTCTCGTCGCGAGGTTAGATCGTCGTACATGGACGCCTCCGCCAGTTTTCGGTTTCGTTTCCTCCCATGGTCGCGTCGAACGCCCCGAAATGGAGACGGCGTTCAATATGGGGGTTGGAATGGTGGCCGTAGTGGCGCCGGATGACGTTGACCGTGCCCAAGCGATCCTGACCGCGCGGCACGTGCCGTCTTGGGTACTGGGATCGATCGAGACTGCGGACCAGACCGGGGACGCAGATGTGCGGGCATTTCTCGAGGGTGACCACCCCCGCTTCTGACCACCCCCGCTTCTGACCACCCCCGCTTCTGACCACCCCTGGTGTCCGATCTTTTGCGGGTGGACCCGATGGCCCGGTTCCCGCGTCCTCAACGCTCCGGGGCCGAACCCACTACTCGCGGCGAAGGAGCCTCATGAACGGTTGGGGAGCGGCGGTGATGATCGCTGCAATTTCAGGGCTTGCGGCTTTGACGTGGAAGCGGCCGAAGGCTCGTTCGAAGCAGGTCGACGAGGGGAGTTCTGGAAGCTTCGAGAGTCATTCCCACGTCGAAGGCAGCAGTGGCTGCGGAGGAAGCTTCGAGGGAAGCAGTGGCTGCGGAGCAAGCTTCGAAGGCAGCAGCGACTGAATGCTGCGGAAGCTGAACGCGAGACGCATCCACCTATTGTTGGACGCCGCACAGGCTCCCGACTACCCACTTTCGTGGGAGTAGCCGAGCTGCCTGCACGCGTTCACACACCAATAACCGATTAGCTGACGTCGAGGTCACTGAGTTGCTGTGACCCCGACCGAATTCAACGGCCGGCGTGGTAGACGTCCTGATACTGGTCTTCGAATCCCTCATCGGGATCGCTATCCTTCGGCGGGGCTGAACCCGGCCGTGAGGACAATTCGCGTTGTAAGGCGGTGACGTCAATGTCATGGGTGTTGTACTTCAGATCCCGTGCCACTTTGGTCTGCTTCGCCTTCTGACGGCCTCGCCCCATCTGGCGGACCCCCTTACGCAGAGAAGCGGAGCGGCCGACTAGCGGCGGCTCCGACAGTGTTGATCAATCGTAAGTTTGATCGTACAGGGTCGCCGTGGCTACTCGTAGCCACATCACGCAGTCGGAGTGTTTGCCGCGAGTGAGCCAGCCCACAATGATGGCGGCGGCGCCCACTGGGGGAGGGGGAACATCGGCGGCAGCGCTAGAACACGTCTGGAGCCAGCGCCACAGTTCCAACAGGAATACCGCCGCCGAGAATCGTTCCGGTGCCGAGCTGGTCCAGCACATCGCCCGTGACGCCCAGATATCGCAGGCCTGCGACAAGAGCTGGCATCCGGGCTCGGTCGCCGCCATCCTGGATTTTTACTGCGACGCCACGACCGTCCGCGAGCGCCGCCGTGTGGACGCCCTCGGCCCCACCTTTGACGAGAAGTCCGGGGATTCCAGCCATCAGCAGGGTGTCGTCACGCCCGGTCCCGCCGACCATGTCGGGGTATGCGCGCATCGCATCGGCAACAGTGCGCTCGGGGGTGCCGACGGCCGCGCTCGTCATCCTGCCGAACGCGCGAGCCAGCCCAGTCAGCGAGATCGCGTACAGGGGAGCTCCACAGCCGTCGATGCCGGTGGCGGTGGGGGTTTCGCCGGACATCTTCGCGACCTGTTCGAAGATGGCCTTTTGCAGCGGGTGTGCGGGGTCCAGGTAGCTCTCTAGGTCCCACCCGGCAGCGACGCACGCAGCGAGCATGCCCGCGTGCTTGCCTGAGCAATTCATGTACACCCGCTGCGCGGATCCACCGGCGCGGATGACGTCATTCCGGGTGGCTTCGTTGAGGGGAAGCGCTACTGGGCAACGCAAGTCGGCCTCGGACAGACCCACCGCGGCCAGCATCGCGTGGACGCGGTCGGTGTGTGCGGCTTCGCCGGAATGGGACGCGGACGCCAGAGCGAGATCCGCGTCGCGCAGACCCGCGCCTGCAGCCAACATGGCGAGTGATTGGAAAGGTTTGTTCGACGACCGGGGGAAGACCGGCGTCGTGACATCCCCGCGGGAGTGCAGCACCGTTCCATCCGCGTCGGTGACGACGATGGCGCCGTAATGGCTGCATTCGTGGAACCCGGACCGGATTACGCGGACCAGTTCAACCGGTGCGGCGCTGACAGAGTCCGTAGAGTTCTGAGCGGTTTCGTCGGGAGTAGTGCCGTCTGATGATGGAGTAGTCACGCATCGATCTTGCCAGGCGCCAGGCCGAGCTGAACGCGGGCCTCGGCACTGGTCAGCGGTGGGCGCCCGCCGAGTTTGGCAAATCCGACCGCTTTAGCGGCCAGGGCCACGTTCTCCCGCGGCCCGCCGCCGGAGTCCGCGGTACCGACCCGGAGGTGACAGCCGCCGGAAAGCGCAGCCATCATGGCGAGCATGGCGGTTGGTCCATCGCTACTTACTGAGATCGGCAGCTGCGATCCGGCGGCGATAAGCCCTACCTGGGAGGGTATCTCGCCGAGGACGTCGGTGGCATGCAGGTGGAACTCGAGCAGGTGAACCCGGTTCGAGCCGGGTGGGCAGAATTCCTTCGGCGCCATTCCCGGCAGATCCGCAGTCACGGACCTGTCCCGCCAGACTAGATCGACCATGGACGCAAGCGGCGAGGTGCCGGGCGCGGTCAGAATTACCTGCGTTTCGGCGCGCAACATCTCCACCGCTTGCGCCAGATCTGTTTGTTGCCAGGACAATTCGAAGCGCGTAACCCCTATCTGCTGAGCATCGAGAGCGACCCGCAGCAGCATCGGCAATTCCATTGGTGCCGGAGCCAGGGTGATGAGCGTCCCCGGGAGGGGGGGTGGAGGAGTCGGAGACACTGCCATTAAATCTGCGCAACAAGGGATTTCAACACGGCGGGGTCGATATTGCCGCCAGAAACGATCGCCACAGTTTTTCCTGGCGGCAGTTCGGAGCGGTGGAAGAGAAACGCGGCCGTCGCGACCGCCCCCGACGGTTCTGCAAGCATTCTGGCATCCAACAGCAGCCGCTGAGTGGCTTCAGCGATTTCGTCCTCGGTCACGGTGATGATGTCGTGCACCTGGGTGCGGATATGTTCCCAGGGGAGGTGTCCTACAGCAAACGTGCGGAGTCCGTCAGCGATGGTGCGGGCGGTGTCGTGCGGTGACCACTCCTGGCGGCTCCCGCTGCGGAATGATGCAGCCGCGTCGCCAGCTAATTCTGGTTCCACCCCGATAACTTTCGCGTTCGGAAGTAACGCAGTGATCGCCGCGGCAATCCCGGAGATAAGCCCGCCGCCGGACACGGGCACCAGTACGACATCTACGTCTGGAAGGTCCTCGGCGATCTCCAAGCCGATGGTCCCTTGGCCTGCGATCACGTTGGCGTCGTCGAAGGGCGCGATCATGGCCTTGCCGGTGCTGGCGGCCAGTTCTGCGGGTCGGCTGAAGCGCTCGGTCAATGGAACCAGCTCGACCGTTGCGCCCAAAGCGCGCGTGGCTTCGATCTTTCGAACTGGTGCGTTATCGGGGACCACTATGTGGGCGTCGATGCCGAAAACTTTGGCGGCGTAGGCAACCGCCTGGGCATGGTTACCAGAGGAGTGCGCGAGGATCCCCTGCGCCCGTACCTCCGGGGTTAATCGAGACATCGCAGTCACTGCGCCGCGAATCTTGAAAGCACCGACAGGCTGCAATGTTTCGGGCTTCAACCACAGATCTGGCCACGGCGACGGCAACAACGGGGTGCGCACCGCTATGCCCTGGATTTCGGTAGCGGCCTGCTGGATGGATTCCAGGGTCACAAGTTCGGGCATCTGTGGGCTCCTTCGAAATATCTGACAGTAAGTGGGTGAGGCAAACATCAGCACAGCGCGGCGGGGTAATGCAGAGTTACCGCGGTCGAATTTTGGTGAAGGTCGCTCGGTCAATCGCTGAGGCGGGTGCGGCATTCTCCGGAGCTACATCCGCCGGGTCAATCCGAGCATCGACACCGCCCGCGAGCAGCGGGGTTTCGGGACCAATATTCCGTTTGACGAGCGCCAAGGCGATGGGGCCGTCCTCGTAGTGGATGGCGACTGTGCCGACGCGGCCCACCACCCGTCCCTGGTCGGTGAGGATGTCGTCACCGGGGTTGGGCAGTACGTCCTGAGTGCCATCGAGGTTCAGCATCACTAGGCGCCGGGGTGGGCGGCCAAGGTTCGCGACGCGAGCTACCGTCTCCTGACCGCGGTAGCAGCCCTTGTTCATGTGGACGGCGACGCCGAGGAGGCCCACCTCGTGGGGGATGGTGCGGTCGTCAGTGTCAACTCCGGTGCGGACCCGCCTCGTCGGTATCCGCAAGGCGTCGTCCGCCCAGGTTCCCACGGGGGTCGCGCCGCCGGCGATCAACTGCTGAGCCAGCGTCAAGGCCCGGTCGTGGGGCACTACGAAGTCCAAGCCAGTGTCGGTGGCACGTAAAAATCCACCTTCGGGTAGCGGTACGGCGCACCCGGCCTCCACCTGGCCAAGCCCGAGACGGGCGCCAACCTCAGATGCCCGAGGCCCGATCAGGCTCAGCTGCTGAAAGTCGTTGCTGCGAACCGTGACCTCGACATCGGACCAGAACTTCATCATCTGCAGGTATTTGCTCAGGCCCTCGTCAGTCCCCGCGTCTGTATCCAGGTAGGTCGTGTCGCCGACCTCGGTGACGCCGAAGTGGTATTCGACGTGACCTTGCGGGGTCAGCACCAATGCTTGCGTGGTGGTGCCGTCGGCCAGCGGCAGCAGCAATTGGCTCGTGAGCTTGTTCAGCCAGTCGTGCCGATCCGCGCCGATGACGGTGATCACACCGCGCTGGTCCCGATCAACCAGGCCAACGCCCTGTTCGGCGCGCCGTTGCTCGACCGTCGGGTCACCATAGTGCCAGGCGACGCCGCCATCTACGCCAGAGGCCGCAACGGCTCCGGGCAGCGTGAGCAGGGCAGAGGTGTGAGTCGTCATACCTTCGATGGTAGGCCGACGACCGTGTCGCCCGGTGTTTGCGTCCGACCTCACAGCACCTCAATGCGAGAGCTTCGCGGCGGTAAGAGCAGAATCGTCTCCATGCCAGGTGACACCGCTGTCCCGCCCGTCCTGCTCGGCCATCCGGCAGGTAGCCCCTGGGTGGAGTTCACCCGTGGCGAGTGGAGTGAGCTCGCCGAATCAACGCCGATGCCGCTGACCGCCGAGGAGATCCACCGGTTGTCCGGGCTCGGCGACCCGATTGACCTTGAAGAGGTGCAGAACATTTACCTGCCGCTGTCCAGGTTGCTCAACCTGTACGTCGGGGGTACGGGACAGTTGCACCGGGTCACGTCATCGTTTTTGCGGGAAAAGCAGCAACGGACGCCGTTCATCATTGGCGTGGCCGGGTCGGTGGCGGTCGGGAAGTCCACCACCGCACGCGTTCTGAAAGAACTGTTGTGCCGCTGGCCGGATACCCCCAGGGTGGAGCTCGTCACCACTGACGGCTTCCTTTACCCAAACCACGTCCTTCAGCGCAAAGGTCTGATGCAGCGCAAGGGTTTCCCGGAATCCTATGACCGTCGGGCGCTGATCAAATTCGTCGCCGACGTCAAATCCGGGGTTAACGAAGTGCGGGTGCCCCGGTATGACCACGTCAAGTACGACATTCTCCCCGGCGATGAGATTGTCGTCCACCGGCCGGATGTGCTGATTGTCGAGGGCCTCAACGTGCTGCAGCCCGCGCGACTTGGCGAAGACAGCAACAGTGCGTTGGCATTGAGCGACTTTTTCGACTTCTCCATTTACGTGGACGCGAAAGGCAGCGATATCCAGCAGTGGTTCGTCGAGCGGTTCTTGAAACTGCGTAAGTCAGCCTTTGCCGAGCCGGGTGCCTTCTTTCATCAATTCGCCTCGCTCACCGACGAGCAGGCAGTCGAGTTCGCCACCGGCATTTGGGGTTCTATCAATGAACCCAACCTGATCAACAACATCCGACCCACCCGGGGCCGGGCGAACCTGGTGCTCCGCAAGGGTTCGAACCACTCGGTGAACCGGATCAGGTTGCGTAAGTTGTGATGCTGCTCGCGACCCTCGACGGTAATCTCCACGACCCGAACTCGCCGCTGATCCGCGTAGACGATCTCGGTGTGTTGCGCGGCGAGGGCGTTTTCGAAACGTTGCTGGTGGTGTCCGGGCAGGTGCGCGATCTGTCTGAACACCTTGCTCGGCTGCAGGTTTCGGCGCACTTGAGCGATATGACGACGCCGCCGATTGCGGCGTGGCACCGCGGCATTGATGCTGTTCTCACCGCTTGGCGCGAACCCGCCGAGATGGTGTTGCGATTGACAGCAACGCGCGGGTCCGAGACCGGCGCGCAGCCCACCTGTTTCGTCACTGGAACGCAGGTGCCGGAAAAGATCCGGCAGCAGCGGGAGGGGATCAGTGTGCTGACCCTTGACAGGGGCCATTCGGGCGCCGCGGCGGCAACATTGCCGTGGCTGTTAACGGGTGTGAAGTCAATCTCCTACGCCGTGAACATGTCGGCTCTGCGGTACGCGCGCGCGCACGGCGCTGACGACGCCCTCTTCGTCGGCACGGATGGCCACGTGCTGGAGGGCGCCACCGCCGCAGTGGTGGTGGCCCGCGGCGACACCCTCATCACACCGCCGGAGGACGGGATTTTGCCCTCGATCACGGTGCGGCGGTTGTTCCATCACGCCGCGCTCGACGGGTGGACCACCGAAGAATCGCCCTTGACCCGCACCGACCTGATCGCCGCCGACGGCGTGTGGCTGGTGTCCAGTGTGCGTCTTCTCGCGCCCGTCACCAGCATCGACTCCGGCAAGATCCGAATCTCTTCGGACCACGACCGGCTTCTGGGTCTGCTCCGGCAAAACTAATCAGCCGCCCGTGCTCCACTGTTCATCTTCGTCAGGTTGAATGCATCCATGGACCCTCGCGCCGGACAGTTGCCGCACCCCGAAGATCTGATAAATGTCGACGCCGTTGTCGGCGCTTTCTATGACATTCACCCCGACCCCGCCAGTGCCGAACAACGCGTCATTTTTGGCACGTCGGGCCACCGCGGCTCCTCACTCGATGGCGCTTTTAATCGCGACCACATCCTCGCAATTACCCAGGCGATTTGCGAGTACCGAGCGGGCCAAGGGTATGACGGACCCCTGTTTATGGGGGCGGACTCGCACGCCCTGAGCGCTCCGGCCACGCAGACCGCGTTGGAGGTGCTGGCCGCCAATGGCGTGACCGTGCTGCTGGATGTTAACGACGGCTACACCCCGACACCAGCGGTCTCGCACGCCATTTTGAAAGCTAACCGGGGCGCCACCTCCGGGTTCGCTGACGGCATTGTCGTGACTCCGTCCCACAACCCCCCGCGTGACGGCGGTTTCAAGTACAACCCGCCGAACGGTGGTCCCGCCGATACGGATGCAACGTCCTGGATCGCGGGCCGAGCCAACGCCATTATTGAAGGCGGACTGTCTGCGGTGAAACGGATGTCGTATGAGGAAGCGAAGAATGCCGACTCCACTGGCTACTACGACTTCACCGCGGCCTACGTCGGCGACCTAGACAACGTCCTCAACCTCGATGCGATTCGCGATGCTGGAATCAGAATTGGAGCCGACCCCCTCGGCGGAGCCTCTGTGGGCTACTGGGGGGTGATGGCGGAAAGACTGGATCTCGACCTCACCGTCGTTAATGCTGAGGTGGATCCAACCTTCAAATTCATGACGCTGGACTGGGATGGCAAGATCCGGATGGACTGCTCCTCGCCTTCGGCCATGGCTTCATTAGTCGCTCGCCGCAACGAGTTTCAGATTGCGACCGGTAACGATACCGATGCCGACCGGCATGGCATCGTCACGCCGGACGGTGGGTTGATGAACCCGAACCACTATCTCGCGGTGGCTATCAATTATCTGTTCCGCAATCGCCCGAATTGGCCGGTTGCCGCCGGAATCGGGAAGACGCTGGTGTCGTCATCGATGATTGACCGGGTGGCCAGCGACCTCGGTCGCCGGCTGGACGAGGTGCCGGTGGGCTTCAAGTGGTTCGTCCCCGGCCTGTTGGATGGCTCCATCGGCTTCGGCGGTGAGGAGTCGGCGGGCGCGTCTTTCCTGCGCAAGCGCGGCACCGTCTGGACGACGGACAAGGACGGCATTGTGCTTGCACTCCTGGCCTCGGAAATGCTTGCGGTGACTGGGAAGTCACCGTCGCAGCTATACGCGGAGCTGGTCGCGGTGCACGGTGATCCCGCCTATGCGCGCGTCGATGCTGCCGCTTCCACTGCGCAGAAAGCCAAGCTGGCGAAACTGGCTCCTGAGGACGTCACGGCAGATGAACTGGCGGGGGAGAAGATTACTGCCCGGCTTGTGACCGCGCCCGGTAACGGCGCAGCTATCGGGGGCCTCAAGGTCGTCACGGAGAACGCGTGGTTCGCGGCCAGGCCATCCGGCACCGAAGACGTGTACAAAATCTACGCGGAGTCCTTCAAGGGACCGGAGCATCTGGCGCAGGTGCAAGCTGAGGCGCGCGTGGTGGTCGCGGCGGCGCTGGGGGACTAAAAGTGCTTCTGGCGAACGGATCTCAGATCGCGTACCCGTCGATCACCACCGCTTAGGCGCGGTTCCAACTGCTGGCGAAGCCCAACATCACCGCGATGATGATTGTGGTGCGCCCGCGTGCCCGACCCAGCCAGGCTGCGATCGAGATCAGTAGGGAAAACGCCTACAGCAGGGGCCTGCCCTGAAAATTCATCACACCTGCGGTGTCGTCAGCGCTGCGGTGTCGTCAGTGCTGTGGTGGCTCAGCCGGCGACGCGCTCTAGCAAGGCTGATCGGTACGGCTGAAGTTCGTATTCTGCGGTGGCGCGCTCCTCCACGTAGGCGAGCTTGCCGTCGACGATTCCATAGAGCCGGGTCGCTCCGGTGACGGCTGGCGCGCTGACGGTGCGAACCACGGCGTCAGTTCCCAAAGACCAGGCCGCCACACCCTGTGCGTGGCCGTAGAAGATTTCGACAACGCCCTCGGAGTGTGCGATCAGCAGCTCAATGATGTCGTCAGGCTGCGGACGCCACCAGCCAAGTTCGCGGTTGGCGGGGACAGGCGCAGGATCAGTGTCAGGCCCCGGTCCGGTGTCGAGCCCAGCATCCGGGATCAGCCAGGTGAGCGACTCATGACGAAGGAATCCCCGGCCGTCGTGGGAGAGCGTGAGTTGCTGCCCGAAAGCGGTGTCTGCGCTGCCGGGCGTGTGCACCTTGCCTTCGCCGCGCCACACTCCAACCAGGGGAAGCAGAATCAAGTTCTCGTCTGCAAGTCCAGGACCCAGGCGCAGATTGGCGGTATCGAGAGGGAGCGGCAGGGGCGCGACGTCTGCGATGTTGATAGTGATAGTGGACGCGGTCGACTCGGAACGCTCAACGGCCGCAGCAAGGGCGGCATCCCCAGACCCGCGCTGAACTTCGAGAGCCGCCTCCGGTGTGGAGTCTGCGGCGGGTGAAACTGGCATGGCGGAAGAAGGCTCGGCTGCGCCCGAGGACTGCTGGCCGGTCACTTTTCTTCGTTTACCAGTCGGTAGACGACGTACACGGCGAACCAGGTGATCAAAATAGCGGTGGCTACAAGGAGCGACGTAAAGAAGAATTCCACCCCGTCATCTTAACGCTTGACGCCGAGCCCTGCTGGTCCGGGTCGGGGAACGAGGCCGGAAACACATCTGGTGGAGCAGTGTGCGAGGTCGCCGGCCTGGTTCACTTGCGTAAATCTGCCACCCTGACATTGCTGGCGGCGCCGGTTATCACTACATTGCCGCCTACCGCGGAGACAGATGCCGCGTCGATACGAAAAGGTACGGCGGTGAGTGGGAGGTCGACGCCAAGCCCCGCCCCGGCCGCTGCCAGCAACTGTGGTGGCGCTGCAAGTCCGACCGCGCTCAGAGAGCCCACGCGCAGTTGCACGACGGAATCGACGATTTTCGCCTGGAGAATTCCGGTGACGGGAATGGACTGACCCGCGAGCGCGATCGTGCTCGAAATCGCTAACGCCCCATCGGGTGCGGTGGCGATAGCCAGACCGGTCAGGCGGAGCGCCGCCGCCAGGCTCGATACCGGGAGAGTCACGATTAAATCTGCTGCTCCGGCCACCATGGCGTCGATATTTCCGGCAACGGCATCCGAGAGCCCGATGGTGGTGTCGCGGAGCGTTAAGTCGGCATCTACACCGGTCACAGGTCCGAGGGAGAGGTTCGGCACCGTGATAGACACGTCGTCATACCTGCCGGAAATTGCTTGCCATGTGAACGGAAAGCCTGCGATTTTCACCTCCGGCGCGGCTGCGAGTCGGAGTTGACTAGCCACCGCATCACTGATTTTGGTCGTCGCGATCCAGCGCAATCCATAGTCAGCGGCGACGAGGACGGCGCCCAGTATGACGAGGGTGATGAGCAACTTGCGCATCAGAGAATGCTCGCATTTTCGACGGCTCGGCGAGCCCATTGCGCTATTTCGGTGATGGTCGCAGCGCTGATCCCGGACTCGGCGTGGCCCATTCCCGGAATCAGCCACAGTTCGCTCGCTGGCGCAGCTTTGTGCAACTCGCGGGCTCGGTCCGCCGCGAAGTAGTGGTCGGACGTGCCATGCACGATCAAGAGCGGCGTGGGTGCGATGCTGCCCACAAGCTCGAGTGGGGTCAAGGGAACCTGGACCCACGGCTTGCCAAGCCGAATCCCCAACCGGGGGCCGATCAGCGGGCCGAACGGGTGCTCGAGCAGCCACTGAATTCGGCGCATCGGAGTGCTTTCCCGCGAGAACCAACGCGACGGAGCGCTCACCGAAACGACTGCGTCAGCGGCGTTTCGCAGCGGAAATCCCATTTCCGACGTGGCTCTTGCGGCCAACCCGGCGTGACGCAGTGCTACGGCGGCCCCCATCGAAAACCCCACCAGGACGACGGTGGTGTGCCCCTCGCGGCGCGCCTGGGAGATCGCGGCGTCCACGTCCAACACTTCGATCTGCCCCACGGACGAACGCCCCTCGGAGGAGCCGTGGCCGCGAAAGTCCACGGCAACCACTGCCCCAAAGGCGCTGAACGCGTCGATCACCGACCGGGTGTTCGGCTTGTGAGTGGCATTCGTCATGCCGTGACAGATGACAAAACAGATTCGGTCGGCTTCGCGCGGCTGCTGATCTGCCCCTCGGGTACTCGAGATCCCCCGCAGTGTGACGCCATCCGCGGTGTGGATCGAGATCTGGTGCATTTCTGTTGTGGCAGCGGACGTTTCGGGTTTCGTCATGCGTGGTTGCGAGCTCATTTTCTGCAGAGGGGGTCGGGAGGGAAATGGGGGATAGGCAAGTCTTGACCGAAGCTGTCGCTGGTCGCGGCGGCTGTGGGTGGAAGGTTAGAATTGGCCTGCGGAGTCCCTCCAACGTACTGCACGTATTTGGTGCATCGTTCGTGGCGAAGTGCCTGCAGAGTCGGACGAGGAATCATAAAGCCGAAGGGAACGGGATGCGTGGACCTTCTCCTACTTACCGCTGACCCAGATCCGAACAGCGTGCTTGCCGCGCTGGACCTCCTTCCGGTGAAGCTGAGAGCGGCAGCGCCCGAAGCTGCTTCGCTCGTCACCTCGGAACCGTATGAGCTCGTCGTCGTCGACGCCCGTTCAGACCTAGCTGCGGCGCGAAACCTGTGTCGCCTTCTGGGCACCGACGGGCTCAATGTTTCCATCTTGGCGGTGGTCACCGACGGCGGCATCGTCGCGATCGGTCCCGACTGGGGGGTCTGCGACGTGGTGCTCTCCAGTGCGGGCCCTGCCGAAGTGCAGTGCAGGCTAAGGCTTTTGGCCGGTCGACTCAACCCGGTGGCAGATTCCGGACTTATCAGCCTAGGCGACCTGACGATTGAGGAAGATACCTACACCGCGCGCCTGCGTGGCAAGACCCTTGAGCTGACCTACAAAGAATTTGAGCTTCTTAAGTTCCTCGCCCAACATCCTTCGCGGGTGTTCACTCGTGAGCAACTGGTCACTGAGGTGTGGGGGTACGACTTCTTCGGCGGCACCCGCACCGTCGATGTGCACGTGCGCAGGTTGCGGGCCAAACTTGGCCCGGAACACGAGTCGCTGATCGGAACAGTCCGCAACGTCGGCTACAAAATGGTGCCGCCGGCACGCACCAGCGGCGGGCGCGAGGAGCCATCCGGCACCGTCAGCTAGGTTTGGCCGAATGAACTTCGAATTGACTCCCTGGCAAGCCGCCTTGTCCGACGAAGAACAGGTCGAAGTACTAGGCCTGGTGAAACGCTCCACCATTGCTGACGGTGTCGCTCCATTTTCTGGCCACATACTCGACGCTTTCGATCGAGATTCGGGCAGCGAGTCCGACGCCTACCTGCTGGCGTTTAGCGAGGAAGAACTCGCTGGGATTGCGGTGCTCCATGCGGGCGACCCCGCCGAAGTCGCGGTCGATCCGCTGTACCGGCGCTGCGGGCTCGGGAGTTCGCTGCTTGCCGCTGTGCTGGTTGCACAGCCCGACGTGTGGGCGCACGGAGATCTGGTTGCCGCTTCGGAGTTGGCATCGAAGCTATCCCTGACACCGACACGTGAACTACTGCAGCTGCGCAGGCCCGCGGCGCCGGTCGCGGATGCTGTGTGGCCGCAGGGGGTTTCGGTGCGGACCTTCGTGGTGGGGCAGGACGAGGAGGCCTTTCTCGGGGTTAATGCGCGCGCCTTTTCTTGGCACCCGGAACAGGGTCGTCTCGACCTTGCAGGGCTGCAAGCCGAGCAGGCTGAGCCTTGGTTTGATCCCGCCGGGTTCTTCCTCGCGGTAGACGAATCCGATCGGATTCTCGGCTTTCATTGGACAAAAGTGCACGGAGTGGATCCGACGCCTGGCACCGGCCCCGTGCGGTCCGTGGGTGAGGTGTATGTGCTGGCCGTAGACCCCGAGTCTCCGGTCCGCGGCCTCGGTACTCCGCTCACGCTGGCGGGCCTTGCGTATCTGGAGCGAAAGAATCTGCATTGCACGAGCTTGTATGTCGAAGGGAACAACGACAAAGCGATTCACCTGTACGAGAAGCTCGGCTTCCAGAGGTATCTGCGAGACGTGGTGTACTCGCGGGTTTAGACACCGGGCGCCGCGGGGCGTGGCCGGTCTCGGCACTGTTCATCTGCGGTTCACCTCGTCAGCGTCAACCGGTCACCCTGGGTGTTTAACGTCCTGTCGTGTGCATCGCCTGGATGCTCATCACACTCATGACGGTCAGCACCACGGCCGGACGACGTATGGAGGACCTGCGTGAACATCACGCGCAAGATTTCTGCAGTATCCCTGTTCACCGCTGCCGCACTGACCTTGGCCGCATGCGGCACCGACAACAACTCGACAGCAGGCTCTTCCAGCACCAGCTCGGTAGCTTCGAGTGTTGCTGCCTCGAGCGCAGCAGATATGTCCAGCTCCGCCCCGGCTTCTAGCTCGGCAGCGTCCAGCTCCGCCCCGGCTTCTAGCTCGGCAGCGTCTAGCTCCGCCCCGGCTTCTAGCTCGTCAGCGTCCAGCTCGGCACCGTCCAGTGCAGCGACCGCCGACTTCCCCTGCGCCACCGGGGATCTGCGAAGCTCCGGCTCTACCGCCCAGGGCAAGGTGATGGAGGAGTGGATTCTGGCTTTTAACGCCAAATGCGGTGCCAACGTCAACCAGTACGGCGGCGGCGGGTCCGGTAAAGGCATCACCGACTTCATCGGCAACCAGGTCGATTTCGCGGGTTCGGATTCCTCTCTCAAGCCAGAGCAGGCGGCTTCGGCCAAGACCGACCGGTGCCAAGGCGCCGACGCCATTAACCTCCCGCTGGTAACCGGCCCGATCGCCTTGGCCTACAACCTGCCGGGAGTCGACAAGCTGGTCCTTGATGGCCCCACCCTGGCGGGTATTTTCGCCGGCACCATCACCACGTGGAACGACCCGGCGATTGCTAAGTTGAACTCCGGCGCCACGCTGCCCTCGACCACCATTCAGTCGGTGCACCGCGCAGAAGACTCAGGGACCACCGAGAACTTCACCAAATACCTGAAGGCGGCGAGTGCTGGCGCCTGGACCTTCGACCCAGCCAAGGCGTGGGCCGCCCCAGGCGGGATCGCAGCGCAGGCATCCGATGGTGTGGCGCAGGAAGTGAAGGGCCGTGAAGGCTCCATCGGCTACCTCGAGTGGGGCTACGCCACCGACAATAAGCTCTCGGTAGCGCAGATCAACGACGGCTCCGGGCCGGTGGAACTCACCGGCGAAAGCGCTGGCAAGGCCGTCGCCGCCGCCAAAGTTGTAGGTACCGGAGCAGACTTGGCGCTCAAGCTTGACTACGCCACCAAGGAAGCCGGGGCGTACCCGATCATCCTTGTCACCTACGAGATCGTGTGCTCGACGGGTAACGGTGACAAGTTGCCGTTGATCAAGTCGTTCCTCGGCTACGCCGCCACCGAGGGCCAAGCGGTTTTGGCCAGCGTTGGCGCAGCACCGTTGCCCGCCGAAATTCAGGCAAAGGTTATTGCTTCGATTCAAGGCCTGAAGTAGAAGTTAGACGAGACACCCTTGATGATGGCCCGTTCGCAGCAAGATTCGCGGACGGGCCATCTTCTCGGTCAGCACTACTGCAGCAGTGAGTCGTATTTTCACCAGTCTCCGGAGATTCACTGGAAACTGTCCACCGCAACACGGGCGTTCGCACGAGGGGACGAGACCACACACATGAGGGTACGAACCAATGACTGACCGCGTCGTCGACGATGCGAGGCCAGTGAGCGTCGACGCGCCTGAACCACGGCACGATCAGCGCGATTCAAGCCCCGCCGGCCGTGCGCCATCCTCCATCGGTGGCTCCTCGGTTCGTCTGGGCGATCGGGTCTTCAAGAGCCTCGCCGCTGGTTCAGGTGGGCTGTTGCTTTTGGTCATGGCGGCCATCGCGGGCTTCCTCATCGTGAAGGCTTGGCCCGCGTTCAGCGGAGACAACGCGGGAAACCTGTTCACCACCCAGGTCTGGCAGCCCGCTGCAAATCCGCCGCTATTCGGTATCGCCGCACTGCTCTTCGGCACCGTGGTGTCGTCCGTCATCGCGATGTTGATTGGCGTGCCGGTAGCAATTGGCATCGCGCTATTTATCGCGCACTACTCTTCCCGCCGAGTGTCAACGTTCCTCGGCGGCATCATTGATCTGTTGGCGGCCGTTCCATCCCTGGTGTTCGGCATGTGGGGTCTGTATTTCCTTATCCCCCAGACCACCGGATTTCAGAAGTGGCTGACCGACTACTTCGGCTGGATACCGCTTTTCGCCACCGACAAGCCGCTGGAGGCGGGGCAATACGGCAAGAGCTTGCTGATTGCAGGCATTGTCCTTGCCATCATGATCATCCCCATCGTGTCCGCCGTCAGCCGCGAGGTCTTCCTCCAAGTTCCACGCGAGACGATGGACGCCGCGTTGGCGTTGGGCGCGACAAAGTGGGAAATGGTCAAAACTGCGGTCCTGCCGTTTGGTCGGCCCGGGATGATCTCAGCTGCGATGCTGGGCTTGGGCCGAGCATTAGGTGAGACCATCGCGGTGGCCTTGGTTCTCAACAGTGGCTTCAAAATTAATTGGCACCTCACGGAGCCGGGCGGCGACACCTTTTCCTCCACTATCGCCCTGAAGTTCGGCGAAGCTTCCGGTTCGGCGCTGGGTGTGCCCGCGCTGATCGCCGCAGGGCTCTTCCTCTTCGTGATCACCCTCGTCGTCAACTCTGTCGCCCGGATCGTCGTTGCCCGGAAGAAGGAGTTCGTCTGATGAGCATCCAGTCACCTTCAGCCACCAAAAAAGCCGCACCTTCTGCGCTTGTCGGGGCGAGGCTTCCTCGCTGGGCTCCCGTCGCCTGCGGCGTTGCTGCCGTTGCCCTCGCGCTGACCGCGAAGTTTGGGATCGGCTGGTCAGGGTGGGGGACCGCGTTCTGGTCCGCAGCACTGCTTTTCATCATCATCTTGAGCATCTGGTCCTTCACGATTGAAGGAAAGCGCCGCGCGAAGGACCGCTTCGCGTCGACGCTGATCTATTCATCCTTCGTAGCCGCGGTGGTACCGCTGGTTCTGATCCTCGGGTACATCGTCGTGAAGGGTTGGGGCACGCTCAGCGCAGACTTTTTCACGCATTCCATGAACGGGGTCAGTACCCGCAAGGAGGGCGGCGGCGTATACGCGGCGCTGATCGGAACCCTGCAGCAGGTCGCTATCGCCGCAGTGATCGCTTTGCCCATAGGACTTTTCACCTCTATCTACCTTGTCGAGTACGGCAAGGGGCGCTACGCCAAGGTCGTCACATTCTTCGTTGACGTGATGACGGGGGTTCCGTCCATTGTTGCCGGACTGTTCGTGTACACATTCCTGTTGATCGGGTTCGGGCTTCGCCCCTTCGGCGCTGCCGGCGCCATTGCTCTTGCTCTCCTCATGCTCCCGGTCGCCGTGCGCTCCAGCGAAGAAATGCTGAAGCTGGTGCCGCGCGAACTTCGGGAGTCGTCCTACGCTCTGGGGGTTCCGCGGTGGCGCACGATTCTCAAGGTCGTGCTCCCCACGGCGGCGTCGGGGTTGATCACATCCGCGCTCCTGGCAGTGGCGCGAGTCGCCGGTGAGACAGCGCCGCTCATCTTGCTTGTCGGCTACACCGCCTCGATCAATACCAACCCGTTTTCCGGCGACCAGGCGACGCTGCCAATGATGATTTGGGATCAACTCGGCAAACTCGGCGGGTCCGTCACTGACAACACCTCGGGACGGGCGTGGGGAGCTGCCCTGACACTCGTTCTGCTGGTGCTCATCCTCAATGTCGTTGCTCGCGTCATCGCCAGGCTGGTCCGCCCGAAGGCGCGCTAGAACATTCCATCCAGCAGTACAGGCTTTGGAGGCCACTTAAGCATGGCAAAGCGTATTGATGTCGAAGATCTCAACGTTTACTACGGTGATTTCCTGGCCGTCGAGGAAGCGTCAATAAAAATTGCACCCCTGACGGTGACTGCCTTTATCGGACCTTCGGGCTGTGGAAAATCCACTTTTCTGCGGACTATGAACAGGATGCATGAGGTAATTCCCGGCGGGCGCGTCACCGGCAAAGTGCTGCTTGACGGTGAGGACCTGTACGGGCCGGGTGTGGATCCGGTCAACGTGCGGCGAACGGTCGGAATGGTGTTCCAGAAGGCAAATCCATTCCCTGCTATGACGATTTACGACAATGTGGTGGCTGGCTTCAAGCTCGCGGGTGCGAAGAAGAGCAAGAAAGAATACGACGATATCGTCGAACGGTCCTTGCGCGGGGCGAACCTGTGGGAGGAAGTCAAGACGCGGCTCAATCGCCCGGGCGGCGGCCTCTCCGGTGGTCAACAACAGCGACTGTGTATCGCGCGCGCCATCGCCATCGAACCTCAGGTGCTGCTGATGGATGAGCCGTGCTCTGCCCTCGACCCGATCTCGACGCTTGCCATTGAGGACCTGATTACTGAGTTGAAGCAGCGCTACACGATCGTGATTGTCACTCACAACATGCAGCAGGCGGCGCGGGTCAGCGACCGTACGGCCTTCTTTAACCTGGCTGGCGTTGGCCAGCCAGGCAAGCTGGTTGAGTATGACGAGACCACCAAGATATTCTCAAATCCCACGAAAAAGGCTACCGAGGACTACATCTCGGGTCGATTCGGCTAAGAGGTCCGAGACGGATTCGTCGGTTCAGCTCGCGGATATCTTTCGCGGGCAGCTTCAGCAAGGGCGCTGGCGGCGGGGCCGACGCCTCTGTTTCCCCCGCGTGCGAATAGGGCTACGCGAATAGGGCTACGCGAATAGGGCGGCGCGAATAGGGCGGCGCGAATAGGGCGGCGCGAATAGGGCGACGCGAATAGGGCGGCGCGAATAGGGCGGCGCGAATAGGGCGCGGGCCCGTCGGTGTGAGTAACTCGGGTGCGCGGGGGCGCATCTGCGCCGCGGCGTCA